>CALCYJ010000294.1 GCA_937905845.1 uncultured Rhodospirillales bacterium
CCTGGCCGAGCGCTATCGTCGCGGGCAGGGGGTCGGCGCGGATCAGGCCGAAGCCTATCGGCTCTATCGTGCCGCGGCGGAAAAGGGACATCCGGCGGCGATGAACGCCGTGGGCTATATGCTGCTCGAAGGGATCGGCGTGGGGATGAACGGCGGTGAAGCGGTGACGTGGCTTCAACGCGCGGCAAACAGCGGCAGCCCGAACGCCATGCAGACGCTGGCGGCACTTTATGCGCACGGAAAGAACGTCGCTCAAGATATGACGCGCGCCTATTTCTGGAGCCGGCTGGCGGTCAGATTCTATGGGCCGGGCGATCAGCACCGACCGGGTGCCGAAGGCCTGTCTCAGGCTATCGGCGCCCGCCTGTCGCCCGCGCAGATCGACGGAGAAGTGCGAGGCTGGAAGCCGATCGCGCACGCGACATTCCCGGCCCCTTGATACCGGTTCGCCGCGCGATTTTCTCCAGTCTTCGGACGATCCTGCGCGGGCGCAAACCCGTTCCTTGAGGCAAACCCGTGCGGCCGGCGGTTCGATCGGCCGCCGCCGTTATTATCGAGGCGCTTGCCGGCGCTGTCATCTTCTGGCACCATCGTTATATTCAGATAAATATAGCGATCGGAATCAGAGTCACACGGCGATGACACTTCGTTTCGACCTGACGGCGCTGGGTTCCGACCCGAGGGCGCTGAATTCCGACCCGACGGCACCGGGCTCCAAGCTCCCGGTGCACGCCCCGGGACATGCATTCCGCCTTTTTCTCGCGTCCTCGCCCCCGATGCCGATCGGCCGGGCGCACGGAATTGTGGCGGACGCCGTCCGGCGGCGGACGAAGCTCTGGGAGCTTTCGGCCCATCTCCATTGCTCGGTCATTGGAACCTGCCTGTCGACCGGCGAGCTGCGGCAAATTCTCGGCAAGGCCGATCTGGCGGTCGCCGGCGCATCCGACCACGACCTGCACGGCCAGGGCGTGCTTCTCGCCGGCCGGCACGACAAGGCGGCGAAGTTGCTCCAGAAGGCGCTCGACAAGGGCCATCGGCTGGCGATCAACCAGTTCGAGAAGGCGAAGACGGCGGACGACGTGCGCACCCTGTGGCACGAGGCGGTGAAGCGCGGCGACATTCCGGGCGCCTACTGGGCAGCCTTGACGCACCCGGCGACAAGTGCGGCGCTGGTCCGCGAGGTCTTCGGCGAAGTCCATATGCTTTCGCATCTGGTTGGGGCGGCCAATCGGGCGGACATCCGCCGGCTTGGCGAGCTGGAGACGGAAAATGCCGGGCTGCGGGAAAAGTTGCGGCGACAGCAGGTGCAGCTTCGCGACGGCATCACCGCGCGCGATGACAAGATCCGCGAGCTTAGCTCGCTTCTGGCCCGCCGGATCGCGGACGACGAGAGGGGCGGCGATTCCGGCGACAATCTGTCCGAGCAGGCAACGCTGATCGAGCTGGTCGGCGATCTCGAACGCCGCCTGGCATCCGAAGCAAATCGCCGGGCCGCGGTCGACCGGCGCCTGGAGCGATTGAGTGCCGAGCTTCGGCTGGAGCAGGAGCACAGCGGCGCATTGGCGCTGAGCGAAGGCGCGCTGCGCGAGGAGCTTGAGGCTGTGGAGGCCGCTTTGGCGCCCGCCGCGCCGGCGCCCGCGGCAGGCGATGCGCCGGCCTTCGCCGACCGGCTCTCGCTCCTTTATGTCGGCGGCCGTCCCGGACAGATCAGCCATCTGCGCGCGCTCGGCGAACGGTTCGGCGCCGATCTTCTCCATCACGATGGCGGCATCGAGGATAGCAGCGGCCTTCTCGCCGGTCTTGTCAGCCGAGCCGATCTGGTCATGTTTCCCGTTGATTGCGTCAGCCATGACGCCGCCTCGATGGTGAAACGCCTCTGCCGTCAGGCGGCCAAGCCCTATATGCCCTTGCGCGGCGCCGGGATGAGTTCGTTCGCCGCGGCGCTCGGCCGGGCCGAAGTCCGGAAGCTCCGCGCGATTGGAAGGGTGTCGGCGCCCGCGCCGCGAGGCGATGCGCAAGGGTGAGGGCGGCGCGCCGATATCGCCGGGCGCGGCTTTGCGCTATAGTCATGGCGATATAGCGTGCGACGATGCCGCGTCCATAAGGGAAAGGGCTGGCCATGATGAAGCTGAGCGCGCGCAATCAGCTCAAAGGCCGGGTGATCGAGGCCCGCAAGGGCCAGACCACGGCGCATGTGCGCATCGATATCGGCCATGGCGCCATCGTCACCGCATCGATCACCAACGAGGCGGTCGACGAGCTTGCCCTCGCGCCGGGCGATGCGGTGATCGCGATCATCAAGGCCTCCGACGTCATGGTCGCGAAGTAGAACCATGCGAATTCCGAGCCGTCGGCCGCATCATTCCTGGTCCTGGACCGGCGCGGCCTGCGCCGGGTTCCTGGCGCTCGCCGTGCCGGCGCTGCTCGCGCCGAATTCTTCCGGCGCCGCGCCGGCCCGTGCGGCAAGCCATCCGTCATCCCCGGCATCGCTGGTCCTCGATGGACAGGTGAAGCACCCGCTGCGCCTTGCCGCGGATGAACTCCGCCGCCTGCCCGCGACCAGGCTCGACATCTCGTTTCAGGGCGAGCACGGCGTGGAAAAGGCCACCTATACCGGGACCCTGCTCTGGATTCTGCTGAAGCGTGCCGGCGGCCTGGATGCCGCGGGCAAGCGCGAGGATCTCCGCCACACGATGACGATCACCGGCCGCGACGGCTATGCCGTGGTCCTGGCGCTGGGCGAGATCGATCCCGATTTCGGCGGCAGGGCGGCGATGATCGCCTATGCGCGCGACGGCCGCCCGATCGGCGCCGGGGAATTGCGCCTGGTGATTCCGGGCGACAAGCACGGCGGCCGCGATGTGCGCGATGTCGTCCGCATCGAGGTCCGATAGAACCGGCGTGCAGGCTCAGGCGACGGACTGAAGGCTCGCCGCCATCGCGTCCATCAATGCCGCGGTGCCGCGTTCGCGGCTGCCGGCATCGTCATAGCCGTCCAGGAAAGCGCCCTGTTCGGTGATTTTGAGCCGCGTCCCGGCACCCTCCGCCGTCAGTTCGATCGTCGCGAGCGAGACCGAGATCTTCGCCTCGTCGATATGCATCGTATAGCTGTAGACAATCCGCTCGCCGGGGACGATATCGTGATAGAGCGCGTCGAAACGCGAGACGGTGCCGTTCTCCCAGACGCCGATCAGCCTCTCGTGCCCGCCGACCTGGAAATCGAAGCGGCGCTGCTCCTCGCGCCATCGGCCGTGCGCCCCGCCGAACCACCGCGCCTTGGCCTCGGCTTCGGCGAAGGCGCGGAAGACCGTAGCCGGCGGGGCGTCGAGGACGCGTTCGATGGTGAAGCCGGCGTGTTCTGTCAAGTGCTTGGTCATGGATTGCTCCTGTCAGTGGCAAAGCGCGGGGGACGCGCTGGCCGTTCACTGTTCCTGCATGCGGCGCATTTCCGCCTCGAGCCGGTCGAGGCTCTCGTTCCAGCCGGCGACCATGCCCATCTCCGCGAAAGCATTCCGCTCGGCGACACTCTCGAAGCGGGTCGTGATCGTCAGCCGCGTGCCGCCCGCCGCCTCCTCGAACGTTGCGGTCATCACCGGCTGGTGCAAGGGTGGCCCTGCGCCGTTCTTTTCGCGCAACCGGGCGAGTTGGGCATGCCACTGGGGCGGATGATCCTCGAGCGCGATCGTCCAGACGATGCGCTCGGGCTCGACTACGGCCAGGACGATCCCCGACATCGGATAATCCGTGCCGTCGGGCGCGCGCATCACCAGCCGATAGGTGCCGTTCGGCCGCGGATCGATCTCGCAGACCGGAATTGTGAAATCGCGCGGCCCCCACCAGTGGCGCAGGTGATCGGGATCGGTCCACGCCTTGAAGACCAGCGCGCGGGGCGCCGCAATGAGACGCGAGATGACCACGTCCTGCCCGGAGCGGGATTGTGGCATGGCGGCCTGTGGGGAGCTGGCTTCGTCACTTCTTGCCGTCATGATCCTTGGCCTCCCTCTGTAGCGTGTTGAGATAATCGTCGAGCCGGTCGAGCCGCTCCTCCCAATGGCGGCGATAGGTTGCCACCCAGTCCGAAACCTCGCGCAGCGGCCCGGCCTCCAGCCGGGCCGGACGCCATTGCCGCTCGCGGCTGCGGGTGATCAGCCCGGCCCGCTCCAGCACCTTAAGATGCTTGGTGATCGCCGGCGGGCTGATGGCGAAGGGCTTCGCCAGCTCGCCGACCGACGTCTCGCCCCGGGCGAGCCGCGCCAGGATCGCCCGCCGCGTCGGATCGGCCAGCGCGGCGAAAGTCGCGCTCAGGGCATCGGCCGTCTCCATGATTTCACCATTTAGTTATTTAACTTAATGGTTAAATTATAGAAAGGACGGCGGCCTGTCAAGCCCGATGGTCCGTCGGCGCCGGAGAGGCCGCTTTTGACTGTCGTGCGGCAACGCCCGTCGGGTTAGAATCGGCCCGGTGCGGCCGACTCACTCCCTTGCCGGTCCGCCCCCGGCGAACGCCCGGTTTTCCGGCCGAAGAGGAACCTTCATCATGGTCGAGCCCAGCCGGCGTGACCTCCTTCGCCTCGGAGCCACCGCGGGCGCGCTCGGCCTGTTTCCGCCCGCCATCCGCCGGGCGCTGGCGCTGCCGGCGAAAGGCCGCACGGGCACGATCGAAGACGTCGAACATATCGTCGTCCTCATGCAGGAGAACCGGAGCTTCGATCATTATTTCGGACATTTGAGCGGCGTTCGCGGCTACAACGACCGCCATCCCGTGCTCCGCGCCGACGGCCGGCCCGTGTGGCGCCAGCCGCGCCAGCACGATCCAGCGGCGGAGGTGCTGCCCTTCCGGCTCGGGACGCAGACGAGCAGCGCGGAATGCGTCCTCGACCTCGATCATAGCTGGTATTTGACGCAGGCGGCTCTGGCTGCCGGGCGGAACGATCGCTGGCCGGCGCACAAGTCGGACATGACGATGGGCTATTACACCCGCGCGGATATTCCCTTTCATTACGCGCTCGCCGACGCATTCACGATCTGCGACCAGTACTTCTGCTCGACGCCGAGCGGGACCCATCCGAACCGGATGTATCTGATGACCGGCACGGTCGATCCGAGCGGCGCGGGCGGCGGCCCGCTGCTCGACAATGTCGATTACCTCTATCATGGCTTCCTGTCGCGCGTGCCCGAGCCCTTCACCTGGACCACCTATCCCGAACGGTTGGAGGCGGCCGGAATCTCCTGGCAGATCTATCAGCAGGGGCTCTCGATCACCGATCATTACGAGGGCAATTTCGCCACCAACATGCTGGCGAATTTCCACGCCTTCGTTGCGGCGCCGGAAGGATCGCCGCTGCGGCGGCGCGGCCTGTCGAAGCGCACCCTTGCCGATCTCAAGCAAGACGTGCTCAGGGGCCAATTGCCGCAGGTTTCCTGGCTGCTGCCGCCGGCCGCTTTTTCGGAGCATCCGCGCTGGACGCCCGCCTACGGCGCCGCCTATATGGCGCGGATCCTCGATGCGCTGACGGCCAACCCGGGCGTCTGGAGCCGCACCGCGCTGTTCGTGACCTATGACGAGAACGACGGCTATTTCGACCATGTCGCGCCGCCGCAGCCGCCGACCCCCGCCCGGCCCGGCAAGAGCACGATCAGCGTCGCGGGCGAGGTGCATGATTACGTCAGCCCGTTCGGCCGCGACAAATTTCACGCCGACAACCTGCCCTATGGTCTTGGCCCGCGGGTCGGCATGATCGCGATCTCGCCCTGGAGCAAGGGCGGCTATGTCTGTTCGGAGGTCTTCGATCACACCTCCATCATCCGCTTCATCGAGAAGCGCTTCGGTGTCGCGGAGCCGAATATCACGCCCTGGCGCCGCGCCATTTGCGGCGATCTGACCTCCGCCTTCGATTTCGCCGCGCCCAGGGCGGATGCCGTCGCGCTGCCCGACACGCGGGATTATTTGCGCAAGGCCGACGCCACGTGCCGCCTGCCCGCGCCGGGCGTGCCGGAAATAAGCACGCCCGCCGATGTCGAGCCGCAGGAGCCAGGCCAGCGCCCCGCGCGCCCCTTGCCCTATGACCTGGCGGTGGATGAATGCCCTGGACCGGCGGATCGACTCTCGCTGCGCCTGTCGAGCCATGGCGCGGGCGCGGCGTGCTTCTACGCCTATCGGGAGGGGAGCGACGAGATGCCCCGGCGCTACGCGGTCGGACCGGGATCATCCCTTCAGGACGATTGGACTTTGCCCGGCGCCGCTGCGGCTTTATTCACGATCGCCGGCCCGAACGGTTTCCTGCGCCGCTATCGGCGGGCGGGCAGGGCGAGGCTCCTGGTGGCGGCGCGGCATCTGCCGTTATCGGACGCACTCCGGGTCACGCTCGGCAACCCCGGCTCCGGGACCATCATCGCCTCTCTGCGCGATGTCGCCTATGGCGCCCCCGAGAGACAGGTGCGCGTCCCGCCCGGGGCCTCGGTCACGACGGATTGGCCGGTAGCCGCCAGCCACCATTGGTATGACCTCGCCATCACGATTTCCGAGCGGAGCCAGGAGGAGACGCGGCTCTCAGGCCATGTCGAAACCGGCCGCGAGAGTATGAGCGATCCCGCCGCGACCATGCCCGTGCTGCACAATCTTCTTCCGGGGTGAAGAGCAAGGCCTGGTCACGCCCCGGCTGCGGATTGCTCATCGAGCCAGGCGGTGATGTTTTTCACCGTGTCGCCATAGAAGGTTCCGTAAAGCTCGCGCGAGACATAGCCGATATGCGGGGTGGCGAGCGCATTCTCGAGAAACCGATAGGGGTGATCGGGCGGCAAAGGCTCGACATCAAAGACATCGATGGCGGCGCCGGCAATCCGGCCGGCGCGCAAAGCCGCGATCAGCGCCGCTTCCGCGATGATCGGTCCGCGGGACGTGTTCACCAGCCGGGCGGATGGCTTCATGGCGGCAAGCTCGGCCGCGCCGACCAGGCCGCGCGTCCGCTGGCTGAGCACGAGATGAATGGTCACGATATCCGCCTGGCGGAACAGCCCATCCTTGGCCACCAGCCGGACGCCGTGCTTCTCGGCCTTCTCCGGCGTGAGGTTCTGGCTCCAGGCGATGACCTCCATGCCGAAAGCCTGTCCGATCCGCGCCACCGTCGAGCCGATATTGCCAAGGCCGAGAACGCCGAGAATCTTGCCGCGAAGACCCTCG
>CALCYJ010000295.1 GCA_937905845.1 uncultured Rhodospirillales bacterium
CATCCATCTCTACGAGCCGGAAGAACTGGTGATGACCGCCGGGCCGGCGACGCCGCTCGTCGAAATCGAGGCCGCCCTGGCCGCGGAAGGCCAGCAATTGGCCTTCGAGCCCCCCGATCCCGGTCCGCTCTGGGGCGGGCAGCCGGGCCGCGGCACCATCGGCGGCGTTTTCGCCTGCAACCTTTCCGGCCCGCGGCGCGTGAAGGCGGGGGCGGCGCGCGACCACCTGCTCGGCGTCAAGGCGGTTTCGGGCCATGGCGAGGCCTTCAAGGCCGGCGGCCGGGTGGTGAAGAACGTCACGGGCTATGATCTGTGCAAGCTGCTCGCCGGCTCCTACGGCACGCTCGCCGCCCTGACGGAGGTGACGTTCAAGGTCCTGCCGGCCGCGGCGAAGACCCGGACCCTGCTGCTGTTCGGCCTGACGGACGAGGCGGCCGGGCGGGTGCTGATCGAGGCCGCGACCAGCCCGCACGATCCCTCGGGCCTGGCCCATCTGCCGGCAGCGCTCGCGTCCCTCTCCGCCGTATCCTATGTCACGCAGGAACAGACGTCCGTCACCGCCATCCGCTTGGAAGGACCGGCGCCCTCCGTCGAGGTCCGCCTGGCGGCGCTGAAAGCCGGGCTCGGCGCCGGCCGGCCGATGGCGGAATTGCACGGTCATAATTCCGGCCTGCTGTGGCGCGAGATCGGCGATGTTCACCGCTTCCTCGGCGGGATCGGCCTTGAGGGGGATGGAACACTCTGGCGGCTCTCGGTGCCGCCCGCCTCGGGGCCTGGCGTGACGGCGCGCCTGGCCGCCGCCGGCGTCATGGGAGCGCGCTGGTACTACGATTGGGGCGGTGGGCTGATCTGGCTGGCGCTGCCGGGCGGCGATCCGCAGGCCCAGGCGGTCCGGGGGGTGATCGCGTCCTGCGGCGGCCATGCCACGCTGGTGCGCGCGAGCCGGGCGGCACGGGCGGCGCTGCCGGTCTTCCAGCCGCAGCCTGCGGCGGAAGCCGCCCTGGCGCTGAGAGTGAAGGAAAGCTTCGACCCGCGCCATATCCTCAATCCCGGCCGCCTGGTCGCGGACGGGTAGGGGGCGTCATGCAGACCAACTTCACCCTGGCCCAGCTCGCCGACCCGCAGACCGCCTCGTCCGAGGCCGTCATTCGCGCCTGCGTCCATTGCGGCTTCTGCACCGCGACCTGCCCGACCTATGTTCTGACCGGCGACGAGCGCGACAGCCCGCGCGGCCGCATCTATCTCATCAAGGAGATGCTGGAGCAGGGCGTCGATGCCGGCCCGGTCGAGGCCCGGCATATCGATCGCTGCCTGTCCTGCCTCTCCTGCATGACGACCTGCCCCTCGGGCGTGCATTACATGCACCTGGTCGACCATGCACGCGCCCATATCGCGGCAACCTACGCCAGGCCCTGGAACGAACGGGCGCTGCGCCGCCTGCTGGCGATGGTGCTGCCCCATCCCCGCCGCTTCCGCCTGGCGCTGGCCGGCGCCATTCTCGCGCGCCCCTTCCAGGGATTGCTGCCGCGCGGATTGCGGGCCCTGATCGCGCTGGCGCCGCGGCGGCTCGTGCCGCCCTCGCCGGTCGACCGGCCGCAGGTCTTCAAGGCCTTGGGCAAGCGGCGGTTGCGGGTGGCGCTGCTTGCCGGCTGCGCGCAGCAGGTGCTCGATCCGGCGATCAATGCCGCGACGGTGCGCCTCCTGACGAGACTCGGCTGCGAGGTGGTGGTGGCGCGCGGCGCGCATTGCTGCGGCGCCCTGGTGCATCACCTCGGCCTTGAGGAACCGGCGATGCTCTCGGCCAAGGCCAATATCCTCGCCTGGACGGCGGAGATGGAGCGCGAACCGCTCGATGCCGTAATCGCCAATGCCTCGGGCTGCGGCACCATGGTGAAGGATTACGGCTTCCTGCTGCGCAACGACTTACGCTGGGCGGCGCGGGCGGCGCGGATCTCAGGGCTCGCGCGCGATGTCAGCGAGCTTCTGACCGAGCTTGACTACCGGGGCGGCGAGGGCGTGCCGGCGCTGCGCGTCGCCTATCATTCGGCCTGCTCGCTCCAGCATGGCCAGCGGGTCGGAACGCTGCCGCAGGATCTGTTGCGGCGGGCGGGATTCGAGGTGCTGGAGGTGCCCGAGGGACATCTCTGCTGCGGCTCGGCCGGCACCTACAATCTGCTGCAACCGGATCTGGCGGGCCGGCTCAAGGCGCGCAAGGCAGCGGCCATCGCCACGCTCGCGCCCGACGTGGTCGCGGCCGGCAATATCGGCTGCCTGGTGCAGATCCAAAGCGCCATGGCCACGCCTTTGATCCATACCGTCGAACTGCTCGACTGGGCGAGCGGCGGGCCGCAGCCGGCGGGGCTCGGCCTGGCGGATTGATGCCGGCCGACCTTGGCGTCGGCGCATCCATTGCCTATGCTTGCCCCTCATGACGCGATGGCTGGCCTGTCTTCTCCTGGGATGCTTCCTGGCGCTTCCGGCCTGGGCGCGCCAGGACGACCCGCGGCTCGACAGCCTGTTCACCGCGCTCAAGGGGGCGCCGAGCGATGCCGCGGCGGCGCGCATCGAGCGCGAGATCCGCATCATCTGGTTCACTTCCGGCAGCGATACGATCGATCTTCTGATGCACGGCGCCGCCCAGGCGATCGGCCGGCATGACATCGTCAAGGCCCGAGCCCTGCTCGACGTGGTGGTCAAGCTTGCGCCCGACTATGCCGAAGGCTGGAATCTCAGCGGCGGCATGGCTTTCCTGGTCGGCAACGACAAGAAGGCGAGGACGGATCTTGAACACGCCCTGGCGCTGGAGCCGCGCCAGTTCGATGCGCTGATGAGCCTCGCCCGCGTGCTGGAGCGGGAAGGCGACGACCTGGACGCCTTCTCGACCCTGCTCCAGGCGCAGGCGATCGACCCGCATGCGGCGGGCCTTGCCGAATGGGTCAGGATCCTCACCCTCAAGGTGAAGGGGCAGTCGATTTGAGGGGCGATCTGAGTGGCGATTTGGGCGGCGATCCGGTTGGCGCCGGGCTTCAGGGAATCCAGGCCAGCCGCAGGATATTGGTGCCGCCGGGCGTGCCGAAAGGAACGCCGGCGGTGATGACCAGGGCCTGGCCGGAGCTGGCGAAGCCCTCGCGCAACGCGGCGCGGCAGGCCTTTTCCACCATGTCGCTGAAGTTGGTGGCATCGACGCGGGCGACGCCGTGGATGCCCCAGGCCAGCGTGAGGCGGCGGGCGGTATCAAGATGCGGCGTCAGGCAGAGAATGGGCGCACGCGGGCGCTCGCGGGCCGCGCGCAGGGCGGTCGAGCCCGAGGTGGTATAGGTGACGATGGCCGCCGCCGCGATCGTGTCGGCGACCTGGCGCGCCGCGGCGGTGATGGCATCGGCCGGCGTATGTTCGGGGCTGGCGTGCTCGGCGTCCATGATGCCGCGATAGAGCGGATCCTGCTCCACCTGCTCGGCGATGCGGTTCATCGTCGCCACCGCCGCCACCGGATGGGCGCCGCTCGCCGTTTCGGCCGAGAGCATGACGGCATCGGCCCCGTCGTAAACGGCGGTCGCCACGTCGGAAACCTCGGCCCGCGTCGGCGCCGCCGCGCTCACCATGCTTTCCAGCATCTGGGTCGCGACCACCACCGACTTGCCGGCCCGCCGCGCGGTGCGCACGATGCGCTTCTGCAGGCCGGGAACGGCTTCGAGCGGCATTTCGACGCCGAGATCACCGCGCGCCACCATCAGCGCATCGGCCAGATCGACGATCTCGTCCAGCGCCGTGACCGCCGAAGGCTTCTCGATCTTCGCCATGATGGCGGCCCGGCCGGCGACCAGCCGCTTGGCTTCGCGGATATCCTCGGCCCGCTGCACGAAGCTCAAGGCCACCCAATCGACGCCGAGCGAGAGGGCGAAGTCGAGATCGGCGCGGTCCTTGTCGGTCAGGGAGGCGATCGGCAGCATCACGCCCGGCAGATTGACCCCCTTATGGTCGGAGAGATGCGTGCCGCTCCTAACGATCGTCTCGGCAAAGTCGGGGCCGCAGCGCGTGACGGCGAGGCGGATGCGGCCATCGTCGAGCAGCAGCTCGCTTCCCGGCGTCAGCGCCGCGAAAATCTCAGGGTGCGGCAGGCCGACCCGCGTCTCGTCCCCCGGCTCGGGCGAGAGATCGAGGTGGAACGTTTGCCCTGGGGTCAGGGCGATCCGGCCGGCGGCGAAAGTGGCGAGACGGAGCTTCGGGCCCTGGAGATCGGCGAGAATGCCGATCGGATGGTCGATCTCGCGCTCGAGCGCCCGGATCGCCTGGTGGCAGGCGCGATGGTCGGCCACCGTACCGTGGCTGAAATTGAGGCGGAAGATGTCGGCGCCGGCCTCGAACAGGGCGCGGATGACCTCGGGCGCGCTGCTGGCGGGGCCGAGGGTGGCAAGGATTTTGGTATTTCGCCGCCGCCGCATCGCGCGATGTTAGCCCACCATGTCGGGGGACGCCACCAGTATGGCGCGGAAATCGTTGACATTGGTGCGGGTCGGGCCGGTGACGAGCAGATCGCCGAGGGCGGCGAAGAAGCCATAGGAATCGTTGTCGTCCAATAGGGCTTTCGCATCGAGGCCGAGCGCGTGGGCGCGGGAAAGCGTATCGGGGGCGAGAAAGGCGCCGGCATTGTCCTCGCTGCCGTCGATGCCGTCGGTGTCGGCGGCGAGCGCATGGATGCCGCTCGTCCCGTCAAGCTCGATGGCGAGGCCGAGCAGATATTCGCTGTTGCGACCGCCGCGCCCGGCCCCCGCCATGCTGACCGTCGTCTCGCCGCCCGAGAGGATGCAGAGCGGCTTGCCGGCGCTCTTGGCACGGCGGGCGAGAACGCCGTGGGCGGCACCGAGCAGGCGCGCCTCGCCTTCCAGCGCATCGCCCAGCATCTCGACCGCGAAGCCGGCCTTCGCCGCCGCTTTCGCCGCCGCGGCCAGCGCGTCCGCCGGGCAGGCGATGATGCGGATGGCGGAAGATTCGAGATGCGGATCGCCTTCCTTGGGCGTTTCCTGCGCGGCATCATTGAGATGGCGCAGGACGGCGGGCGGCGCCGCGATGCCACGGCGTTCGAGAATGGCCCTGGCCTGGGCCTGCGTTGTCGGGTCGGCCACCGTCGGTCCGGAGGCGATGGTCGAGGGATCATCCCCCGGCACGTCGGAGATGATCAGGCTCACGGTGCGGGCGGGAAAGGCCGCGGCGGCGAGACGGCCGCCCTTGATGGCCGAGAGATGCTTGCGCAGGCAGTTGATCTCGCCAATGGTGGCGCCCGAGCGCAGCAGCGCCTGCGTCACCGCCTGCTTGTCGGCCAGGCGCAGCGGCGGCGCCGGCAAGGTGAGAAGCGCCGAACCACCGCCCGAGAGCAGGCAGAGCACAAGATCCTCGCGCTCCGCCCGCCGCACCAGATCGAGGATCCGCGCGGCGGCGGCGGCACCGGCCGCATCCGGCATCGGATGGCCGGCTTCCACCACCTCGATCGCCTTGGTGGCGGCGCCATGGCCATAGCGCGTCACCACCAGGCCGCTCAGCGGCTGGCGCCAATGGGCTTCAAGGGCGGCGGCCATGGCGGCGGCGCCCTTGCCGGCGCCGACGACGATGGTGCGCCCGCGCGGCGGCGGCGGCAGGTGCGCCGGCAGGACGAGGGCGGGCCGCGCTTCATCGATCGCCGCCTGAAAAAGCGATTGCAGCAATGCCCGCGCCGGCGCCGCTTTTGTCATCTCCTGCATCCTTGCCCCAATCCTCGTCTGCTTCCCCAAACCCGGTCCGGGGATCAGGGGGAAAAACCCGCCGCCGGGCGCTGACCGCGCCCGCGAATCGCCCTATGATAGCGGCTAATATGGAGAGATGGGATGAAGCCGCGCTCGAAGATCCGCCACCTTGTCATCTGGTGAATGACGGGGGCCGGTCGCCCATCCTGCTGATCTGCGACCATGCCAGCCGGAGGCTGCCCGCGGCCTACGGCACATTGGGGCTCGATGATGCCGATCTGTGGCGCCATATCGCCTGGGATATCGGCGCGGCCGAGGTGACGCGCCAGCTGGCCTATCTGCTCGACGCCCGGGCAGTGCTGTCCGGCGTCTCCCGCCTGCTGGTCGATTGCAACCGCGCCGCCGACGACCCGACGCTGATCTGCGGCCTGTCGGATGGCACCCGCGTGCCGGGCAACGAGGGGCTGGACGAGGCCGAGCTTGGCCGCCGCATCGATCGCTACTACCGCCCCTATCACGACGCGGTGGCGGCGGCGCTGACAGCGGCACGGGCGCGCCATGTCGCGCCGCTTCTGATCGCGATCCACAGTTTCACCCCGGTCATGGCGGGGAGCCTGCGGCCCTGGCACGTCGGCATCCTGTGGGATCGCGACGGGCGCCTGGCGCTGCCCCTCATGCGCCTGCTCGCCCGCGATCCCGCCCTCGTCGTCGGCGACAACGAGCCCTATAGCGCGCGGGCCAACCGCGGCTATACGATGATCCGCCACGGCGTGCCGGCCGGACTGCCGCATGTGCTGATCGAGATCCGCCAGGATTTGATCGATACGCGCACCGGCGCCGAAGCCTGGGCGCAGCGGCTGGCCCAGGCCTTCCGCGATCTCCTCGCCGCCCATGGTCCCTTCCAGGTGGAGCCATCCCGCCCGTGAACGCCGATCCGAGCTTCACCATCGGCATCGAGGAGGAATATCTCCTGGTCGAGCGCGAGAGCCGCGATCTCGCCGCCGAGCCGCCGCCCGAGATGCTGGCCGAATGCGAGGCCAGGCTGTCGGGCCGGGTGATGCCCGAATTCCTGCAAAGCCAGATCGAGGTGGCGACCGGCATCTGCACCAGCCTGGCGCAGGCGCGCTCCGAACTGGCCGGCCTGAGGGCCGGGGTCGCGGCGGTGGCGGATCGCCACGGCCTCGCCCCGATCGCCGCCGGCACCCATCCTTTCGCGCTCTGGACGCGCCAGAAGACCACGGCGCTCGAGCGCTACCACGGGATCGACCGCGACATGGCGGCGGTGGCCCGACGCCTCGTCATCTGCGGCCTGCATGTCCATGTCGGCATCGAGGACGACGATCTGCGCATCGACCTCATGAACCAGGTGAGCTATTTCCTGCCCCATCTTCTGGCGCTTTCCACCTCCTCGCCGTTCTGGCAGGGGCAGGAGACGGGGCTGATGTCCTATCGCTTGAGCATCTTCGACAGCCTGCCGCGCACGGGCCTGCCCGACCGTTTCGAGAGTTTCGGCGAATATCAGCGCCTGGTCCGCCGCCTGATCAAAGCCGGCCTGATCGACGACGCCGGCAAATTATGGTGGGACGTGCGCCCCTCAGCGCGCTTTCCGACCCTCGAGATGCGCATCACCGACGTTTGCACGCGGCTCGAGGATGCGATCACCATCGCCGCCCTGTTCCGCTCGCTGCTCGCCATGCTCTACCGGCTGAAGCAGCGCAACCAGCGCTGGCGCCTTTATGCCAACGCCCTGGTGCAGGAAAACCGCTGGCTCGCCCAGCGCCATGGCAGCGACGGCGCGCTGGCCGATTTCGGCAAGGGCGCGCGCTTTCCCTTCCCCGACCTGCTGGAGGAGCTGATCGAGCTGGCCCGGGAGGAGGCGGTGGCCTTCGGCTGCTGGCCCGAGGTGCTGAAGGCACGCGACATCCTCGCCCGCGGCACCTCCGCCCATCGCCAGATCGCCCTCTATCGCGCGGCGCAGGCCGAAGGTGCGAGCCCGGAGGCGGCGCTCAGGCAGGTGGTGGACTGGCTGATCGCGGAGACGCAGGCCGGCTGCTCGCCCGCTTGAGGCCCAGGCATGCGGGGGCTTTAAGCGCTTTTCCGCCCGCATCCGGCGCTGGTATGATGGCCTTACGCGCGGCGCCGCCGCGAGGCCGACGAGCAGAGGATTGTCATGGACGAGAAGATGGAAACCGAGCTGGAAGCGGCCGCCTTCCGCCGCCTGGTGCAGCATCTGCGCGAGCGCACCGATGTGCAGAATATCGATCTCATGACCCTGGCCGGATTCTGCCGCAACTGCCTTTCCAACTGGTACCGCGAAGCGGCCGAGGCGCGCGGCATCGCCCTGAGCAAGGACGTCTCGCGCGAGATCGTCTATGGCATGTCCTACGAGGCCTGGAAGGCGAAATAC
>CALCYJ010000296.1 GCA_937905845.1 uncultured Rhodospirillales bacterium
AGCAGCAGCGCCTCGTCGCCGACCTCGGAGGCGGCATGGCGGGCCGGATCGACCAGGAGCGGGCCTTTCTTCCGGCCGCCATAGCCCCGGCTTATCACATGGACGGCGACGCCCTGCGCCTGGAGCCTTTTTGCCAGCGCCAGGACCGTCGGCGTCTTGCCGGCGCCGCCCACGACCAGGTTGCCGACGCAGATCACCGGCACGCCGAGGCGGAGCGGGCGGGCGCGGCGCTGCCGCAGGGCGAAGGCCAGGCGCCACAGGCGCGAAAGCGGCAGGAGCAGGAAGGGCCAGGGGCTGCGCCGCGCCCGCTGCCAGAAATCAGGGGCGCGCATCGGCGGGAATCATGGGCTCGTGACCGAACATGCGGTCGGCCTCGGCGGTGAGATGGTTGAGCGCGTCCTCCAGCGCCTGGCGGACGGCTTCGAGCACCGCCGGATCGGCCTGTTCCGGCACTTCGATCGGCTCGCCGCAGAGAATGGCGCCGCGGCTGAAGGGCAGGCAGACCATGAAACGGTCCCAGGTGCCGAGCACGATGCGCCGGCGCGCCGAGCAGGCGATGGGGATGATCGGGACATTGCCCAGGCGCGCGGCCATCACGGCGCCATCGCCCGCCCGCATGCAGGGGCCATGCGGCCCGTCGGGGGTGGCGCCGACGCATTCTCCGGCCCTGAGCGCCCGCACCATGGCCCGGAGCGCCGAGGCGCCGCCGTGCTGCGATGAACCGCGGATGGCCGCCATGCCGAAATGGCCGATGATGCGGGCGATCAGCTCGCCGTCGCGGTGCTGCGAGATCAGCATGTGCAGCGGCCGGCCCTCGGGCCAGCCGCAGGGCATCATCATCAGCCGGCCGTGCCAGAAGGTGAAGAGGAACGGGCGGCCGGCGGCGAAATGGCGCTCGAGGATGTCGCCGTGCACCATGCGCCAGTCGCCGGTGGCCCAGACCAGGCGGATGTAACGGGCGGCCAGCCAGCACAGCGCGCTGCGCAGGCGCCGGCTGCTCCCGATCCGCTTGAAGACCGACACGGGCCGCCTCAGCGCCGGGCCTGCGCCGGGGCGGCGTCGAGGGTGGCCGGCGGGAGGCCGAGGCCCGCGGCGCCGAACTGGGTGGCATAGAGCCTTGCATAGACGCCGTGGTGGGCCAAAAGCTCGCCATGGCGGCCACTTTCCACCACCCGGCCCGCCTCGATGACATGGATCTCGTCGGCATCGATGACGGTCGAGAGGCGATGGGCGATGACCAGCGTGGTGCGGCCCTGCATCAGGCGCGCGAGCGCCGTCTGCACCTTGCGCTCGGCTTCGGCATCGAGCGCCGAGGTCGCTTCGTCGAGCAGCAGGATCGGCGCGTTGCGCAGCATGGCGCGGGCGATGGCGAGGCGCTGGCGCTGCCCGCCGGAAAGCTTGAGCCCGTTCTCGCCCACCAGCGTATCGTAGCCTTGCGGCAGATCGACGATGAATTCATGCGCCGCGGCGGCCTCGGCGGCGGCGATCATCTCCGTCTCGCCCGCGCCGGGACGGCCGTAGAGGATATTGGCGCGCACCGTATCGTCGAACAGCGTCGCCTCCTGGCTCACCAGGGCGATGGCGCCGCGCAGGCTCGCGATCGTCACCTGGCGGATGTCCTGCCCATCGATCAGGATGCGGCCCGACCCGGGCTCGAAGAAACGGGGAATGAGGTTGAGGATGGTGCTCTTGCCGGCGCCCGAGGGGCCGACCAGGGCGACTTTGCGGCCGGGCTGCACGGTGAGGCTGACGCCGCGGAGCGCCGGGATTTCCGGCGCATAGGCAAAGGTCACGTCCTCGAAGCGGATCTCGGCGCCCTCGACCTTGAGGGGCTTGGCTCCCGCGCGGTCGTGGATCTCGGGCGCGACATCGAGCACGGCGAAGATCCGCTGTGCCGCCGCCAGCCCTTCCTGGAGCACCGAATTGAGGCCGGCCAGGCTCTTCATGGGCTGATAGGCCATGAGGAGCGCGGTGATGAAGGCGCCGAAATCGCCCGGCGTCATCTGGCCATGGGCAATGCGCCAGCCGCCGTAATAGATGGCGAGCCCGACGGCGACCCCACCCAGCGCCTCGGTCGCCGGGCTGGTGGCGGCGCGGGCGCGCACCATTTTCATGATATGGCGGAGCCGGCGCTCGACCGAGGCGCGGGCGCGCCCGGTCTCGTATTCCTCCCGTCCATAGGCCTTGACCAGACGGGCGCCCTCGAAGGTCTCGTTCAGGATGGCGGTGAGCTTGCCCGTCTCCTCCTGGGTGGCGGTCGAGCCGGTGCGGCTGCGCTTGCCAAGGTTGCGCACCGAGATCGCCACCGCGGGAAAGACGAAGACCACCGCCAGCGACATCATCGGATCGACGTCGAACATCACCGCCACCAGGAAGATCAGGGTCATCGAATCCTTGACCATGGCGGTGAGCGCGCGCGAGACGGCGTCGCGCAGCAGTGTCGTATCGAAGAGGAAGTTCGATACCAGCTTGCCGCTATGCACCCGGTGCAGCCAGGAGAGGTCGGCCTGCATCAGATGGCCGAACAGCTCGACCTGGGTATCGGCGATGATGCGCTGGCCGGCATAGCTCATCAGCATCGATTGCCCGTAGGAGGCGAAGCCCTTGATCACCGCCGTCACCACCACCGCGGCCGGTATCAGCCACAGGAGTCGCGGATTGCCGGGGCTGAAGATGCCGTTCATCGCCGGTTTCATCAGCCAGGCATTGACCCCGGTCGCCGCCGCGGTCAGCGCCATGAAGAAGGCGGCGCCGATCAGATGCGAGAGATGCGGCCGCACCTTGTTGGCGATGAGGCGGCGGAGCAGAGCACCGCTGGAGGCCGGCTTCGTGGAAGAGCTGTCGGTCAAGAGCATGGTTCCCGGTTGAGCGGCGCGCACCTTAGCACGGACGGGCGGTGCGGAACAGAAAGCCTGGGTGCCGGCCGCAAGGTTCGTCCGGGACAGATCGGGAATGCCGGTCGCAAGCCGGGCCGGCTTTTCCGGTTGCATGCGGATCGCGTGGGGCTACGATGGGGCGCCATCGCGAGGGCCTGTCATGAATGCCATCCTGCCGCAGGATGCCGCGCCGCCTGGCGCCTGGACGTCGTCGGGTTCCACCGTCGGTTTTACCGCCTGCCCGCACGACTGTCCCTCGACCTGCGCGCTCGAGGTCGAGCGGCGCGACGCCTTCACCATCGGCCGGGTGCGCGGCGCCGAAACCAATGCCTATACCGCGGGCGTCGTCTGCGCCAAGGTCGCGCGCTAT
>CALCYJ010000297.1 GCA_937905845.1 uncultured Rhodospirillales bacterium
CTCGAGCGCGCTTTCCGACCGGATGGAATCAGCCGGTCGATCAGAATTCGCGCCAGATCACTATCTTGAGCCTGTTCTGGTCGCAAAAGTGGCGTCCACTTTTGCGGAACAGGCTCGAGCGCGCTTTCCGACCGGATGGAATCAGCCGGTCGATCAGAATTCGCGCCAAATCACTATCTTGAGCCTTTTGTCGCAAGCTCGACGACGATAGAGGCCTGCCGTATCGTGGCCGCAGCCAAACCAAGGAGCCGATCGATGAGCGATGCCGCACCGGACAATCTGCCGGAATGGGATCTGTCCGACCTCTATCGCGGGCTTGACGCGCCGGAACTGTCGCGCGACCTCGCCCGCCTGCGCGAGGCGGCTTTAGCCTTCGCGCAAACCTACCGCGGGCATCTGCACGAACTCGACGGCGACGCGCTCGCCCGGGCCATCGCCGCCTATGAGACGATGGAGGAGGGGTTCGGCCGCATCCTGTCCTTCGCCTATCTCCAATATGCGCGCGACATGTCGGACCCGGCGGCGCAGCGCTTCTTCCAGGATATGCAGGAGCAGGTGAGCGACATCACCAGCGGCCTGATCTTCGTCACCCTGGACCTCAACCGGCTGGAGGAGGCGGATCTGGCGGCGAAGATCGACGCCTCGCCCGACCTCGCCCGCTTCCGGCCGTGGCTGCGCGATCTGCGCGTCTTCCGCCCGCATCAGCTTTCCGACGAGATGGAGCAGATGCTGCACGAGAAGGCGGTGGCGGGGCGCGCCGCCTGGGTCCGCCTGTTCGACGAGACCATGGCCGGGCTGCGCTTCTCCATCCGGGGCGAGGAGCGCACCATCGAGCAGGCGCTCAACCTCCTGACCGACCGCGACGCCTCGTTGCGGCGCGACGCGGCCAAGAGCCTGGGCGAGGGGTTCGGCCGGAACATCCGCCTCATGACCCTGATCACGAACACGCTGGTGAAGGACAAGGAGATCGAGGACAAGTGGCGCGTCTATGAGACGCCGGAAGCCTCGCGCCATCTCGCCAACCAGGTCGAGCCGGAGGTGGTGGCGGCGCTGGTTAGCGCGGTGCGGGAGGCCTATCCGCGGCTCGCCCATCGCTATTACCGGCTGAAGGCGCGCTGGATGGGGCAGGAGCGGCTCGATTACTGGGACCGCGGCGCGCCGCTGCCCGAGGCGGAGGACCGCCTCATTCCCTGGGACGAGGCCAGGGATATCGTGCTCGGCGCCTATCGCGGCTTCTCGCCCGAGATGGGAAAGGTGGCGGAGCGCTTCTTCGCCGCCGGCGCCGGCTGGATCGATGCCCCGGCCCGGCCCGGCAAGGCGCCGGGCGCCTTCGCCCATCCGACGGTGCCGGGCGCGCATCCCTATCTGCTGCTCAATTACCTCGGACGGACCCGCGACGTCATGACGCTGGCCCACGAGCTTGGCCATGGCGTGCACCAGGTTCTGGCGGGCGTGCAGGGGCCGCTGATGGCGGATACGCCGCTGACCCTGGCCGAGACCGCCTCGGTCTTCGGCGAGCAGCTCACCTTCCGCGCCCTGCTCAAGGCGGAAAAAGATCCCTCGCAGCGCCGCATCCTGCTTGCGACCAAAATCGAGGACATGCTGAACACGGTGGTGCGGCAGGTCGCCTTCTATGATTTCGAGCGCCGGTTGCATGACGAGCGGCGCCAGGGCGAATTGTCGTCGGAGCGCATTGGCGAGCATTGGCTCGCGGTGCAACGCGAGAGCCTGGGCGACGCCTTCCGCTTCGATCCGGAATATCAGCACTATTGGTGCTACGTCTCCCACTTCATCCATGCGCCGTTCTATGTCTATGCCTATGCGTTCGGCGACTGCCTGGTGAATGCGCTCTATGCCGTCTATGCGGACGCGGCCGAAGGTTTCGCCGCGAAATACCTCGCCATGCTGCGGGCGGGCGGCACGCTTCGCTACCCCGAGCTGCTGGCGCCTTTCAAGCTCGATGCCAAGGACCCCGCCTTCTGGTCGAAGGGGCTCGGCGTCATTTCGGACTTCATCGATCAGATCGAAGCGACGTTCTAGGGCATTGGGCTAGAGTATCGGGCTAGAGTATCGGGCCAGGATATCGGGCCTTCGATCGTGAAGAGGAGCGGGGCCGCCGGCAATGGGTGCAGAGGATGACGACAGCCTGACGGGGCGCGTCCGCCGCTATACCAGGGTCGGCACCGCCGTCGGCGGGCTGGCGGCGCGCCTGGCCGGCGAGCGCTATCTCGGCCTCAAGCTCGACCGTGGCGCCCATGCTGCCGAGTTGCGCCGCGCGCTCGGCGGCCTCAAGGGGCCGCTGATGAAAGTGGCGCAGATCCTCTCGACCATCCCGGAGGCGCTGCCGCAGGAATATGTCAGCGAGCTGGCGCAGCTTCAGGCCAATGCACCGGCCATGGGCTGGCCCTTCGTCAAGCGCCGCATGGCGGCCGAGCTTGGGCCCCAATGGCAGGCGCGCTATCGCAGCTTCGAGCGCGAGGCGGCGGCGGCGGCGTCCCTGGGCCAGGTGCATCGCGCGACCGGCCATGACGGCCGGCTCCTCGCCGCCAAGCTGCAATACCCCGACATGGCCTCGGCGGTCGAGGCGGATCTGCGCCAGCTTCGCCTGATCTTCGCGCTCTATCACCGCTACGACCCGACCATCGACCCGCGCAACGTGCTGCTCGAAATCGGCGACCGGCTGCGCGAGGAGCTGGATTACCGGCTCGAAGCCCGCCACATCCGCCTCTATCGCCATATGCTGGCGAAGGAAGCCGGCGTGCAGGTGCCCGACGTGGTGGAAGAGCTTACCACCGGCCGCCTGCTCACCATGACCTGGCTTAGCGGCGAGCCGCTTCTCTCCTGTCGGGCCGACAGCCAGGAATTGCGCAACCGCCTCGCCCACAACCTGTTCCGCGCCTGGTACGTGCCCTTCTATGATTACGGCGTGATCCACGGCGACCCGCATCTGGGCAATTATTCCATCCGCCCGGACCGCTCGGTCAATCTGCTCGATTTCGGCTGTTTGCGGATCTTCCCGGCCAAGTTCGTCGCCGGGGTGATCGACCTTTATAACGCGCTGGAACGCGGCGACGAGGCGCTGGCGGTGCATGCCTACGAGACCTGGGGCTTCACCGGCCTGACCAAGGAGGTGATCGAGACGCTCAACCTGTGGGCGGCCTTCGTCTATGCGCCGCTGCTCGAAGACCGGCCGCGGCAGATCCAGGAGCACGAGAGCACCGGCGTTTATGGCCGCGAAGTGGCGGAAAAGGTCGCCCGCCAGCTCAGGGAGCGCGGCGGCATCACGCCTCCGCGCGAATTCGTCTTCATGGACCGCGCCGCCGTCGGGCTTGGCGGCGTCTTCCTGCATCTCAAGGCCGAGATCAACTGGCACCGGCTGTTCCACGAGCTGGTCGAGGGTTTCGATATCAAGGCGCTGGAGCGACGCCAGGCCCGCGCCCTCAAGGCGGCCGGCATCGGGGCGACGTGACGCTTCGCAAGGCGACTTGTTCCGACAGCCTGGTTTGTTATAGTGCGCAGCACTTCGAGGCCACTTGAGACGTTGGGAGAGATTGCCGCCATGGCCGACAGCACCTTGGACATCCGTCAGCAGCAGGAAACCTGGCGCCGCTTCGTCAAGTTCGTCCAGCTCAATGTCATCGCCATCGTCGTCCTTCTGATCCTGATGGCGTATTTCCTGCTCTAGAGCCTGGACCATGGGAAAAGCGGACCCGCTTTTCAGCAGGTATAGGCAATAAGAACAATGGCTTGGAGACCGCCGGCCATCCCGTTCGAGCAAACGGGGACCGCTTGAGGTCAACGCGCGGCGGCCGGGTCCGGACGGGGGCGCCGGAAGCTTTAGGGGTGGGCTGCGATGATCATTGCCATACCGAAGGAGCGCCGCTTGGCCGAGCGGCGCGTCGCCGCCTCGCCGGAGACGGTGAAGAAGCTGGCCGGGCTAGGCCATACGATCGTGGTGGAGACGGGAGCCGGTGCCGCGGCCGATCTTCCCGATAGCGTTTTCACCGCCGCCGGCGCCCGCATCGCGCCCGACGAGGCGGCGGCGCTGGGCGAGGCCGACCTGGTGCTGAAGGTGCAGCGGCCGCTGACCCAGGCTGAAGGCGGGCCGGACGAGCTTGCCCTGATGAAACGGGGCGCAATCCTGGTCTCGACCCTCGCGCCGTTCCAGAACCGCGAGCAGGTGCGCGCCTATGCCGCAGCCGGCGTCACCGCCTTCGCCATGGAACTGATGCCGCGCATCTCGCGCGCCCAGTCGATGGACGTTCTGTCCTCGCAATCCAACCTCGCCGGCTACCGCGCCGTGCTCGAAGCCGCGGTCGAGTTCGGCCGCGGCTTCCCGATGATGATGACGGCCGCCGGCACGATCGCGCCGGCCCGCGTCTTCATCATGGGGGTCGGGGTCGCCGGCCTGCAGGCGATCGCCACCGCGCGCCGGCTTGGCGCCGTGGTCTCCGCCACCGACGTGCGTCCCGCCACCAAGGAGCAGGTCGAGAGCCTCGGCGGCAAGTTCGTCTGGGTCGACGACGAGGAAAGCCGGCAGGCGCAGACCGCCGGCGGCTATGCCAAGGAAATGTCGGACGCCTATAAGCAGAAGCAGGCCGCCCTCATCGCCGAAACCATCGCCAAGCAGGACATCGTCATCACCACCGCCCTGATCCCGGGCCGGCCGGCGCCGGTCCTGGTGAGCGAGGACATGGTGAAGAGCATGAAGCCGGGCTCGGTCATCGTCGATCTCGCGGTCGAGGCCGGCGGCAATTGCCCGCTGTCGCGGCCCGACGAGGTGGTGAACGCCTACGGCGTCAAGATCATCGGCCGGCGCAACATGCCAAGCCGGATACCCGTCGATGCCTCGGCGCTCTATGCCAAGAACCTGTGGAACTTTCTCTCGCCGCATTTCGCCAAGGAGAGCAAGGCGCTCGAATTCAACTGGGAGGATGAGACGGTGCAGGGCACATTGCTCACCCGCGACGGCAAGGTCGTCCATCCGCAGTTGCAGGAGGGAGGAAACTGATCATGGAACATCTCGCCGCCATCGATCCTTTCATCTTCCGCCTGTCGATCTTCGCACTCGCGGTTTTCGTCGGCTATTACGTGGTGTGGAACGTGACGCCGGCGCTGCACACGCCGCTGCTCTCGGTGACGAACGCGATCTCCAGCGTCATCATCGTCGGCGCGCTGATCGCCACCGGCCCGGCCGGCATGTCGCCGTCCAAGATCTTCGGCACGATTGCCGTGGCGCTCGCGGCGGTGAACATCTTCGGCGGCTTCGCGGTGACACAGCGCATGCTCGGCATGTACAAAAAGAAGCAGAAGAAGTAGCGGGAGCCCGATGATGACAGCCAATATCGCGGCCCTCGCCTATCTCATAAGCTCGGTGCTCTTCATCCTGGCGCTGCGCGGCCTTTCCAATCCCGAAACCTCGCGCCGGGGCAATATCCTCGGCATGATCGGCATGACGCTGGCGGTGATCACCACGCTGGTGGGCCCGGGCGTGCTTTCCTATGCGGAAATCGTGATCGCGCTTGCCATCGGCGGCACGATCGGCCTCGTGATCGCCTTCCGCATCCAGATGACGGCGATGCCCCAGCTTATCGCCGCCTTCCACAGCCTGGTCGGCCTGGCGGCGGTGCTGGTGGCGGCGGCGGCCTTCTACAATCCGGCCGCCTACGGCATCGTCGATGCGCTCGGCCACCTGGAAGGCGCGAGCCGGATCGAGATGGCGATCGGCGTCGTCATCGGCGCCATCACCTTCTCGGGCTCGATCGTGGCCTTCGCCAAGCTCCAGGGCCTGGTTTCGGGCAATCCGGTGGTCTTCTCCGGCCAGCATTACCTCAACCTGCTGATCGGCCTGATCATCGCGGCGCTGGTCGTGCTCTTCGTCCTCACGCCGACCCCGGTCCTGTTCTGGGCCGTCGCCCTGCTTTCCTTCCTCGTCGGCTTCCTCATCATCATCCCGATCGGCGGCGCCGACATGCCGGTGGTGGTATCGATGCTGAACAGCTATTCCGGCTGGGCGGCGGCGGCTACGGGCTTCACGCTGGAAAATACCGCGCTGATCATTACCGGCGCGCTGGTCGGCTCGTCCGGCGCCATCCTCAGCTACATCATGTGCAAGGGGATGAACCGCAGCCTGTTCAACGTCATCCTCGGCGGCTTCGGCGGCGATTCGGCTTCCGCCGCCGGCGGCGCCCGGGTCGACCGGCCCTACAAGAGCGGCTCGGCGGAGGATGCCGCCTTCATCATGAAGAATGCCGGCAAGGTCATCATCGTCCCGGGCTATGGCATGGCGGTGTCCCAGGCGCAGCATTCGCTGCGCGAGATGGCCGACGCGCTCAAGAAGCAGGGGGTGGAAGTCTCCTATGCCGTCCATCCCGTGGCCGGCCGCATGCCCGGCCATATGAACGTCCTCTTGGCCGAGGCCAACGTGCCCTATGACGAGGTCTTCGAGCTGGAGGAGATCAATTCCGCCTTCCAGTCCACCGACGTCGCTTTCGTCATCGGCGCCAACGACGTGACCAACCCGGCGGCGCGCGATGATCCGAAAAGCCCGATCTACGGCATGCCGATCCTCGAGGTCGACAAGGCGCAGACGGTGCTGTTCGTCAAGCGCTCGATGGCGAGCGGCTATGCCGGCATCGACAACGAATTGTTCTACAAGGACAATACGATGATGCTGCTGTCGGATGCCAAGAAGATGGTCGAGGGGATCGTCAAGGCTCTGTGACGTAAAGCCGCCCGGCCCGGCCAGGACTTAAGGCCTGGCGCCTCGGGCCCGCGGCGATCCGGCGCGTTTTCGCGCGTCACGACCATGCACGGATTTCGACCCCGCCATGACGCGGGCGTCGAAATCACAGCATCGGAACTTTCAGGATGAGACGGGATTAAGGGCTCAGACGGCGCCTTCGCGCTGGGCCCGTTTGCGCGCCAGCTTGCGGGCGCGACGCACGGCTTCGGCTTTTTCGCGGGCGCGCTTCTCGGAGGGCTTCTCGTAGAAATTGCGCAGCTTCATCTCGCGGAACACGCCCTCGCGCTGCATCTTCTTTTTCAGCGCGCGGAGCGCTTGATCGACGTTGTTGTCGCGAACCAGTACCTGCACGTTCTCTAGCTCTCCTTCCCAAGCGCCACCGTCAGCAGGGCGGCAACCCTGCTTTAGGGGTGGCCGTGAGTAGCATAAGTGCCGGGGTTTGTGAAGCCCTTGTTGCAATTTATGAAACCTTGCGGCGCTGCCGCGCGGCGGGCTTTGACCCGGCCTTCGCGCCCCGCCATAGTAGGGCATGGCCATTCTCAAGATCGCCCGCATGGGCCACCCGGTTCTGCGCCGGCCGGCCCAGCCCATCACCGATCCGGCGGCGCCCGAGATCACCCGGCTGATCGAGGACATGATCGAAACCCTGCGCGATGCCGGCGGCCTCGGGCTGGCGGCGCCGCAGGTGCATGTGCCGCTGCGGCTGGTCATTTTCCACGTCCCGGGGGACCGCGCCGGACCGGGCGAAAGCGCTCTGAGCCTGACCATCCTGATGAACCCGCTGATCGAGCCGCTGGGGCCGGAGCAGAATTCGGATTGGGAAGGCTGCCTGTCGGTGCCGGGGCTGCGCGGCCAGGTGCCGCGGTTCGACCGCATCCGCTATCTGGGCCTCGATGGCGAGGGAAAGGCCGTGGACCGCGAGGCGTCCGGCCTCCATGCCCGGGTGGTGCAGCACGAATGCGACCATCTCGACGGCATCCTCTATCCGCGCCGCATGACCGACCTCGGGCTGCTGACCTTCGAGAGCGAGGTGAAACATTTCCCGCGCGCGGCAAACCCGCCGCCCGAGGCGGACGAGGGGGCGGCATGAGCGAGGCAACCAGCGACCGGCCAGGCCCGGTGGCGCCCGAGCATCTCCTGGCCGAGAAGCGGCGCATCCTGACGGCGGCGCTGCCCGACGTGCCGTTCGACGGTTGGACCCAGCGCCTTCTGGTCCAGGCGGCGCAGACGGCGGGTTTCGATGCCGCCATGGCGGCGCGGGCCTTCCCGGGCGGCACGCGCGACCTGCTCGACTTTTTCATGCGCGAGACCGACCGGCGGATGCTGGAGGCGCTGGCGGCGCAGGCGATCGGGCCGGACAAGGTGCGCGAGCGCATCGCCGGCGCCATCCGGCTCCGCCTCGAAGGCGAGATCCTGCATCGCGAGGCGATCCGCAAGGCGCTGGCGGCGATGGCCCTACCGCCGAACGTCCCGCTGGCGCTGAAGGGCCTCTATCGTACCATCGATGCCATCTGGTATGCCGCCGGCGATCATGCCACCGACCTCAATTTCTACACCAAGCGCCTGACCTTGGCCGGCGTTTATGCCGCCACGCTGACCTGCTGGCTCGACGATACGTCGGAGGGCCAGGCGCAGACCTGGACCTTTCTCGACCGAAGGCTGAATGACGTCATGAGCATCGGCCGGTTGAAGAAGCGGCTGGGCGGGCTTGGCAAAAATTTTCCCGACCCGCGGCACCTTCTTAAGATCCGTCTTTAAAAGCAAATCACCTGAATATATAGAATTTTACGATAATTTATTGATAATAAATTGTTAATTCTTAATCATGGCCGCTGGCCCAAAGGATAGAGCCGGGTGACATGGCCCATCTTGCGCCCCGGGCGAGCCGCGCTCTTGCCATAGAGATGCAGGCTCGCGCCGGGCTCGGCCAGAAGGGCGGGCCAGTGCGCGACGGCGTCGCCGATCAGGTTTTCCATCACCGCGTCGGAATGCCGCCCCGGTAGGGCCAGGGGTAGGCCGCAGACGGCGCGTACCTGCTGCTGGAACTGGCTGACGAGGCAGGCCTCGATGGTCCAATGGCCGGAATTGTGGCAGCGCGGCGCCAGCTCGTTCACCAGAATCCGGCCCTCCCGCGTGACGAACATCTCCACCGCCATGAGACCTACCAGGCCGAGGCCTTCGGCCAGGCGCCGCGCGATCGCCTCGGCCTCGGCCAGGAGCGGTGCGGGGAGGAATGCCGGCACCAAGGTGGTGCGGAGAATATGTCCGGCATGGCGGTTTTCCACCGGCACGTAGGATTGGACCGCACCATCCAGGCCGCGCGCGACGATGACCGAGATTTCGCAGGTGAAATCGATAAAGCCTTCGAGCAGGCAATCGCCGCCGCCAAGCCCCTCCCAGGCGGCATGAAGGGCGGCGGCGATGGTCTCGGCGTCGCTGCCCTCCGGCAGCGCCAGCATGTGCTGACCCTTGCCGTCATAGCCGAAGCGCCGCGTCTTCAGCACCGCGCGCGGGCCGAGCGCGGCGGCGGCGGCAAGATCGGCCGGACCCGAGACGGCGCAAAACGGCGCGGTACCGGCGCCGTGGTCGCGCACGAAGGTCTTTTCCAGCAGGCGGTCCTGGGTCACCCGCAGAACGTCCGCCCCCGGGCGCACCGGGCGATGGCGGGCGAGGCGTTCGAGCGCTTCGACCGGAATATTCTCGAATTCCAGCGTGATCACGTCGACGACGGCGGCGAAAGCATCGAGCGCGGCGCCGTCCGCGTAATCGGCGATCGTATGGGCCGCCGCCACGGCGAAGGCGGGACTGTGCTCATCGGGGCAGAAGATGTGGCAGCGGTAGCCTAGCGCCGCGGCGGCAAGGGCCGCCATGCGGCCGAGCTGGCCGCCGCCGAGGATGCCGATGGTCGCGCCCGGCGGAATGGCCGGCGGTGCCGGGGCGATGCTCATGGCATGAGGGCTTTCCCGGTCTCTGACCGTCACGGCAGGGGATCGGCCGGCGTTTCCGCCACGTCCGCGCTCTGGCGCTGGCGCCAGGCGGTCAGGCGCTCGGCCAGGGCGGCATCCGACAGGGCGAGGACGGCGGCGGCAAGCAGCGCGGCATTGATGGCGCCCGCCCGGCCGATGGCCAGCGTCCCGACCGGCACGCCGCCCGGCATCTGCACGATGGAAAGCAAACTGTCGAGACCGTTCAGCGCCTTGCTTTCCACCGGCACGCCGAAGACGGGCAGAATGGTCATCGCCGCGGTCATGCCCGGCAGATGCGCCGCCCCGCCGGCGCCGGCGATGAGAACGCGCAAGCCGCGGCCGCGCGCCTCCCTGGCATAGGCATAGAGCCGCTCGGGCGTCCGATGGGCGGAGACGATGCGCCGCTCCGCCGGCACTTCCAGCGCCACCAGGGTCAGCGCTGCATGCTGCATGGTGGTCCAGTCGGACTGGCTGCCCATGATGATGCCGACCAGCGGCGCCTGCTCCTGCATCTGCGTATCCCCCATGGCCCCACGCGCGAAGTAGGGCCGGAAAGAGGGCGATTATAGGAAGACCGCCCGCCAAGGCAAGCCGCCCGGCAATCCGTGGCGCCCTGAAGCCGCAGGAGCGATGCCATCTTCGCCGCTTTCGGGCATAATCGGGAGCAGCGGATTTATAGCGAGGTGGAAGATGCGCGACTTCAAGGGCCGCACGGCTTTCGTCACCGGCGGCGCCAGCGGCATCGGCCTCGGCCTCGCCCGCGCCTTCCTTGGGCTCGGCATGAACGTCATGCTGGCGGATATCGAGGCGGCATCGCTCGACCGGGCGCTGGTGGAACTGGGCAGCCACGGCGATGCCGTGCGCGGCCTGGTGGTGGATGTCGCCGACAGACAAGCGCTGGAGCAGGCGGCGGCGGCGGCGATCGCCGCCTTCGGCCGCGTGCATGTCCTGTGCAACAACGCCGGCGTCGCCGTCGGCGGCCCGCAGGAGAAGATCGCTCCGGCCGACTGGAACTGGATTCTGGGCGTCAATCTCATGGGCGTGGTGCATGGAATCCAGGCGTTCCTGCCCCATATCAAGGCGCATGGCGAGGGCGGCCATATCGTCAATACCGCCTCCATGGCCGGCCTGCATTCCGCGCCGATGCTCGGGCCCTATTGCGCCAGCAAATTTGCCGTCGTCGCCCTGTCCGAGGGCCTGGCGGGCGAGCTTACGGGCAGCGGCGTCGGCGTCAGTGTGCTCTGCCCCGGCTGGGTCCGCACGCGCATCGACCAGAGCGGGCGCAACCGCCCGCAGGGCGCAGCCGAGGCATCCCCCGCCGCCGATACGACCATGAGCCGCGTTTTCGCCGAGCTGATCCAGGCCGGCATGGACCCGGCGCAGGTGGCGGAATGCGTGCTGGACGCGATCCGCAATGACGACCTCTATATCGTCACCCATCCGGACATGCGCGGGTTGGTGGAAGAACGTTTCCGCCGCATCCAGGCCGCCTTCGACCGGTCCGCGGCGCGCGAGGCGGCCGGAAGGGTCCCCGCCGCCCGCTAAACGACCGCGCCCGTTCTCATTCACCGCGTGGTTGCCGAGTTTCCTTTCGGGCGGCGGACAGGGTATGCTCGGGCGATAGGTGCGAGACGGAGGCCGATCGCCATGGCGGAAGCGGCTAACGAAGCGAAGATTTTTGCCCATCCCGGCGCCGGTGGCAAGCGGGCGCGGGCGCAACCCCGCGGCCGGCAGGTCGATGCGAGCGCCCTGGATGCGGTGAGCGCGCTCCTGGCCGGGCATGATTTGCGGCGCGATCTTCTTATCGAACATCTCCATCGGCTTCAGGACCGCTATGGCTGCCTGGCCGCGCCCCACCTCGTGGCGCTGGCGGAGGTGATGAAGCTCAGCCTGGCGGAGGTATTCGAGGTCGCCACCTTCTATGCCCATTTCGACGTCGTCCGTGACGGCGAGGCATCGCCGCCGGCCCTGACCATCCGGGTCTGCGACAGCCTGTCCTGCGCCATGGCCGGGGGGGAGGATCTGGCGGCGCGGCTTGCGAGCTTGCTTGGCGCCGGGATCCGGGTGCAGCGGGTCTCCTGCATCGGACGCTGCGAACAGGCGCCGGCGGCCGAAGTCGGCCATCGTGTCGTCGCAAACGCCACGGCGGAAAAGGTGACGGCGGCGGCGCGGGAAAGCCGCCACACGCCGGAAATTGCGCCCTATCGCCCGCTCGCCCGCTATCGCGCCGACGGCGGCTACCGCCTCCTGTCCCGGATCGTAAGCGGCGAGATGGCGGCGGAGGCGGTGCTGACCGAGCTTGAGCAGGCGGGCCTGCGTGGCATGGGGGGTGCCGGCTTTCCCACCGGGCGGAAATGGCGCGCGGTCCGGGCCGAACCCGCTCCCCGCCTTCTTGCCGTCAATGCCGACGAGGGCGAGCCCGGCACGTTCAAGGACCGGTTCTTCCTTGAAACCGATCCCCACCGCATGCTGGAAGGGATGCTGATCGCCGCCGAAATCATCGACGCGCCGGACATCTATATCTACCTGCGCGACGAATATGCCGCCATCCGGCATATCCTGGAAAAGGAGATCGCGGCCCTTGTCGGCGCCGGGCTCGCCGGTGGGAGGAAGCTGCACCTGCGCCGTGGCGCCGGCGCCTATATCTGCGGCGAGGAGGGGGCGCTGCTCGAAAGCCTCGAGGGCAAGCGCGGTCTGCCGCGCCACAAGCCGCCTTATCCCTCCGCTATCGGCCTGTTCGGCCGGCCGACCCTGATCAACAATGTCGAGACCCTCTACTGGGTACCGGACATCCTGGAAAAAGGCCATGCCTGGTGGCAGGGGCAGGGGCGTCACGGCAGCCAGGGCTGGCGCAGCTATTCCGTCTCCGGGCGGGTGCGGGAGCCGGGCGTGAAGATCGCGCCGGCCGGCATCAATGTGCGCGAGCTGATCGCGGAATATTGCGGCGGCATGGCGCAAGGACACCGTTTCACCGCCTATCTGCCGGGCGGCGCCTCGGGCGGCATCCTGCCGGCGGCGCTCGACGATATTCCGCTCGATTTCGGCAAGCTCGAACCCCATGGCTGCCTGATCGGCTCGGCGGCGGTGGTGGTGCTTTCCCAAGAGGACGATCCGCGCGCGGTGGCGCTCAACCTGCTGCGCTTCTTCAAGCGCGAAAGCTGCGGCCAATGCACCCCCTGCCGCGTCGGCACCGAGAAGGCGGTGGCGCTGATGGAACGCCCGGCCTGGGATAACGACCTCCTGGGCCGGCTGGCGGAGGTGATGCGTGATGCCTCGATCTGCGGCCTCGGCCAGGCGGCGGGCAACCCGCTCTTCAGCCTGTTCCGGCATTTCTCGGGAGCAGCGTCATGAGCACGGGCGAGATCGGCTTTTCCCTCGACGGCGAGACGGTCGGCGCCAGACCCGGAGAAACCATCTGGCAGGTGGCGGCCAGGCTTGGGAAAACCCTGCCGCATCTCTGCTACAGCACCGCCCCCGATTACCGCTCGGATGGCAATTGCCGCGCCTGCATGGTGGAGATCGCCGGCGAGCGGGTTCTGGCCGCGTCCTGCCGACGCACCCCATCGCCCGGCATGAAGGTCATGACCGCCTCGCCCAAGGCGGAGACGGCGCGGCGCATGGTCTTCGAGCTTTTACTCGCCGATCAGCCGGAACGTAAGAGCAGCCACGATCCTCAATCCGCCTTCTGGGGCTGGGCAGAGCGTCTGGGGCTGGCCGAGGGGGAAGGGCTGCTGCCGGCACGCGCCACGCCGCGCGCCGATCTCAGCCACCCGGCGATGGCGGTCAATCTCGACGCCTGCATCCATTGCACCCTCTGCGTGCGCGCCTGCCGCGAGATCCAGGGCAACGATGTCATCGGCATGGCCG
>CALCYJ010000298.1 GCA_937905845.1 uncultured Rhodospirillales bacterium
CCGCCGAGACGCCTTCCTCGTCATGAATATCGGTCGGGATGCCGCGGCCGTTGTCGCACACCGTCACCGACCCGTCGGCATTCAGCGTCACCCCCACCTGGTCGCAATAGCCGGCCAGCGCCTCGTCGATGGCATTGTCCACCACCTCGTAGACCATGTGGTGCAGGCCCGAGCCGTCGTCCGTATCGCCGATATACATGCCCGGCCGCTTGCGCACGGCATCGAGGCCGCGCAGCACCTTGATCTTGTCGGCGCCGTAATCCTCGGGGTCGGAAACGCGCCGCTGCACCGGTTCGCTCATCGCTCACTCTATCCTTGCATGCGCCGCGACGCTGTCGAGCCGGCCGTCGCGGACGGTAAGAAACTGCACTTCCCCGGGCATCGCGGCAAACAGCGCCCGATCGGTGCCGGTCATCCAGGCCTGCGCGCCAAGCTCGGCCAGGGCGGCGAACAGCGCCGCCCGGTGCGCGGCATCGAGATGGGCCGCCACTTCGTCCAGCAGCAGCAGCGGCACCATCCCGCGCTCCGCCGCCTGGAGCCGCGCATTGGCCAGCACGATGGCGATCAGCAGCGCCTTCTGCTCGCCGGTGGAACATAGGCCCGCCGCCAGCCCCTTGGCCGCGTGGCGGACGCGCAGATCGCTGCGGTGCGGCCCGGACAGCGTCTGGCCGGCTTCGCGGTCGCGCGAGCGGCCATCCGCCAGGCCCGCGCGGAACCGTTCCTCCACCGCCGTGGCCGGCATCGTCTCAAGCGCGCCCTCGAGCGTGCCTTCGAGCGCCAGCAAGGCGGCGGGGAACGGCCCGTCGCCTGCTTCCAGCGCCTGCTCCAGACGGGTCAGCGTCGAAAGCCTCGCGGCCGCCACCGCCACCCCCGCCGCGGCCATCCGCTCCTCCAGCGCGCCGAGCCAGCGCCGGTCCGCCTGTCCCGGCTCCTTCAGCAGGCGGGTGCGCTCGCGCATCGCCTTCTCGTAAGCCGCCGCCTGGCGCGCATGCCGGGGATCCAAGCCCAAAACCAGCCGGTCGAGGAAGCGCCGGCGGCCCGGTGCCCCCTCCTGAAACAATCGGTCCATCGGCGGCGTCAGCCACAAAAGCGCCACCCGCTCGGCCAGTTCGCCCGGCCCCGCGGCCGGCTTGCCGTCGATGCGCACGATGCGCCGCTCGACCCGCCGCTCCACCTGGCGCGCGGCGCGAGATTCCTGATCATCTCGATCCGCCGCCGGCGCGAGCCCGGTGCCGATCTCGCTCACGCCCTCAGGCCCGTCGAGCCGCGCGGAAACCGCCCAGGGTTCGCCCTGGCCCAGGCGCGTCACCTCGGCAAGCCTGGCGCGGCGCAAGCCCTGGCCCGGGCTCAGGTAGGAAAGCGCTTCGAGCAGCGCCGTCTTGCCCGCGCCGTTCGGGCCCGACAGCACCACCGGCGCCGGGCCGAGGTCGAGCCGCACGCTATCATAGCAGCGGAACTGGCTCAGGCCGAGCCGGCGCACCGCGAGCCGCAAGGGCGCGGGTTTCGCCCCGCTTTCCGTTGCAAGCCGATCCGCCGCCGTCATCGCATCACATTCCTGGGCGGCCGCGCGGGCGAGCCCGGGCCATCGGCTCATCGCTGCGGCCGGCCGGCTCGGGCCGGATCACACCCGCATCGGCATGAGAACATAAAGCGCCCCTTCGTCGGCGCCGTCGCGCACCACGGTCGGCGACGCGGCATCGTTCATGGCGAAGCTCGCCGTCTCGCCCTCGATGCGTTCGGCGATATCCAGAAGATAGCGCGAGTTGAAGCCGATCTCGAGCGCCTGGGCGGCATAGGCGACCGGGATTTCCTCCAGCGCGCTGCCGTTCTCGGGGCTCGAGGCGGAGACGGTCAAACGGTCCTTATCGAGAGCGAATTTCACCGCCCGGCTCTTCTCCGTCGAGATGGTGGCGACGCGGTCGACGGCGGCGGCGAAATCCTTGCAGCCGACTTCGAGCATCTTGTCGTTGCCCGAGGGGATCACCCGCTCGTAATCGGGGAAGGTGCCGTCGATCAGCTTCGAGGTCAGGATCGCGTCCATGAAGGCGAAGCGGATCTTCGTATCGGAGAGCGAGACTTTCACCCCATCGCCGACCCCGTCGATCAGCTTGCGCAGTTCGTTCACCGTCTTGCGCGGCACGATCACGCCCGGCATGCCGGCCGCCCCCGCCGGCAGCGGCATCTCCACCCGCGCCAGGCGATGGCCATCGGTCGCAACCGCGCGCAGCACCGCCTGCGGCCCCGATTTGGTCGCGTGCAGATGGATGCCGTTGAGGTAGTAGCGCGTCTCCTCCATGGAGATGGCGAAGCGCGTCTTGTCCACCAGGCGCCGGAGTTCGGCGGCCGAGAGGTTGAAGTGGAAGCCAAGATCGCCCGCCGCCATCACCGGGAAATCCTCCTTTGGCAGGCAGGCGAGCGAGAATTCCGAGCGGCCGGCGCGCAAGGTCAGCCGTCCCTCCGCCCCATGGTAGGTCAGCTCGACTTCCGCCCCCTCGGGAAGCTTGCGCACAATATCGTGGAACGTGTGGGCCGGGACCGTAGTCGCCCCCACCTGCTCGACCTTCGCCGGCGCCTTCTCGACGATGGCGAGGTCGAGATCGGTCGCCGTCAGGCTCAAGGCGGTGCTCGAGGCTTCGAGCTGAACGTTCGACAGAATGGGAATCGTATTGCGGCGTTCGACAACGCTCTGGACATGGCCGAGCGAGGACAGCAGCACCGCGCGTTCGATGATGAGTTTCATGGCTGGTTCAGAACATCTCTCAAAGGTCGCATTCCCCGGTCCGGCGGCGCCGGTCTAAGGCCGCCAGCCGCCGCACCACCCCCTTCGCACCGCCTGGGCATTGCACCGAGACGGCGGCCACGACCGGCCGTGCAGTCTAGCAGAACCGATCCGCTACGGGGAGAAAAACAACCCGCCGCCGCGGGCCGAAAACCGGTGGCAAAGCCTGGCTTGAGGCCGCCTGGATCAGGCCCGGCAGCCCACCCTTGAGTCTGGCGCTTTTTCCGCCCGGGCCGGACGGGGGCGGGATGGAGGGCGGAGGATGGCCGGCGCGCCGAAGCGCCCGGCCGCTCAGCTTTCCAGCATGCGGCGCAACAGGTCGATATCCTCGGCGAAACCGGCGTCGGTCTCGCGCAATTCCTCGATCTTGCGCACGGCATGCATCACGGTCGTATGATCGCGCCCGCCGAACTTGCGGCCGATCTCGGGCAGGCTGCGCGAGGTGAGCTGCTTGGCCAGATACATGGCCACCTGGCGCGGCCGCGCCACCGCGCGGGCCCGCCTGGCGCTGTGCATGTCGGCGAGGCGGACGTTGAAATGTTCGGCGACCCGCTTCTGGATCTCCTCGATGGTGACGCGGCGGTCGTTGGCGCGCAGCAGATCCTGCAGCACCTCCTGCGCCGTTTCGAGGGTGATCGGCCGGCCGATCAGGCTGGAATAGGCCAGCACCCGGTTGAGCGCACCTTCCAGCTCGCGCACGTTGGAGGTGATGCGGTGGGCGAGGAATTCCAGCACCTTGGGCGGCACCTGCCGGGCGGCGACCCGTTCCGCCTTCGATTGCAGGATGCCGAGCCTAAGTTCGTAGTCGGTCGGATGGATGTCGGCGACCAGCCCCCAGCCCAGGCGCGAGCGCAGCCGCTCTTCCATATGTTCGAGGTCGGAGGGCGAGCGGTCGCCGGAAATGACGATCTGGCGGTTCTGATCGACCAGCGCGTTGAACGTGTGGAAGAATTCCTCCTGGGTCGAATCCTTGCCGGCGATGAATTGCACGTCGTCGATCATCAGCACATCCACCGAGCGGAACTGCTGCTTGAAGGCCATCGTGTCCTTGAAGCGCAGCGCGCGGATGAACTGGTACATGAACTTCTCGGCCGAGAGATAGATCACCCGGCGTCCCGGCTGGCGGAAGCGGATATGCCAGCCGATCGCATGCATGAGATGGGTCTTGCCCAGGCCCACGCCGCCATAGAGGTAGAGCGGGTTGAAGGGAACGCTCGGCGCCTCGGCGATTTTGCGCGCCGCGGCATGCGCCAGCTCGTTCGATTTGCCGACGACGAAATTCTCGAAGGTGAAGCGCTGGTCGAGCGGCGCGGAAAGCTCGCGTTCGAGATCTTCGGCCGCCCCCCGGCCGCTCGAGGGGGTGGCGCGCCCGCCGCGCTCGCCCGGCGCCGGAAGGGCCGGGGCCGAGGGCGATGACGAGGGTGATGACGAGGGCGAAGGCGACGAGGGCGGCGGCGTCTCGCCCGCCCGCTGGGCACGGCGGGTCTCGCTCTGGCGCACGCAAATATCGATGCCGCGCAGGCCCGGTACCTCGCCCCGCCACAGATCGCGCAGGCGGTCGCCGTAATGGCCGGCGACCCAGTCGCGCATGAAGCGGGTGGGGACGGAGAGCGTCACCTCGCCCTCGTTACGCCCTTCGAGCGTCACCGGCTTGAGCCAGCTATTGAAGGCGGCATCGCCGATCTCGGCGCGAAGCCTGGCCGAGATGCGGCCCCAGATCCCGGGCAGATCGGCGGTGGGACCGCCGGCGTCGGCCGGACCGCCGGTTCCGGCGGGATCCGCAGAAGCGGCGGCACGATCGCGTGCCACGCTCGCGCGCCCGGGCATCAGCGCTGCGACCAGGGAAGGCCCGCGACCTTCCATCCCGCAAGATGGCCGCGATGGCCGGCCTGGTCGAGATCGCCCTCGAAGCCCCCGGTCAGATTGTAGCAGTGCGCATAGCCGCAGGCGGCGAGCGCAATGGCCGCGGCCCGTGAGCGCGCGCCGCTGCGGCAGAGGAAAAGCAGCGGCCGGTCGCGCTCGGGCGCCGCCGCGCTCACCTCGGCCACGAAGGAGGGGTTGAGTGCCATGCCGGGAAAATGCTGCCAGGCAATGGCGAGCGGCGCCTTGCCGAGCGAGGAGAGATCGGGTTGGCCGACGAAGGCCCATTCCGCCTCGCTGCGCACATCGACGAGCAGGGCCCGCCGGTCCTCGGCAAGGCGCTTCCAGCCGTCCGCAACCGAAATATCGCCGGCATATCCGGTGCTCGTCCGATCCGCTTCGACCACGCTCATCCCTCACCGCCCCCCTGAACTCTTAACCCCATCCGGCACGCCCCGGGCGATCCCCCGAACCTTGGGACAAACCCAAATCCCGCGAAACCCCAAATTCCGCTATACCCCAAATCCCGCTAAAGGCCCCGCTGCCGCCGACCGAGGCCGACGGAGCGATCGCGCCAGCGCCGCCACCCGTCCCGCGCAACCCATCGCGTGCAACCTGTCCCCCCGGCATCCCCACCAAACCGACATCGCGTCAAACCGGTATCGCGTCAAATCGGCACCCCGTCAAACCGGCACGAACCTTGGCGCCCGTCGGATCTAAGCCGCCGGTTCGGGCCGGATTCTACAGAACGGGTTCCCCATCTCTTTTTCAAGACCGACGCCGGTATCCATCCCTGTTCTGCCCCCTCCGTCTCAATAATCGGACGGGAGCCGCCAATCGATATCCCAGGAAAAATCGATAAAACACAGACAAACCAAGGAGAAGGGCAAATATTGCCCCCAGTAATAGATCAATTTTTGCCTAAAACCGATGCGACTGACGTGACAGCACCGCGGTAAGACCGATACCGTACTGCCGCACTCGCGTCCTGGCAACAGGACGAATCCGGAACAGGGTAAAAATCCGACCGACCTAGCGTCCGAAAACCATCCGACCACAAAATCTGGATTCACCGATCGGGATGCGACGTCTCACCCGGCACCGCGTCGCGCGGTATCGCCGACTTTAAAGCGGATTCCACTCGCGCCCGCCGCATCGGGTTCCAGGCCGCGCGCCCGGCCACGGCCTAACGACACCGCGCGAGCGGGCTCGCGCAGGCGATGATCTAAAATCTCGAAAGGCTCAAGGTTTGATGCGGGCGATCACGCGATCACCGGCGCGGCCGGCGGCGGCCGGCGGCGGCCAAGGCGAGGATTAAGAGGGTGCGTTGAGCGCCTTCACCCGCGCGCTCAGGCGCGAGAGCTTGCGGGCGACGGTGTTCTTGTGCACCACGCCCTTGCTGACGCCGCGATCGAGTTCGGGCTGCGCCGCCTTGAGCGCGGCGCTGGCCGCCTCGCCGTTGCCGCTTGCGATCGCAAGCTCGACCTTCTTCACGAAGGTGCGGATGCGCGAACGGCGGGCGCGGTTGACTTCGGTGCGCCCCTCGGTCTGGCGAATGCGCTTCTGTGCGGACTTATGATGGGCCATGACGATCCGGTAGCAATTGCGAGCCCGAGCCTGTCAATTCCGATTAGATCGGAACCAGGCTCGGCATTTGTGTCGGGGCACGATCCTCGGTCTGAAAAAAGGGATCTGCCGAGCGCGGCGATCCCCATCCTCAACGATATCCAAACTTCTCAACGATATCCAACGTCTTCAACGATATCCGCCCGATCGTGCGACCGGCGATGGGCCGGGTTATAGCCGCCCGCCCCTCGCCCGTCAACCGCCTTGCGCAAGGGCCAGTCCCGCCCGATCCCACCCGCTCAATCCCGCCCGGCGTGGCTCAGCGGTTGCGGAAGGCGGGCTTGCGCTTCTCGGCGAAGGCGGCCATGCCCTCCTTCTGGTCTTCGAGAGAGAAGGTCGAGTGAAACACCCGGCGCTCGAAGAGGATGCCCTCGCTCATCGTCGTCTCGTAGGCGCGGTTCACCGCCTCCTTGGCCATCATCACCGAGGGGCGCGAGAGATCGGCGATGGTGGCCGCGACCTTCAGTGCCTCCTCGATCAGCCTTTCCGCCGGCACGATGCGGCTGACGAGGCCGGTGCGCTCGGCCTCGGCGGCATCCATCATGCGGCCGGTCAGGCACATTTCCATCGCCTTGGACTTGCCGACGAAGCGGGTGAGGCGCTGGGTGCCGCCCGAGCCCGGGATGGTGCCGAGCTTGATCTCGGGCTGGCCGAACTTGGCGGTCTCGGCGGCGAGGATGAAGTCGCACATCATCGCCACCTCGCAGCCGCCGCCCAGCGCATAGCCCGCGACGGCGGCGATCACCGGCTTGCGGCAGGTCGCAACCCGGCCCCAATCGACGGTGATGAAATCCCGCAGATAGGCGTCCATGTAGGATTTGGGCTGCATCTCCTTGATGTCGGCGCCGGCGGCGAAAGCCTTGTCGGAACCGGTGATGACCAGGCAGCCGATGGCCTCGTCCGCCTCGAAGGCGTCGAGCGCCTGCGCCAGCTCGTGCATGAGGTCGCGGTTGAGCGCATTGAGCGCCGCCGGCCGGTTGAGGCGGATCAGCCCGACCTTGCCATGGGTTTCGACGATGATGTTCTCGTAAGCCATTCTGTTCCCTCTTCCAAGCCCGCTGCCAAAGCCTGCCGGCTCAACGCGGCGCCACATCGAAACGGACGCGCACCCCGGCCGTATCCGTAGGCTCGATCACCAGCTTGAGGCGCTCGCCCTCGCGCACGAAGACGAGGGTCCCCGTCCGCTGCCAGCCCAGCGCGGCCAAGGTGCGGCGATAGAAATCCCGCACCGCCCCAGCGCTCAGATCCGGTCCCAGCGCCGAGGCCTCGACGATGCGCCCCGTCGGCTTGTCGAACACCACGGCACCCGGTTCGGCGGCAAGTCCGGGCATCAGCGGCAGATCGTCGATCCCCGGCACGAAGCCTTGCGCCGCCAGCGCCGGTCCGGCGAACAGCACGAACAGAAGCGCCAGCAGGGCGAACCGCCGCCCCACAATTCTTACGCGAAACTTACGCCGGCGATCAACCGCAAAGACGGGTCCCATCGGCATTCTCACCGCTGACATTGCGGACAGAAATAGGTCGAGCGTCCCGCCTGCACGATCCGCCGGATGGCGGCGGCGCAGCGCGGACAGGGCAGGCCGGCCTGATCATAGACTTTGAAGCGGTGCTGGAAGCCGCCGATCTCGCCCGACGTCTGCACATAATGGCGTAAAGTGGAGCCGCCGGCGGCAATGGCCTCGCGCAGCACGGCGCCGATCGCGGCCACCAGATGCTCCGCCTCGGCGCCGCGCAGGCTCGCGGCCTGGCGCTCCGGCCCGATGCGGGCGCCGAAGAGCGCTTCCGAGACATAGATATTGCCAAGCCCCGCCACCACCTTCTGATCGAGCAGCGCCGCCTTGATCGGCGTCCGCTTGCCCGCGAGCGCGCCGGCCAGAACCGGGCCGCTGAAATCATTGCCGAGCGGCTCGGGCCCAAGACCGGCCAGCAGCGGATGGCGGCCCGCCGCCTCGCCTGCCACCAGATCCATCAGGCCGAAGCGGCGGGGATCGTTGAACACCACCCGCGTGTCGTCTTCCATCGTGAAGACGACGTGATCGTGGCGCACGGGCGGCTCGGGCGCGCTTCCTGGCGCCTGCACGCGGAAGCGCCCCGACATGCCAAGATGCGCCAGCAGCACCAGCCCGCCCTCAAGCTCGACGAGCAGGTATTTCGCCCGCCTTCGCACCGCCAGGACCCGCCGGCCGGCAAGCTTGCCGGCAAAGCCGCGGGGCAGCGGGCGGCGCAGATCCTTGCGGCGCACGTCCACCGCCTTGATCCGGCGGCCTTCGAGGGCGCGGGCAAGGCCGCGGCCGATGATTTCGACTTCGGGAAGTTCGGGCATGGCCGGGGGAGAGTAGCGCGACTTGATGCCTTGCGCTATGGTCCCGCCATGGTCGCAGATCCCCTCCAGGAGGAAACCGATTTCGGCTTCCAGCGCGTCTCCGCCGGCGAGAAGGCGAGGCTCGTGCGCGGCATTTTCGACCGCGTCGCGCCGCGCTACGACCTGATGAACGATCTGATGTCGGGCGGCATCCACCGCTGGTGGAAACGGGTGCTGATCGAGCGGCTGGTACCCAGGGCGCGGATCAATTCGCTTGCGCCCCAGGCGCGGATGCACTTGCTCGATGTGGCGGGCGGCACCGGCGACATCGCCTTCCGCTTTCTGGAGCGCTGCGGCGGATCCGGCGGCGGCGAGAGTGGCGGCGGCGGGTCCGGCGCCCGCGTCACCGTCTGCGACATCAATGCCGCCATGCTGGCGGTCGGGCGCGACCGCGCACTCGACCGCGGCCTGGTCGAGGGGATCGACTGGATCTGCGGCGATGCCGAGGCCCTGCCGCTGCCCGATGGTTCGATCGATGCCTATACGATCGCCTTCGGCATCCGCAACGTCACCCGGATCGACCGGGCGCTTGCGGAGGCGCGGCGCGTGCTCAAGCCGGGTGGCCGCTTTCTCTGCCTCGAATTCTCCAAGGTCGTGCTGCCGGGCCTCGACCGTCTCTACGACACCTATTCCTTCGCCCTCCTGCCCAGGCTCGGCGCCCTGGTGGCGGGGGATGGCGATTCGTATCGCTATCTGGTCGAAAGCATCCGCCGCTTTCCCGATCAGGAACGTTTCAGGGCGATGATCGAGGACGCGGGCCTGGGCCACGTCCGCGTGCGCAACTTGAGCGGCGGCATTGCCGCGCTGCACAGCGCCTGGCGCCTCTGAGTGTTCGACGGCCTGCGCCATAGCCTGCGCCTGCTCGGCATCCTGCGCATCCTGGCCCGCCACGACATGCTCGCCGCGCTGATCGCGCGCCGCCCGGGCACGCCGCGCGGGCTGGCGCTTGCCTGCCGCCTGCTCGACCGTCTGTGCCGGCGGCGGCACGAGGCCCGGCGGACCGGCCAGCGCCTCGCCGCCGCCCTGCTCGAACTCGGCCCGACCTTCGTCAAGTTCGGCCAGGCGCTCTCCGTCCGCCCCGACCTCGTCGGCGAGGACCTGGCCTTGGACCTTGGCCAGTTGCGCGACCGGCTGGAGCCCTTCCCGGCAGCGGCGGCGCGCGCGGCGATCGAGGCCGAACTCGGCCGGCCGGTCGAAGAACTGTTCTCGCAGTTCGACGACCAGGCCATCGCCGCCGCCTCCATCGCCCAGGTGCATTTCGCGGTGACGACGACGGGCGAGGAGGTCGCGGTCAAGATCCTCCGGCCCGGCATCGAGGCGGCATTCCGCCGCGACCTCGACCATTTCACCTGGCTGGCGGGCCTGGGCCTGCGGTTCCTGCCGCGCCTGAAGCGCCTGCGCCCGCTGGAAGCGCTCGAGACGATCGCCCGCTCGATGACGATCGAGATGGACCTGCGCCTGGAAGGGGCGGCCGCATCCGAACTCGCGGATAATTTCGCCGGCGATCCCGCCTTCCGGGTGCCGAAAATCGACTGGCAGCGCACCGGGCGGCGGGTGCTGACGCTGGAGTGGGTCGACGGGATCCCGGCCGATGACCGCGAGAGCCTGATCCAGGCCGGCCACGACCTGCCGGAACTGGCCGCGCGGGTGATCCGCAGCTTTCTCGGCCAGGCGCTGCGCGATGGCTTCTTCCATGCCGACCTGCACCACGGCAATCTGTTCGTGGCGGCGGATGGCGCCCTGGTCCCGGTCGATTTCGGCATCATGGGCCGCCTCGACCCGCCGACGCGCCTCTTCATGGCGGAGATGCTGCACGCCTTCCTGGTCGGCGACTGGCGGCGGGCGGCGGAGGTGCATTTCCGCGCCGGCTATGTGCCGCCCGGCCAGTCGGTCGAGATCTTCGCCCAGGCCTGCCGTTCCATCGGCGAGCCGATCCGCGACCGTCCGGTGGCCGATATTTCCATCGGCCGGCTGCTGGCGCAGCTTTTCCAGATCACCGAGACCTTCCAGATGGAGACGCAGCCCCAGCTTCTGCTGCTTCAGAAGACCATGGTGACGGCGGAAGGCGTCGCCCGCACCCTCGACCCGCAGGTCAATTTCTGGGAAGCGGCGCGGCTGCCCGTCGCCGCCTGGATCCGCGACAATATGGGGCCCGAGGCCCGGCTCGAACAATGGGGGCGCGAGGCGCTCGCCGGGTTGAAGCGCCTGCCGGCGCTGGCCGACCGGCTGGAGCGTCTGGGTGAGCGGCTGGAGGGCCCGGGCCTGCGCCTGGAAGAGGCGAGCCTGGAACGGCTTGCGGCCGCGCAGGCCAGGCGGCGCTGGCCCTGGCTTGCCGCCGTGACCCTGGTGCTGGCCCTGGCGCTGGCGCTGATCATCCTGCACGCCTGACCGGCGCTGATCGTCATCTTACGCGCCTGACCGGCACTGATCGTCATTTTACGCGCCGGACCGGCGCAGGCCCGCGCTCTAAGCCGACCCCAGCCCCTGAGGCCGGCGGATCGTCTCCGCCGGCAGGATCCGTTCGGGCGGCAGAAGGACGGTGACGCGGGTGCCGGCCCCCGCCTCGCTCTCGATCGTGAGGCTGCCCTTGTGCAGCTCGACCAGGCGGCGGCTGATGGGCAGGCCAAGACCGGTGCCGCCGAACTTGCGGCTGATGGTGGCGTCGGCCTGGCCGAAGGGTTCGAGCACGCGGCCCAGCGCCTGGGCCGGGATGCCGATGCCGTTGTCGCTGACGATCAGGGCGAGGCCGGCCTTGTCCTGTCTCAGCGTGACGCCGACCCGGCCGCCGGCGGGCGTGAACTTCACCGCATTGGAGAGTAGGTTGAGCATCACCTGCTTCAGCGCGCGGCCATCCGCCCAGATCGCCGGCACGACGGCGGGCAGGTCGATGCCGAGGGTGACGCCGCCCTCCTCGGCGCGGGCATGCACCATGGCCCGGCAGGCGGCCAGGATCTCGCGCAGATCGACGCTGTGCTCGGCCAGTTCGAACCGCCCGGCCTCGATCTTCGACATGTCGAGCACGTCGTTGATCAGTTCGAGCAGATGCATGCCGCTCGAATGCACGTCGCGGGCGTAATCGATATAGCGCTCATCGCCGAGCGGCCCGAACATCTGGCCATGCAGGATCTCGGAAAAGCCGATGATGGCATTGAGCGGCGTGCGCAGCTCGTGGCTCATATTAGCCAGGAACTCGCCCTTGCTGCGGTCGGCGGCTTCCGCCTCCTCCTTGGCGGCGAGGAGGGCGGCATCCGCCTGCTTCAGCTCGGTGATGTCGCGATAGAGCGTGACGAAGCCGCCGCCCGGCATCGGGTTGCTGGTGGTCTCCAGGATGGTGCCGTTGGCGCGCACGGTCTGCCAGCGCTGCTGGCGATGGGGCCGGAGCGCCATATTCTGCTGACGCATGCGACCCTCGGTATCGAGGGAGCCGAACTCGCCGTTCCTCACCTGCACCTCGATCAACTCGCGCAGCGTGATGCCGACGCGGCCGTATTCCGGGGTGAGCGACAGGAGCGACAGGAAACGGTCGTTCCAGGCGGTGAGGCGGAAGCTGCCGTCGAAGACGCTGATGCCTTCGCCCATGCTCTCCAGCGTGACCTGCAACAGTTTCGTCTTCGCCGCCAGCTCCTCCTCGCGGCGCTTGGACGCGGTCACGTCGGTATAGGTGGTGACGCCGCCGCCGTCGGGCAGCGGCTGATAGACGACCTCGATGATCCGGCCGTCGGCCAGCGTCTGATAGGTCTGGCCGCGCCGGCGCAGGGAGATGACGGCCGCCCGCTCCTCGAGGATCTTGCGCCCCTCTTCCTCGGAGCAATTGCCGATGGCGATATTGTAGCGCATGACTTCGTCGAGAACGATCCCGCGCCGCATCAGGGCCGGCGGAATCCGGTAGATCTCGCAATAGCGGCGATTGCAGACGACGAACTTCTGGTCGGCATCGTACAGGGTCAACCCCTGCGTCATGTTGTTGAAGGCGGCATCGAGGTGATGGTTCTTCTCCTGCAACTCGCGCCGGACCGCGTCGAGGCTGGCATCGGCCTCCTTGCGCGCCGTGACGTCGAGCATGACGCCGTCCCAGACCACCTCGCCCTCGCGCCCGGCATAGGGCTGGGCCAGGATCTGCACCCATTTGATCTCGCCCGTGCGGCTGATGATGCGGAAATCGAGCTGGGCGGGCGCCAGATCGGCCTGCGAGCGCACCACCATCCGGGCGACCCGCTCGCGATCCTCGGGATGGACGGTATCGGCGGTCAGCGCCGGATTGGCGATCATCTCTTCCGGCCGGTAGCCGAAGATGTCGCCGCCGCCCCGGCTCATATAGGTATATTCGATGCGCCTGTTGGCATGGCGGGCAAGCGTATAGACCGCGCCCGGCAGATTGTCCGCAAGCCTTCGGTAGCGGGCCGCGCTTTCGTGCAGCGCCCGGCGTGCCGCGTTCTCACGGCGGAAGAGCGCCAGCGTCACCAGCATCAGCAGCCCGCCTACCATCACCGCCAGGACCAGGCCGCCGCGCAGGGCCGCGTACCACAGGCCCAGCACGGTATCGAGCGGCATCGCCGCCATCACCACGAGCTGGCCGCCGGCGATGGTCTGGTAGCTGACGATCTGCCGCGTGCCGTCGAGCGGGCTTTTCACCGCGATCGTGCCCTGGACGCCCCGCAACCGCCCGACAAGCAGGCGGTAGATGGCCTGTAGCGCCGGCTCGGCGCCGGCGAGAGGGGGATCGCGCGCCACCTCGCGCCCGTCGGAAAGGAACAGGCCGATGACCCCGTCCTGGCGCTCGTCGAGCGGCTGGTAGAGCATCGTGAGCCGGCGCTGATCGATCAGGGCGACGGTGGCCCCGGCGAAGCGCTTGCCGGCGCCCGCCGTGCGATAGGCGAGCGGGATGAGCCGGTCGTCGGGACCCGGGCCGACCGCGATCGGCGCGCCGATGATCAAAGATCCGCTCCCG
>CALCYJ010000299.1 GCA_937905845.1 uncultured Rhodospirillales bacterium
CCACCGCATGCCCGAGGCTCGAAATCGGGAACAATTCGGTCAGGCCCTGAAGGAGGGCGAGGACGATCGCCTGTAGCATGGACATGCGGGGGCTCTCTTGCAGCTTCGGATGCGGGAGGGATCTTTCTAATCGAGTGGCGCCGTTTAGTCGAGGGATGCAGCTTGGCCGAGCGATCCGGCGGCGCGCGGTCCGCCGCCCGAAGCACCATGAATTGTTACCGTAAATCGCGGCCCCGTTTGCCAATTGCGCAAGCACAACCAGGAGTGACATCGAGCCGCCATCTCCCTGCATCCAGGCGATTGGGGCCTGTCGGCTTGCCGATTTCGCGGTCCTGGTGCTATTGTGGAATATCAATGGCTGGCAACAAGGGAGGCCGTGGTTTGACCGGCACTGCTGGCAAAACGACGGAACCCTGGCGGGTTGGGGTGCTGTTCTCGCGCACCGGCTTCATGGCGGTGATCGAGGAGACGCAGCTCCGCGGGACGTTGCTTGCCATAGAGGAGATCAATGCCGCCGGCGGCGTCAATGGCCGCGAGCTGATCCCGGTTCTCTATGATCCCGCCTCCGAGTCCGCGGCCTTCGGCCTCTGCGCCAAGCGGCTGATGATCGAGGACGGCATCACCACCATCTTCGGCTGCTATACGTCGAGCAGCCGCAAGGCGGTCCTGCCGGTGGTGGAGCGGTTGAACGGCCTTCTGTGGTATCCGACCCTCTATGAGGGGTTCGAATTTTCCCCCAACATCATCTATACCGGCGCCGCCCCCAATCAGAACAGCTTGGCGCTCTGCCGCTACCTGATGGAAACCTATGGCCGCCGTTTCTATTTCATCGGTTCGGACTATGTCTATCCCAGGGAATCCAACCGCGTCATGCGCGAACTGGTGCGCCATGCCGGCGGCGAGGTGGTGGGCGAAACCTATCTCAGCCTCCGCGCGAAGCGCCGCGACTTCCAGCCGGTCATGCGCGATATCCGCTCCCAGAGTCCGGACATGATCTTCTCCACCGTGGTCGGCGATTCCACCACCTACCTCTATCAGAGCTATCTGGAAGCGGGCTTCAATCCCAAGACCCAGCCGATCGCCAGCCTCACCACCACGGAAGCCGAGATCCGCGCCATGGGCTTCGACGTGGGCGAGGGGCATATCACCGCGGCGCCCTATTTCGAATGCCTCGCCGGCGAGAGCAATTCCTCCTTCGTATCCCGCTACAAGAAGCGCTATGGTCAGGACGAGCCGACCAACATGTGCGTCGAGGCGGCCTATTTCCAGGTCCATGTCTTCGCGCGAACACTGGAGCGGACCAACTGCATGGATACCGACGCCCTGCGGCCGATGATTCTGGGTTCCGAGTTCGAGGCGCCGCAGGGCCGCATCTCGATCAATCCGCATTGCGGCCATACCGATCTGTGGCCGCGCATCGGGCGTGCCAACAGCCGCGGCCAATTCGACATCATGTGGGATTCCAAGGCGCCGGTCCGCGCCGATCCTTATCTGATCGGCTATGGACGCAGCACGGTTTTCAGCTAAGGCGGCAGGACCCATGCAGGATGGCAGCAGAGGCCGGGAGCGGATGTCCTGGCAGGCGCGAACCTTGCCCTCGGAAATCAGCGGGCTGGATATCGTCGTAGCGACGCGGCGCGACGAGCATGGCGAGCTTCTGGTGCGCGAGCTGCAACGGACGCGCTCCCGGGTGCGCCACGAATGGCCGGCGCCCGAGCGCATGCCCGAGGATGCCGACGTTCTGTTCTGCGATCTGGCGCCAGGGCTGCCGGGCCGCCTGCCGTGGGTGCCGGGCGAGCCCAAGGCGGCGCTGGTCGTGATCATTCCCGTCGTGCCGCCGCCCGATCTCGACCTTCTGCGCAATTGTGCCGCCGATGCGGTGCTTCACCGCCCCTTCACCAGCCACGCGGTTCTGGTCGCCCTGGTGCAGGCGCGCTCGCGCTTCGGCTACGAGCAGCGGCTGCGCTGGCGCGTCGACAAGCTGGACGAAACCTTGCGCTCGATCCGCGCCGTCGAACGGGCGAAGGCGATCCTGGTATCGACGCGGAACATGCGCGAGGAGGAGGCCTATCACTTCCTCCGCCGCCAGGCGATGGACCGGCGCCTGTCGATCAGCGCGGTGGCGGCGGCAATCGTTGACAGCCACGAGATTCTCAGTTAGGTATCCTCCATTGATCCCCTGAGCGGGATCACGCGGCAACGCTGCCGCCGACAAAATACGCAGGCAAGGAAGCCCTCATGACGACCACCCCCGGTGGCCGACATGAGGGCTTTTTTCGTTTGCCAAAATAACCAGGAGGAAACCATGGGTCTGAAGAGGCGAGACTTCTTGAAGGGCGCGGCGGCTTTGGGAGCAGGGGCTGCGGCGGGCTTTCCCAATATCTGGATCAAGAATGCCGATCTTGCCTTCGCGGCGAACGGCGAGATCAAGGTCGGGGTGCTGTTTTCGCTCACCGGCACCACGGCGATCATCGAGACGTCGCTCAACCAGGCGACCTTGATGGCGATCGACGAGATCAACGCCGCCGGCGGCATCCACGGCATGAAGCTCAAGGCGGTGATCGAAGACCCGGCGTCCGATCCCGCCACCTTCGCGCAGAAGGCCCGCAAGCTCGTGGTGAGCGACAAGTGCGTCAGCGTGTTCGGTTCCTACACATCGGCCAGCCGCAAGGCGGTGCTGCCGGTGTTCGAGCATTACAACAACCTCTATTGGTACCCGACCCTCTATGAGGGCCGCGAATGCTCGATGAACTGCATCTACACCGGCGCCGTGCCCAACCAGCAGCAGAAGAACTACATCCCCTGGCTGGTGAAGAATTTCGGCAAGCGCTTCTACCTCATCGGATCGAACTACGTCTATCCGAAGGAGGAGAACAACGTCTGCAAGATCCTGCTGAAGCAATTGGGCGGCGAGGTGGTCGGCGAGGAATACGTGCCGCTCGGCCATTCCGAATTCGCTTCCGTGATTCAGAAGTTCAAGGACACCAAGCCCAACGTCATCTTCTCGACGGTGGTGGGCGATTCGGTGGTGGCGCTGCATCGCCAGTACAAGGCGGCGGGCCTTGATCCGAAGACGATGCCGATGGCGAGCCTCACCACCTCGGAAGAAGAGATCGCGGCCATGGGCGGCGAGTTCGCGGCCGGACACTTCACCTCGGCGCCTTATTTCATGTCGGTCGATACACCGGAAAACCACAAGTTCGTCGGCGATTTCCAGAAGCGCTACGGCAAGAACAAGGTCACGAACTTCGTCTCCGAGCCGGCCTATTTCCAGGTCTATCTCTTCAAGCAGGCGGTGGAGAAACTCTCGCCCAAGGACATTGCGCCGCCCACGATCCGCAAGGCGGCCTGGGGCCAGCAGTACCAGGCGCCGCAGGGCCTGGTGAAGATCGACCCGAAGAACTCCCACACCTATCTCTGGCCGAAGATCGGCGAGGCGCAGGCGAGCGGGCAGTTCAAGATCATCAAAAATTCCAAGGAATGGGTCGAGCCGCTGCCCTACTGGGCCTATCCAGGCGAGGTCTGCACGCCAAACGGCATGACTCAGAAGAAGGCGTAAGCCGCGGGGTTTGGCTGCCGTCCCGCCCGCTCCGGCAAGGGGAGATGGGCGGGGCGGCATGCCGGCTTTTATACCCCCCCGCCTGTCGCCGTTCGAGCTTTGCCACCGCTGCCTTCTCGCGTCAGGGATGATCGATGGCCGATACGATCAATCAGCTTTCCACCGGATTGAGCATTGCCTCGATCCTGCTCCTCGTCTCCTTGGGGCTGGCGATCATCTATGGGACGATGGGGGTGATCAACCTCGCGCATGGGGATTTTCTCATGCTCGGGGCCTATTCCGTCTGGTTCCTGCAAACCTATTTCGGCATCAGCCTCATCCCCGGGCTGGTGCTGGTCTTCCTGATGGTGGGCGCGGTCGGCTGGCTGGTGGAAAAGACCATCATCCGCCATCTCTATGCCCGACCATTGGACACGATATTGGCGACCTGGGGGATCGGCATCCTCCTGGAACAATCGGTGCGGCTTGGCGCCGGCGCCGAGCTGCGCTATGTGCAGATGCCGCCAAGCCTCACCTCCGCGGTTCATATCCTCGGCACCGACCAGTCGACCTACCGCATCTTCATCTTCGTCCTGACGGTGCTGCTGCTGCTGGCGACCTACGGCCTGATCTTCAAGACCAGCTTCGGCATGCGTCTCAGGGCGGTGACGCAGAATCCCGAAATCGCCAAATGTTTCGGTGTCAATGCCTCGCAGGTCTATTCGCTGACTTTTGCCTACGGCGCCGGCCTCGCCGGGATCGCCGGCGCCCTCATCTCGCCCCTGAAAAGCGTCTCGCCCGACATGGGCATCGGCTTCGTCGTCGATGCTTTCATGGTGGTGGTGATGGGCGGCGTCGAGAGCCTGCTCGGCACCGTGGTGAGTTCGGGCCTGCTTGGCGAATTGTCGGGCGGGATCGCCTATCTCACCAACGACACGCTGGCCAAGGCGGTGGTCTTCACCGGCATCGTCATCCTCATCCGTTTCCGGCCCCAGGGCCTGTTCGCCGTCCGGATGCGCCGAGGGTAATGCAGCCATGAGCACAAGACATTCATCCCGGGCCTGGATCTACGGCTATATCGCCGTGTGCGTCGTCATGCTGGCCCTGCCGCTGTTCGTCAGCGACGGCTACCTGCTGAACAAGTTCGCGCGCTACATCATTTTCGGCATCCTGTCGCTGGCGCTCTGCCTGTCCTGGGGCTATGCCGGCATCCTCAATCTCGGGCAGGCGGTGAGCTTCGGCCTCGGCTCCTATTGCATGGCGATGGCGCTGAAGCTCAGAACCATCCCGATCCAGACCGGCGGCGGCGTTCCCGACTTCATGTCCTGGAACAACGTCAAGACGCTGCCGTGGTTCTGGGAGCCGTTCCATTCCTACGCCTTCGCCATCTTCGCCGGCATGGCGGTGCCGGCGATCCTGGCCTTCCTGCTCGGCTGGTTCGTCTTCCGCGCCCGGGTGACCGGCGTCTATGTCGCCATCATCACGCTGGCCATGCTGGTCGTGGTCAATCTTCTGATCATCGATGCGCAGAGCTATACCGGCGGCTTCAACGGCATCACCGACCTGACGACGCTGAAGCTGTTCGGGATCGCCTTCGACGCCTATAGCAAGGCGACCTATTATCTCGCGGCCTTCTCGCTGATCGCGGCGCTGCTCATCGGCCTCGCCATCATCAAGAGCAAGACCGGCCTCGTCATGCAGGCGATCCGGGACGACGAGATGCGGGTGCGCTATTTCGGCTATGACGTCGCGCATTACCAGAATTTCGCCTTCTGCGTCTCGGCCGCGATCGCGGGCTTCGCCGGCATGCTCTATACGCTGGTGATGGAATTTGCCTCGCCGACCTTTCTCAACGTGTCGATCAGCCTTTCCATCGTCATCTGGTGCGCCGTCGGCGGCAGAGCCTCGCTGCTCGGCGCGGCGCTCGGCGCCATCGTCGTGACCGGCGTGCAGGGCAGCCTGTCGGATTCGCCCAAGTTCCTCGATACCTGGATGCTGATCATGGGCGCGCTGTTCATCGCCGTGGTGCTGTTCCTGCCCAAGGGACTGGTCAGCCTGATCGATATTTTCGAGCAGCGTTTCCGCAAGCAAGCGGCCGGGGGTGGCGGACCCCTCACGCCAACGGCACTGCCGGCTGCCGCGCCGGCGGCGTCCGAACTCCGTCAGGACGAGGTGGGCTGAGCCATGCCGCTTCTCGATCTCAAGGGCGTGCGGGTGGAATTCTCGGGCTTCGTCGCCCTCTCCGATCTCGATTTCGCGGTCGAGAAGGGCGAGCTGCGCTGCCTGATCGGGCCGAACGGCGCGGGCAAGACCACGGCGCTCGACGTGATCTGCGGCAAGGTGCAGGCGGTGGCGGGCCGGGTGGTCTATGCCGGTCACGATATCGGCCGCCTGCAGGAGCACCAGGTATCGAGGCTCGGCATCGCGCGGAAGTTCCAGGTGCCGAGCGTGTTCCGCGAGCTGAGCGTGCGCAACAACCTCGACGTCGCCTATTCCAAGCGCCCGGGCGTCTTCCGCAATCTCGGCAACTGGCGGCGGGCCGATGTCGACGACGGGCTGGCCAAGCTCGCCGAGTTCGTCGGCCTGAAGGAGCAGTTCAATCAATCGGCCGGCGCGCTCAGCCACGGCCAGACGCAGTGGCTGGAGATCGCCATGCTTCTGGCGCAGGACGCCGAACTCATCCTCATGGACGAGCCCACCGCCGGCATGACGGCGCAGGAGACCCACAAGACGGCCGAGCTGCTCAATCGCCTCAAGGGCCGCCACACGATCGTCGTCGTCGAGCACGACATGGGCTTCATCAAGGAAGTGGCTGACGTGATCTCGGTCATGCATCAGGGCAGGCTGCTGGCCGAGGGCACCGTCGCCGAGATCGAGCGGCATCCGGAGGTGAAGTCGGCCTATCTCGGATCGGGAGGCATCCACGGTGCTTGAGCTTGCCAATGTCGATGCCTATTACGGCAACAGCCGCGCGCTTCAGAGCGTGGGGCTGAGGGTTGAGGACGGCGAGATGCTCAGCGTTCTCGGGCGCAACGGCGTCGGCAAGACGACGCTGCTTCGCGCCATCCTGGGCCTCATGGACCGCGTCACCGGCAGCATCCGTCTCGACGGCCGTGAGATCATCGCCGAGCGTACCAGCGACCGCGCCAAGGGCGGCATCGGCTATGTGCCGCAGGGCCGCGGCATCCTGCCGAAATTCACCGTGCTGGAGAATCTCAAGCTCGGCCTGTTCGCCAATCCGAAGGCGCACGGCCGGGTCTACGAGGAAGTCTTCATGCTCTTTCCGGTGCTGAAGGAGCATCTGCATCGCCTCGGCGGCAATCTCTCGGGCGGGCAGCAGCAGCAGCTCGCCATCGCCCGGGCGCTGATCACCGACCCCAAAGTGATGCTGTTCGACGAACCGACGGAGGGAATACAGCCCAATATCGTCGAGGAAATCGAGGAAATCATCATCCGGTTAAACCGCGAGCGCGGGATCGCCATCGTCCTGGTGGAGCAGAACGTGGCGTTCGTCCGGCGTGCCTCGCAGCGCTTCGCCATCATGGAGAAAGGAAGCATCGCCGCGACCGGCCCGGTCGAGGCGCTGAGCGAAGCGGTGGTGCACCGCTACCTGACGGTATAGCGCGCGCCCGCGGCGACGCTTGTCGCTTGCCGGCGCCAAAGCGGACAGGGGCGGGATGCAGAGGGAGACGAGGGGCAGGTCATGGCGGCCGGCCTTGAAGGTTTAGACAGAGAGGAGATCAGGACATGCTTCACGGCGATATCTCGAGCAGCACCGATACCGTCGGCGTGGCGGTGGTGAATTACAAGATGCCGCGGATGCACACAAGGAAGGAGGTGATGGCCAACGTGCACAAGATCGCCGACATGGTGATCGGCATGAAGGTGGGCTTGCCGGGCATGGATCTCGTGATCTTCCCCGAGTACAGCACGCACGGCATCATGTACGACCCGAAGGAGATGTACGAAACGGCCTCGCAGGTTCCAGGCGAAGAGACGGCGGTCTTCGCCGAGGCCTGCCGCAAGGCCAAGGTCTGGGGCATCTTCTCGCTCACCGGCGAGCGCCACGAGGAACATCCCGACAAGGCGCCCTACAACACCCTGATCCTGATGAACGACAAGGGCGAGATCGTGCAGAAATACCGCAAGATCATGCCCTGGGTGCCGATCGAGGGCTGGTATCCCGGCAATTGCACCTTCGTCTCCGACGGCCCCAAGGGCCTGAAGGTGAGCCTCATCATCTGCGACGACGGCAACTATCCCGAGATCTGGCGCGACTGCGCGATGAAAGGTGCCGAGCTGATCGTGCGCTGCCAGGGTTATATGTACCCGGCGAAGGAACAGCAGATCCTGATGTCGAAGGCGATGGCCTGGGCCAACAACGTCTATGTCGCGGTGGCGAACGCCGCGGGCTTCGACGGCGTCTATTCCTATTTCGGCCATTCCGCCATCATCGGCTTCGACGGCCGCACCCTGGGCGAGACGGGCGAGGAGGAATACGGCATCCAGTACGCCCAGCTTTCCAAGTCGCTGATCCGCGACGCCCGCCGCACCATGCAGTCGGAGAACCATCTCTTCAAGCTGGTGCACCGCGGCTATACCGGCAAGATCAACTCGCGCGAGGATGTCCGCGGCGTTGCGGCCTGCCCCTATGATTTCTACAGCCGCTGGATCTCCGATCCGGAAGGGACCAGGGCCATGGTCGAGGCGCTGACGAGGCCTACGGTCGGGACCGAGGAATGCCCGATGGAGGGGATTCCGAACGAAAAGGACCCGGTGCATCGCTGAAGAGCGGCGCCGATAGTTCATGGCTGCCCGGCGGCAGGTTCCGATGAGGGATCGGGCCGCCGGGGCGTGCCGCGAGGGCCTGAGTGCTCCGCGCCGCGCGGCGGGCGGAGGAGGATTGACCATCGACGATTATCGGATCGAGCGCGAGCCCTATTACCGGCCGCAGGGCGACGAGATCGCGCTGTTCAAGGCGGCCTATGCCAGCCGCATGCCGATGATGCTCAAAGGGCCGACCGGCTGCGGCAAGACGCGCTTCATCGAACATATGGCCTGGCAGTTGGGCCGGCCGCTCGTCACCGTCGCCTGCCACGAGGATATGACGGCTTCCGATCTTGTCGGGCGCTTCCTGCTCGATGCGACGGGGACGGTGTGGCACGACGGGCCGCTGACCCTTGCCGTGCGCTTCGGCGCGATCTGCTATCTCGACGAGATCGTCGAGGCGCGCCAGGACACGACCGTCGTCATCCATCCGCTGACCGACGATCGGCGCATCCTGCCGCTGGAGAAGAAGGGCGAGGTGGTCGAGGCCCATCCCGATTTCGCCCTAGTGATCTCCTACAACCCGGGCTATCAGAGCGTGCTCAAGGATCTGAAGGAATCGACCAAGCAGCGTTTCGGCGCGATCGATTTCCTCTATCCCGAACCCGATGTCGAGGCCGAGATCGTGGCGCATGAATCGGGCGTCGCGAAGGATGTCGCGGCGCGCCTGGTGGCGATCGGCCGGCGCTCGCGCAACCTCAAGGGCCATGGGCTGGACGAGGGCGCTTCCACCCGGATGCTGATCTATGCCGGCCGGCTGATCGCCCAGGGGGTCGGGATCAAGGCGGCGACGAAGGTGGCACTGGTGCTGCCGATCACCGACGATGCCGATGTGCGCGACGCCCTCGATGCGGCGATTGCCGCCTGCGTCTAGCGTGATGGCAACAGCGGATGCGCACGCTTCCTTCCTCGCTCTCCTGTCCGGCCGGCGTTCGTCCGCCGCGTCTTTTGAAACACTCTGGCAGCAGGCGCTCCGGGGCTTTCCAGGCCCGGCGCTGGACGAATGGCTGAGCGAATGCCGGCACCTCGCGTCAGGCCCGCTCGATGCCGCCCTCATGCTGGCCTATCTCCGCGCCAGCCCCGCGCTTGCCGCCGCTTTCGGACCGCCCTCGGCCCGGGCGCTGGGGCAGGCGATGGCGGGGATCGCGCGGGATGCCGGCGGGCCGGCGGCGGAAGCCCTGGCCCGCGCCGCGGCGGACGCCTCGCGCCGCCTGCGCAGCGCGGAACGGTTCGGCGCCTGGCTGGAAATCGTGGAACGCCTGGCGGGTCTGGCGCCGGAATCGCTCGAAGCGCTGCTGGAGCGGACCGAGCGGCTATTGGAGACCCTTGATAGCGAAAACCTTTTAGCCTGGGCCTTGAGCGGCATACGGGCGGCCGGCGGCGACCCGGAACGCCGCCGGCTTTTTTTTCGCTTCGATGATCCCGTCGCCGGGCGCTGGCTGGCGCGGGGTGGCGGCAGCACGCCGTTTTCGCTTCTTGAGCGGCGCCTGAAAATCTATGTCACGGCGCTCTGGGGGCAAAATCTGGTGGTTCGCGCCGCCGGCGTGACGGCGGGGGAACTGCCGCGGCGCACGAGCTTCGACGAGAATTTCATCCGCGTGCCGGAGGTTTTCCCCGGCGTCCCCGACGGACAGAGCGCGGCATTGTTCCGCGCCGCCCTGGCCCATGCGGCGGCGCATTTGCATTTCGGCGGCAGCCGCTTCCCCATCGGCAGCCTCAAGCCGTTGCAGATCGCCCTCGTCTCGCTGATCGAGGATGCCCGCGTCGAGCAGCTCGCGATCGACGAGCTTCCCGGCCTCAAGCGCCTGTGGCTGCCCTTCCACGAGGCGGCGGCCGGCGGCGCGCTCACCGCCCCGGCGCTGCTCGCCCGCCTGGCCCGGGCGCTGCTCGATCCAACCTTCGTCGACGGCCATGCCTGGGTCGAGAAGGGACGGGAGATGTTCCTGGCCGAGTGCGCGCGCTGGGCGGATCCCGCCATCAGCCGCGCCATCGGCAGCCTGCTCGGCAATGATCTCGGCCAGATGCGGGTGCAGTTCAATCCGCGGACCCATGTCGTCGAGCCGGCCTATCGCGACGACAATCTCGGCCTGTGGGATTTCGGTGATCAGGCGGAAGCGACCGGCGAGGCCGAGACGATCATTCAATCCGCGCGCATCGAGCAGGCCCAGGAAAGGGAAGCGCCGCCGCCGGAGCGCGAAAGGCAAGACCCGGCACAGGCGGCATCGCACGAAAGCCCGGCGCCGCGCCGCCTCAAGCCCGAGGTGGTGGAGGATGTCGGCATTCCGGTCGCGCATTATGCCGAATGGGATTACCTCATCGGCCGCGCGCGCGCCGATTGGACGACCGTGCTGGAATTCGCGGGCCGGACCGGCGAGCCGGCGATGATCGACCGCATCCTGGAACGGCAGGCCCGCCTCGTCACCCGGATCGAGACGCTGATCCGCTCGGCCAAGGTCAGCCGGCCGGTGCGCCTGCGCCGCCAGGCGGAGGGCGATACGCTCGATCTCGATGCCTGTATCGCCGCCGAGATCGACCGCCGCCTGGGCCAGGCGCCCGATCCCGGCCTCTATAGCGTGCTGATCCGCCGCCACCGCGATCTCTCCTCGCTCGTGCTGCTCGATATTTCGCAATCGACCGGCGACGAGGTGCCGGGCGCCGGCGCCAGCGTCCTCACGCTCGAACGCGAGGCGGCGACCCTGATCGCCCATGCCATGGCGAAGCTTGGCGATAATTTCGCGCTGCGCGCCTTCTGCTCGGATGGGCGCGCGGCGGTGGGCTATCATCTGATCAAGGATTTCGCCGAGCCTTTCGACCGCCGGATCTTCAGCCGCCTGGCCGGCCTCGAAAGCCGCCTCTCGACGCGGATGGGCACGGCGCTGCGCCATGCCGGGGCGGAACTTGACGGCCAGCGCAGCCACCGCCGCCTGCTGCTGATCGTCACCGACGGCGAGCCGTCCGACGTGGATGTCGGCGACCACAAATACCTGGTCGAGGATGCCCGCCACGCCGTGCTCGAACTCGGCCATAAGGGGATCGACGTTTTTTGCGTCGGCCTCGATTCAGGCGGCGACAATTACCTCGCGCGCATCTTCGGGCGCCGCAGCGTCTTGCAGATCGACCGGATCGAGCATCTGCCGGAGAAGCTGCCGATGCTCTATCTCCGTCTCACCGCCTGAGAAGGCGCGCTGCGCATTTTAGCAGCAAGGTGCGGCGGAATGCGGCAGAATGCCTAAGCGTTATCCCGCGCGCCACCCGTTCAGATCCCGCCATGAGCGAAGCCGTCAATACCTTCCTGCTGATCTTCGCCACGCTCTTTCCGGTGGTGAATCCGCTCGGCACCGCCCCGGTGTTTCTGAGCCTGACTCGCCATGTCGAGCGCAAGACCCGCCACCGTCTGGCCGGCCAGGTGGCGCTCAACGGCTTTTTCCTGCTCCTGGGCTCGCTCGTCATCGGCTCGCACCTGCTGACCTTCTTCGGCATCACCGTTCCCGCCGTCCGAACCGCCGGCGGGCTGGTGGTGACGGTATTCGGCTGGCAGCTTCTCAACCGCGGCGAACGGGCGCAACAGACCGACACCGCCAAGTCGGTGAGCCGCCGGGTGACCCCGCCCGACGCCTTCTACCCGCTGACCATGCCGCTGACCGTCGGGCCGGGCTCGATCGCCGTCGCGGTGACGCTCGGCAGCCAGCGCCCGATCCTTCCCACCAGCCTGAGCGAGCTGGCGTTGCTCGGCGGGGCCGCCGGCCTCGGCCTGGTCGCGGTGGCGGCGACGATCTATGTCTCCTACCGTTTCGCCGACAAGCTCGATGACGTCCTGGGCGAAACCGGCAGCGACGTTCTGGTGCGCCTGTCCGCCTTCATCCTGCTCTGCATCGGCATTCAGATCCTGTGGAGCGGATGCAGCGCCTTCATCGCCACCCTGCCGCATTGACGCGCGGGATGCTTTTATAGCGATTGCCTTAACGCCTGTTCCCATCGAGGGAAGGCGGCCGCTTCTTCGGAACCTGCTCGATCGGATGTCGCACGATGAAAGCCTGGATCTCCATTGCCTGCCCCGATATGACCGGCCTCATTGCCGAGATCGCGGGCTGCCTCTTCGATCTCGGGGCCAATCTCGGCACCACCAGCTTCGCCGTTCTGGGCGCGGCGGCCGAATTCACCTCGGTGTGCGAACTTGGCCCGGGTGTTACGCCGGAGATGGCAAGCCTGCGCCTGGCGGCCCTTCCCCACCTGCGGGGCGCGGAGATCATGGTGCGCCCCTTCACGCTCGATCCCGAACGCGGACCGCTCGGGCAGGTCACGCACGAGATCACCGTCAGCGGCGGCGACCGGCCGGGGCTGATCGCGCGGCTGTGCGAGGCTTTCGCCGGCTTCGGCGCCAATGTCGTGCGCTTGAACTCCGAAGCCGTGGCCGGCCCGGGCGGCGACAGCTATATCGCCCGTTTCGCCGTCAGCATTCCCAAGGCGAGCGTCTCGGCCTGCCTCGCCACCATCTCCAATACCGCCGAGGGGCTGGGACTGATCTGCCGGGTGGAACGCGCGCCTTAAGGGTCAGCCCGCCGGCCGGCCGCCGGGCAAAAAAGCCCCCGCCGGGGCATCCCGGGCGGGGGCTGTAGGATCGGCCGGCGCCAACCGCCGGCCCCGCTCAGAGCGAATTATCAGACCGAGTAATAGAGCTGGAACTCGATGGGATGCGGGGTGTGTTCCAGCGAATAGACCTCTTCCATCTTCAGCTCGATGAAAGCGTCGATGAGATCGTCGCTGAAGACATCGCCCTTCTTCAGGAAATTGCGATCGCCGTCGAGATTGGTGAGCGCCTCGCGCAGGCTGCCGCAGACCTGCGGCACGTTCTTCAGCTCCTCCGGCGGCAGGTCGTAGAGGTTCTTGTCCATCGGGTCGCCGGGGTGGATCTTGTTCTCGATCCCGTCGAGGCCGGCCATCAGCATCGCGGTATAGGCGAGATAGGGATTGGCGCCGGGGTCGGGGAAGCGAACCTCGACCCGCTTGCCCTTGGGGCTGGCCGAGAAGGGGATGCGGCAGGAGGCGGAGCGGTTGCGCGCCGAATAGGCGAGCAGCACCGGCGCTTCAAAACCCGGGATCAGCCGCTTGTAGCTGTTGGTGAGCGGGTTGGTGAAGGCGTTGAGCGCCTTGGCGTGCTTGATGATGCCGCCGATGT
>CALCYJ010000300.1 GCA_937905845.1 uncultured Rhodospirillales bacterium
CTTCACCGAGATCGGGCCTCGATCCTTTCATTGGCTGGGCGAGGCGTCGAGCGATAGCGGCGCCTCCTGGCACCTTCTGGTCGAAGTCATCGCCCGGCGGGTTTAAGGGCCGATCCCGGGAATTCCGGCGCGATGAGGACGGATACCGCCACGGCCGCCGGCGCGATCGTTCCGGGGTTCGCCCGGCCCTGCATCGTCATATCCATGCCCGGCGGCAGGCTCGCCAGCACGGCGGCGGCGAGCAGGATCAGCAGGCCGGCAACCGCCTCGCGCAGGATGTTGCGCGCAAGCGTGCGCCCGGCCGCGGCGGGGTCGGCGCCCAGGAGCGGCGGCGCCAGGCGGAAATGGTTGTACCAGGCGAAGCCGATCAGGATCGCGAACAGCGCCAGCTTGACCAGGGCCATCCAGCCATAGGCGGAGGCGATCAGCGCGTGCCAGCCGCCGATCAGGATCATCCCCTGCCAGCAGGCCGTCACCGCCAGCACCAGGACGCAGGCGCTGCCGAACCACAAGTAGCGGCGGCAGGCGGCGGCACCCGTCACGGGCGGCGCCAGGCCGACGAACAGTGCCAGCGGCACCAGGGTGCCGAGCCAGGCGGCCGCCGCCAGCACATGCAGGATTTCCACGATCAGGAGCAGGCTCAAGCCATCGGACATGGCGGCGGCATGCAGGTGCCAGGCTTGCAGCGCGGTGGCCGCTCCGGCGAGGGCTGCGGCCGGGCGCGGTCCGAGCCCCAGTCCGGGCCCCGGTCCGGGATAGAACAAGATCAGCCCGGCGGCCGCGAGCAGCAGACACTGGCCTAGGATGAGATGGCCGAAATTGGTGGTGGCGACGACGACGGCCAGGGCGGGGATCGCCTGGGAGAGCGCGGTGGCCTGGTCCATCACCACCGTTTCCAGCCCGAGCCAGACCAGCAGGAGCACCAGCGCGCTCGCCAGGCTCAGCTTCGCCAGGCAGCGGCAGCGGCGTAAAGCCTCGGCCAGGCCCGGCTGCTTCTGCCCGCCATCGACGGCGCGTGGCGCCAGCAGGCCAAGGAAGAGCAGGGTGCCGAAAGCCGAAAACAGGGCGGCGATCGCAAGCCCTTGTGCCAGTGCCAACGGCAGGCCGCCCGGGCCGAGATCGAAGAAAGGCACCACGCCGCCCGCCATCGTCTTTTCGGCCGGATTATCGCGCGGCGATCACCGTGCCACGGAGAACTGGAAATGGCCCTGGGTCTGATGGGTATCGACGGAGGTTACGTGCCAGACCACGTTGTAGGTCCCCGGCGGCAGGGGCTGTAGATCGACGATGTAGCGCCTCGCGTTGTGGGGGCCGAGATGGGCATCGCCGCGATCGACCCGGTGCCCGAAGGCGTCGAACACTTTGAGCGAGCTGAAACGGGGCTCCAGCGCTTCGGTGAAGAGGATCGCGACCCGGGGCGGGGGATTGACGAGACGGCTGCCGGCGGGGGGCATGGTCCGCTGCGGGAAAGCGTGCGCGGTGGCAGCACCCGGCGAGGCCAGCAGGGCGAAAGCGGCGAAAAGCGCCAGGGTGAGCCGGCGCCATCCCCCGAGCGCTGGCAGCAACGTGGCCGGCAGCAGCGCGGCCGGCCACGGGATGGCCAACAGCGGCACAGCCCACAACGGCACAGACAACGTTGCGGCGGCGGTCTCGCGGGTCGGTCGGGTCATGGCGCGGTTCCTCATGGCAGAGAAGGGACGGGCGGCGCGAGCGGTAGGAGGCCGGGATCGCACGGAATATTGTTAGGGCGCAGACCGGCATCCACGCAAGTGCGGCAGATGCGCGCAGGGCCCCGCCACCCTATGTGGCACCCGACACCCGCGGGTCAAGTCCCTTCGAGGCCGAACCCTCCGGCCGCCGGCAGAGGATCCCTGGTTACTGCTGCGTCGGCTTGTGGATCTTGTGCGCGGTGCTCTTCGTCTTCTTTTTAACCTGCTTCGTCGCCGTCTTGGCGGCGGCGGCCGGGGTCGTCGTAGAATTGTCCGGAGCGGCAAAGGCCGCCGCCGGCAGGGCCAGCGCGGCGGCGAGGACAAGGGCGGCGATGGGTTTGGCGATGGGCATCGTCTTGATACCTTTTATCTTGCGGCCATCCGCCGGCTGGCAAAGACCTCTGGCGGCAGAGTAAGGTTAACGCTACAGATTAGTTCGGTGGCCGGTTCAGTCTTTTCCCAAGGTTTCGCCGGTCGTTTCCGGTCTATATCTTGCCTGTCGTCGATCGCGGATAAATTTAGCGGTGGATTGCGGTGGCATTAGGGCAGTTTCAAGGTAAGTTGATGGCGCGTTGATCGGCGTGAAATCTGTCCTCCAGCGCGAGCTACTACCGGTAGCCCTATCTGGATTGTGGTATACAAATTATTAACGCATTTCATGGGATAACCGGCCGGCGCATATCCGTCTGCTCGAAAGGCGGGCGGAGCAGGAGGAACAACGGTGCCGACGCTGGGTGAGTTCACGGCCTCGGAGCAACAGGCGATGGCTGGCACTTCCGATGTCGGACTGCCGCGTCTTCTCCTGGACGCCGCCTATACGTTGATCCGTCGCAGCTATATGGCGGCCGAGCACAGCATGACCCTGATCGCGGCATGCGGGGCGCTCACCATGCCGCTCTATTACGTCGTCTGGCACATCCTCTACCCCCAGCCCTACGAGAACCTCTGGCTGCGCCTTGTCGGCAGCCTTCTGTGCGCGCCGTTCGTGGTGCGCCGGCACTGGCCGCGGGCGCTGCGGCCGCTTCAGCCCATCCTGTGGTATGCCGCCGTCCTCTATGTGCTGCCGTTCTTCTTCGGCTTCATGATGCTGATGAACGGCGCCTCGGTGGTCTGGCTGCTGTCCAGCCTGGTGGCGCTGTTTCTGCTCGTTCTGCTGGTCGATTGGATCAACCTCGTCATCCTCTTCACGCTGGGCTCGCTTCTGGCCTTTATCGTGGTGAATTGCATCGATCCGGCGCGGGCCTTCTCCGCCGCCTATCTTCCCGCCCTGCCGGTCTTCATCTTCGGGCTGATCACCGGCGGCATCTTCAGCTACCGCAGCGAGCTTCTGGCGCAGGAGCGCCTGCGCGCCGCGGCCGAGGTCGGCAGCGGCATCGGCCAGGATCTGCGGACTCCGCTTCTCGGCATCAAGACCGGCGCCATCAGCCTGCAAAATCACCTGCCGACGCTGCTGCGGGGCCATGACATGGCGCTGGCGGCGGGGCTCAAGCCGCCGGACCTGCCGCCGAAGGTCCGTGGCGCGCTCGAACATGCGGTGCAGCGGATCATCGGCGAGGCCGAGCATGTCGGCACCATCATCGACATGCTCCAGATCAATGCCGGGGCGTTGACGCTCGAGGGGAGCGCCATCGGCGTCTGGCCGATGAGCCAATGTATCGAGACGGCGCTCCGCCTCTATCCCTTCCGCGACGAGCGGTCGCGGCGCGCCATTCAATGGCGCCGCGACGTGGATTTCTCCTTCGCCGGTTCCGACATTCTCATGTCCTACCTGCTGATGAACCTGATCAAGAACGGTTTACAGGGCATTGCCCGCGCCGGCAAAGGTCAGATCGTCGTCCGCCTCGAACGGGCGGGGAAGTTGAACCGCCTCCATTTCAGCTATGCCGAGACGGATGCGGTCGCGAGCTTCTCCAGCCGCTTGTTCGATCCCTCCCTGCTTGCGGCCGACGCCGGCATCGAGGCGGCATCGAGCCTGGCCTTCTGCCAGCGGGTGGCGGAAGCCTTCCACGGCAGCCTGCGCTGCCGCTCCCAGCGCGGCGGGTATCGTGAATTCGTGCTGAGCCTGCCCGCGGCGGGCGAGGAGCCCCTGCCTTAAGGCCGATCCCGGAGAAGCAGACTTCTATTCCGCAAAGCGCTCGAGCCCGCCGCCGCTTGGCCCATTGGCATTGCGGCCAAAATCAGGACGCAGCACCAGCGCCTGGCGCAACTTGGTCTGCGCCGTCTCCTTGTCTTCGCGCTCTTCGGCGCGGGCCCGCCGCTTGGTCGAGGGCCAGTCGGCGAGGCCGATCGCCTCGCGAATTTCCGCGCAGGCCGCAACCGTGCGCTGAAGTTCATGCGGCTCCAGCGCCGAGGTGACGGAGAAACGCACCAGGGCGCGGTTGCGCAGCGTCGCCGGCATGCAGAAGACCGAGCCGAAAATCCCCCGCCGGTCCAGCATGTCGCGCAAGCTGCCGGTCCGGGTTTCATCGCCCGCCTCCAGCGGAATGATCTGGCACTGGCTCGACGAGACATTGTAGCCGAGGTCGTGCAGCGCCGTGCGCAGCCTGTCGGCATTGCGCTGCAAGGCCTCGCGCCGCCAATATTCGTCCTGGATGATATCGAGCGTGCGTTCGAAACCCACGATCTCGTAGGCGAGGACGGCGGAGCTGAAGATCGCCGGGCGGGATTCGAAACGGAAGAAATCCAGCGCGTCGGCCGCACCGGCGACGATGCCGCCGCGGCCGGCGAAGGCCTTCGACAGGCTGAAGGTGCGGAAGGCGACACGCTTCGTCAGGCCGAGCATGGAAACCAGCCCTTCGCCCCGCGCGCCGAAGGTCCCGATCGAATGGGATTCGTCCACCACCAGCGCGCAGCCTTCGCGCTCGCAGAAATCCACCAGATCGAAGATCGGGCAGAGATCGCCCGCCGTGCTGTAGATCGCATCCACCACCACGATGCCGGGCCCGTGGCGGCGCACCTGCTCTTCCAGATGGTTCACGTTATTGTGGCGGAAGGGGCGCAGCGGCGCCCCGGCGCTTTGCGCCCCCTCCCACAGCGAGGCATGGGCGGCCAAATCGAGGAAGATCGGCGTGTTCTGATCGGCGATCGTCTGAAGCAGGCCGACATTGGCGCACCAGCCCGACTGGCAGAGCACACTATCCTCGGCGCCGAGGAAGGCCGCCATGCGGCGCTCGAACCGGCGCTGATTGCTGTCATCGTGCAGATAGACCGCCGACATCAGCACTTCGTTCGCGGTCCCGAGCAGGGCCTCCGCCTTGGCCGCATTGATCCGCGCATCGCCGCTCAGGCCGAGATAATCGTTGCTGAACAGCCGGACGGCATCGGGGCCGGGAGCGATACTGCCAATGACGGGATGGGCGTCGCCCGCGCGCTCGCGATAGCGGGCGATGCGCTCGGCCAGGCTGTAGAGCGCGCCGCCCTTGCTCCGCGGCTCGGGCATAAGGGCAAGATTGGCCGGATCCGCCATGATTATCCCCTATCGAAACCGGAGCCCGATCTGGGCAAAGCCGAAATTGCTTTGTCCTAGACGATCAGACTCAACCACCAACTCAAACCAGGCACAACCACCAACTCAACCAAGCACGAATGGCAACTTGGTTCAAGTCGGACGTCCGGTTGAGGCATGTACACGGCGTGACTCCCCTGTTTTTCGTCGCATCGCTACCATCTTTTCGGCCTGCCGCTATTAC
>CALCYJ010000301.1 GCA_937905845.1 uncultured Rhodospirillales bacterium
CATGGAAATGGCCCTTCAGTCGGGTAGGAATGGAACGGACGCCGATCGTGCGCCGTCGGATGGCAGGCTGTACGCGATGAGCCGGCGCGGGGTCCGGTCAGATAGGGCAATGTTCCCTTTCGACAGGATTCCTGCGGCAAAGCATCGGGCGAGCTGTCGCCCTGTCGCACCGGGGCGCGCGCCGGCCGGCGATATCACCCTCTGGCCCTTAGCGCGCCCACACCCCAGGCATCCGCGACCACCCGACAGCGGAACATCGCATGCAGGGCTGTACTATTCAATTCTATAGCGAAACGACGCTGTTATATCCGGCCCGGCCCAGGGGTGGACGCCCCGCGGCCGGCTCCCTGACGCCGCTCCTTGAGCGCTTGAGCACCGGGGAAGCGGTTGCGTGTGATTTTTGGCCATAAATAGGAATTAAATCTGCATAGACTCGTTTATCATCCGATATTTGCGGATTATATCCAGAGTTATAGAATTAACAAAGTAAAATAATCCGATAATACATTCATAATCATCGGAAGGAATATATTCGTTATTTAGATTAATATAAAATTAACCATGAATTTAGTAGAATGTCTGAATATTTTATTACTATGTTCCTGATATTATTTTCTCAATTCGTATCGGCTTTGCCGCCTGGCGATTGCAGGTTCCGGCAATAGCAAGTATCAATAATGACTAATATTATTTTCATATAACTTTTAAGATGTATGTGAGAGATAACACATATTGACGGATGCAAAACATATGAATATGATGATTAATACGAGTAATTGAAGGCGCTTCTCGGCTTCCCCGAGCGCTAGGTGTCAAGCCGGACCCGGAGGCGGGTCATGCGGGAAAGCCCTGGAACGTGGGCCAGAGAGCAGGCCAGAAAGCGGGAAGGCCATGGATCACGCAACACAGGTCGCCAAAATCAACCAGATCTTGGGTTACGTCGATAACAAGACAACCTGTATGGTGGAAGGCGAGTATAAAAATCCCGTAGAGCGTTATACGGACCCAGAGAGATTCGACCGCGAGATGAATCTCCTGATCCGGCGGGTGCCGCAGATCGTCGCCCATGTGTCCGACATCCCGCGCCCGGGCGATTACAAGACGATGGATTATGCCGGCACCAAGCTGCTGATCACCCGGAGTGCCGACGGCCAGGCGCGCGTCTTCCTCAATGTCTGCCGCCATCGCGGCACGAGGCTGGTGTGGGGCGAGGGCGGGACGGGCAAGCGGGCTTTCGTCTGCCCCTATCACGCCTGGACCTATGCGACCGATGGCCGGCTGATGGGCATTCCCAACGCCGAGGGCTTCCCGTCGGTGAAGAAGGAGGAGCATGGCCTGTGCGCGCTGCAATCGGCGGAGCGGCAGGGCTTCATCTACGCAATCCTCGACCCGCAAGCGCCGGCGGTCGATTTCGACGCTTACCTCGGCGGGCTACAGCACGATTTCCATCACCTGGGGCTGGCCGATTATTTCTGCTACAGCCCGCTCGAGATGCCGCGGAAAAACAACTGGAAGCTGGCGATGGACCTCTTCCAGGAGAATTACCACACGCGGACCACCCATACGAAGACGATCTGGTCGCTGTTCCTCGACAATATCGCGGTCTTCGACCATCTCGCGCCGCATATCCGCGGCATCATTCCGAAACGGTCGGTCTGCGAGCTGCGCGGCACCGATACGGCAGAGTGGAATCTCCGGGCGCACTCGACCCTGCTCTATAGCGTCTTCCCCAACACGATGGTGGCGGTGCTGGTGGATCATGCCGCGGTCTTCCAGGTGATCCCGCACGATGTCGCGACATCGACGCTCAATTTCACGCTGCTGGTGCCGAAAATCCCCACCAGCGACCACGCGAAGGAGGCCTGGGGCAAGAGCCTCGAGCTCGTCAAGGCGGTGGTCGGCGAGGATTCGGATCGCGGCGAGGCGATCCAGTCGGGGCTGCTCTCCGGGGCCAACCGCCATCTCACCTTCGGACGGTTCGAACAGGGCCTGGGCTGGTTCCACGAGGCGGTCGAGCAGGCGATTTCACCCGGCCTGCGGGCACGTGCCGCGGCCGAATGACCGGCGGGCGTCGAGGATCCGCCGGCCGTAATTTCGGCGGCGCCGGGAGCATCTTTTCAAAGCAAGGAATATTCCGCCATGAAATCGAGGGAAGATCGCGCACAGGCACTTGAGAAGATGGCGAGGATCGAGGAACTCTTCGGGCGGGACGATCCGTGGAAAGATCGCCTGAGGCGCGTTCTCACCCATTCGCGCAAGGTGCGGACTTCCGAATACCACGTCACCAACGCCTGCAATATCCGCTGCCGCGGCTGCTGGTTCTTCGAATACGGCCATGATAGCGAGACGCGGGAGGTCAAGGATCTCGACACGCTCGACGCCTTCCTGCTCAAGGAGCGCGATGAGCGCAAGATCAATTCCGCCCTCGTCATCGGCGGCGAGCCGACGCTTTTCCCCGATCGCCTCCGCCTGTTCGTCAAGCGCCTGACCAATGTGACGATCTCGTCCAACGGCCTGCGCAAGCTGCCGCTTCAGGGCTTCGAGAACGTGGCGATCGGCCTGACCCTGTTCGGCGGCGGACCGCTCGACGACGAGCTGCGCGGCATCAAGCCCGGCGGCCGGACCTTCACCGGCCTGTTCGAGACGACGCTGGAGAATTACCAGGACGATCCCCGCGCGGGTTTCATCTATGCCCTGAATGAAGACGGCATCGGCTATATCGAGGACACGGTCCGCCGCATCCGCGACAATGGCAACCGCGTCAATTTCAACTTCTACAGCAAATACCATCTGAGCGATCCGGCGGCGCTCGCCCACCAGCAGGACCTGCTCGACGAGGCGCTGCGCGTCAAGGCGCTCTACCCCGAGACGGTGGTGAGCCATCCCTATTACATCCGCGCCATGATCACCGGCCGCTCGCACTGGGCCTCGTTCGGCTACGACCAGTGCCCTAGCATCAGCATCGACAATCCGCAGCACGCCGAGCGGCTGGAGAACGGCAATCCCACGCTGCCCTTTTTCAATACCTGGGGCGCCGACCTCGAGACGGTCAAGTTCTGCTGCACCTCGGGCCATTGCCAGGGCTGCCGCGACAGTCAGGCGATTTCAAGCTGGCTCCTGGTCAATATGGACAAGTTCCTCGACAGCCGCGAGCACCTCCAGACCTGGGTCGAGGTCGCCGAAAGCTATTGGAAGCAGTTCATCTGGGGACCCTATCACTGGACCAAGGTCGGCCCGGAGACGCTGAGCGCGCCGAACGAACAGGTGCTGGCCGCCTACCGGGCGCGCGCAAGCCATGCCGTGCCCGAGCTGGCCGCGGCCGGGCTCTAGCCGTGGTAGCGGTCACGACCAACGGCGCCGCGGCGGCCGAAGGCGGCATGACGCCCCTGGCGGCAGCGCCGGCGAAGATGCGGCCAGAGGCGGTGTCGGGCCCGTTTCCGGTGCCGGCCGAGGCGCTGGCCTCGCCCTTGTCGCCCGCCGAGGCGGAAGCGCTGGCCCGGCGTCTCAACGACCAGGAGATCGTCCGCCATCTCCGGGGTCACGTCCAGGTGACGGCGCGCGGCATCGTCGAGGTCGGCCTGAAGGAGATCATGCCGTTCCATCTCGGCGGCATGGAGAGCGGCGCGGTCAATGGCGCGGCCATCTTCGCCATGCTCGACTGCGCTTTGGCTGGCGCCGGTCTGGTGCAGTTTCAGGGCGAGCGCTGCGCCACCATGGAGATGGCGGTCAAGATCATGCGCCCGGTGCTTCCCCAGGGCGTGCGGGTGATCGGCTATGCCATCGCCCGGGCCCGGAACATCACCTTCGCCCGGGCCGATCTGTTCGACGTCAGGGGCAAGGTCCGGGTGACGGCGACGGGGATCGTGACGAGGATCTGACGGTGGCGGCCGGCGTTCTTTCGGCCGCGGGCGCCCATGGAACGGGGAGAGATGATGACGGAGAACAGCGAGAAGATCGAAGTCAGGGACGCCGAAGCATTCAAGAAGATGCCGGACGAATACCAGGAGCTGCTGGTCCATCAGCTCCGCGCCCATACCGAGGGCGAGCTGACGGGGGCGGATGATTATACCGAGATCTTCTATCCAATGGCGCCGAACGCCTTCGAGAAAAGAGTGTGCTGCGAGCGCGCCGCCGAGGAGATGGACCATTATATCCGCGGCGCCCAGGTGCTCGAAGGGATCGGCATCGACACCGCCTACATGCTGAAACAGCGCATCCTGGAGCGCGAGCATTACCGCACCGAGGGCGTGCGCCGCATCCATAACTGGATCGGCCGGGCGCTGTTCTCCTTCATCGGCGAGGCGGCGGTGCTCAATATCATCGAGGAGATGGCGCAGAGCAGCTACAAGCCCATCGCCGACATGTGCGTGCCGGTGCTCATGGACGAGCACGGCCATGTCGGGCACGGCTATCGCATCTGCCGCGAATTGTGCCAGAGCGCGGAGGGGCGGGCGCAGGTGCAGGCCGGCCTGACGAAAGCCTGGGCGGTGACGCTCGATCTGTTCGGCCGCAGCAATTCCGAACGCTCGCGGCAATATGTGCGCTGGGGCCTGCGCCGCTATACCAATGAAGAGGCCCGGCAGCGCTATATCGAGCAGACGACGCCGCGGATCACCTCGCTTGGGTTGAAGGTTCCCGAGGACGTGTCGCTGCGCAAGTTTCTGTAAGGGCGCTTGTTTTTGTAAGGGTGCTCGGGTCCGCGGCGACAGCCGCTGGGCGTAGCGCGGGGGAGTTCGGCAATGGCGGGAGTGCGGATGGCGGATGGGATGAGCGCGGATGGGCGGGCCGGCGCCTTTGCGGCGGGGCCGGCCGGCAATTTCGCCGAGATGCTTGACGTCGAGCGCTATGGCAGTAGGTCCGGCCTGTTCGACGCGATCATCGCCGACAGCGACAGCCATTTCTGGGACCCGATGGACCCGGCCTATATCGACTATTCCCTGCCGTTCGATCAGCAGGCGGGGTCGATCCTGCCGCTCGATGTTGTGCCGGAACTGGCAAGCGCCGTCGCCGACCGGCTCGACGCGGGCCAGCGCATCGCCTTCGCCAACGAGAGCTGCCGCTGGTGGCTGTCGAGCGTACTCCACGGCGAGCAGGGCGCGCTCTCGCTTTCGGCCAATCTGTGCCAGGCGCTGCGCAATCCCGGCGCGATCGAATATGCCGCCAACCAGGCGCGCGAGGAAGCCCGCCACGTCACCGCCTTCACCCGCTATATCGCCGTGCGCTGGGGCGAGCCGCTGCCAGCGAGCGGAACTTTGAGCCGCCTCTTGGCCGAACTGGTGAGCGTGCCGGAGATCTACAAGAAGATCGTCGGCATGCAGCTTCTGGTCGAGGGCTTGGCCATGGGCATCTTCGCCACCCTCCATGCCAAATCGCACGACCCGCTGCTCGTCCGCCTGACCCAGCTCGTCATGACCGACGAGGCCTTCCATCACCGCGCCGGCAAATTGTGGGCCGACGATGTGCTGCCCGCGATGACCCGGGCGGAGCATGATGCGGTCGAGGATTGGGCGGCGGAATGTTTCCAGGTGCTGATGTTCAACATGCTGCATCCCCGGCAGAAGAAGGTGATCTACGCCCGCTTCGGCCTCGATTGGGAATGGGTGCGCGACGCCATGAAGGAGAGCTATACCTCCGCCGACCGGCGCCGCGAGCTGATGGAGAGCACCAATATCTTCCGCGTCCTGATCAAGACCCTCCTCAAGGGCGGCGTCATCACCGCGCGCACGCGGGCGATCTATGCCGCCTGGGTCGATATGAAGGACCTGGCGGCGGAGGGCGATGCGATGGTGGGCGATCCCATCGCCGCCGCCGGCCTGGCCTATCTGCGCGAGGTGAACGAACACCGCCCGCGCCGGATCCGCAAGGTTCAGGACTAGGCCTCGTTACGCCCGCCCGACCCGAGCGCCGCGCGCACCAGCGGCAGGCGATCGTTGCCGAAATACATGTCGCTGCCATTGACGAAGATCGTGGGCGAGCCGAAGGCGCCGCGGGTGATCGCCTCGTCGGTATTGGCCTTGAGTTCCGCCTTTACCGCGGGATCGCCAAGGCCGGAGGCGAAGGATTCCGCCGCCATCCCGACCCGGGCCGCGATCTCCAGCAGAACCGCATCCTGCGAAATGTCGCGATTCTCGCCCCAATAGGCCTCGAAAACGGCGCGGGCGAAGGCTGGAAGCCGGCCGTCGCGGGCGGCGAGGATGCAGCCGCGCATCGCCTTCACGCTGTTCACCGGGAAGATCGTGGGCGGCCAGGCGATGCGGATGCCGACGAAGCGCGCCCAGTCCTGCAAATCCTTGGTCATATAGGCTTTCTTGGCCGGCACCGGGTTGTCGCGCGAGAGATAGACGCTCTGATTCACCTGGTTGAAGATGCCGCCGACCAGGATGGGTTTCCAGGTGATCTCCACCGGCACTTCGGCGGCCAGCGGCTGGATGCGCTCGAAGCCGAGATAGGTCCAGGGGCTGGAGCAATCGAAGAAGAATTCGAGGCTCGGGGCGGGCAGGCTGGGGCTGGTCGGGCTGCTCACGGATCGCTTCCCTTCAGAAGAACTTGAAGGATGGAGCTTAAGGCTTCAGGATCGACCGGCCAACGGGGCATGAGATAGGTAGGGGGAACATGGTGAAGAAGTCGGGCTGGCTGGTGAAATTCCTGGCGGCGGGGCTCGCGGCCGCAACTCTGGGGCTCGGGCTTACCGCTCAGGCGGCGGAAAAGCCTCAGGATCCCAAGGTCTTCAATATCGGCGCCATTCTGGCCATGAGCGGCAAGGCCAATTGGTATGGCACCGTGATGAGCCAGGGCATCTTGCAGGCGGTGGACGAGATCAATGCCAAGGGCGGTGTCGACGGCATCAAGCTCAAGGTGAGCATCGGCGACAACAAGTCCGGCAGCGCCCAGGCGGGCGTCGATGCGATGAACCGGCTGATCGATATCGACCATGTCCAGGCGGTGTTGACCTCCTTCTCGCCGCCGACGCTGGCGATCGCGCCGATCGCCGACCAGAAGAAGATCTTCCTCATCAACGGCGGCGGCGTCAGCCAGGCGCTGATCGGGGCGTCCAAATACCTCTTCCACAACCGCTCGCTCGCCTCCGATCTCGGGCGGGCGGCCGCGGCCTATGCGCAGGCCCAGGGCTGGAAGAAGATGGCGATGCTGTCGTGGAACACCGACGCCGGCGAGAGCGTGGTGAATGTGGTCAAGCCCTATTGGGAGAAGCTCGGCGGCACCATCACGGCCAGCGAGACGATGGCGGTGGGCGCCGCCAACATCGATACGCAGATCGCCAAGATCAAGGCCAGCAATCCCGATTTCGTCGCGTTGTGGCTGTTCAGCCCTGATCCGGGCCTGGCGATGAAGCGCATTCGCGAGCTTGGCATGAAGCAGCCGGTGCTCGGCATCGAATATACCGCCGACATCCAGAAGATCGGCGGCAGCTACATGGAAGGCTACCGCTATTTCTCGGATTATTTTACCCCCTCGGCGGCCAATCCCTGGTCGGAAGCCTTCTATAACGGCTATATGAAGCGCTATGGCGTCGCGCCCGAGTTCTATGCCGCCAATTATTACGAGGGCGTCTATGTCATCGCCGATCTGATCCGCCGGGCGCGGGCGCAGGGCGGCGATTACTGGCACGGCGACAAGCTCGCGGCGGCGCTCCGGGCCAATCCCGCCGTCGACAGCGTCTATGGCGGCAAGATGGTGTTTCAGGCCAACGGCGTCGCCAAGAAGCGGGTGGCCATGTTCGTGGTGGAGAACGGCAAGCAGAAATTCATCAAGTACGTCGACATAAAGTAGGCTGAAAACCACCGCCTTGCGATGATGACGAGAGAGCCTTGCCGGTTCCGATGATCGGGAACCGGCAAGGTTTCCGCCTGCCTGCCGGGTAGCCCTGATGTCGCTTTTCTTGCAGCTTTTCGTCAATGGCCTGATCGGCGGCGCGCATTATGCGCTGCTGGCGGTCGGATTCGGCCTCATCTTCGCCACGACGCGCATCGTCCATTTCGCCTATGGCCCGATCTATACCATCGCCGCCTATGTCGCCTGGGTGACGGCGGGGCCGCTGCACTGGCCGCTGCCGCTGGCGATGCTGGCGGCGGCGATGGTTGCGGCCCTGCTTGGCGTCTTCAGCTATCAGTTTCTCTATCGCCCGATCGAGGAGCGGCAGGGTTCCACCCTGGTCGTCCTGATCGCGTCCCTCGGCCTTTTCATCGTGCTGGAGAATCTGACCGGCATCGTCTTTGGCACCGGCGGCCAGACGGTGGCGGGCTTTGAGGGCGGCATCCATTTCATCGGCCCGGTCTTCTTCACCACGGTCAATGTCTGGCAAATCGTCTCGGTCCTGATCCTGGTGCCGGTGCTGGCCGTCTTTCTCCGCCGGGCGCGGCCGGGCAAGGCGATCCTGGCCATGACCGACAATGCCGAGATGGCGCGCATCGTCGGCATCGATACGGTCAAGGTCTCGATGCTGGTCTTCGCCTTGGGCTCGGCCATCTCGGCGGTGCCGGCGACGCTGATCCTGCTGCGCGACGGCGCCAATCCCAGCATGGGCTTCCTCGCCGTCTTCATCGCCTTCGTCGCCGTGGTGGTGGGCGGCATCGGCAGCCTGCGCGGTGCCGTCGCCGGCGGCTTCGCGCTCGGGATGATCGAGAGCCTCGGCCTGTGGCAGATCCCGACCGAATGGCAGAATTCCATCTCTTTCGTCGTGCTCTTCCTCGTCGTGCTGCTCAGGCCGCAAGGCCTGTTCGGCGCGGCGCGGCGCTGAGCCCGGCGGCGGGGAGGGAGCCGATGGATTATGTTCTGCACATCCTCGTCATGGTGTGCCTCTATTCGATTCTCGCCACTTCCTTCAACCTGCTGATCGGCTTTGCCGGCCTGTTCGCGCTGTCGCAGGCCGCCTTCTATGCTTTCGGCGCCTATGCCACGGCGATCCTGAGCGTCAAGCTCGGCCTGGCCTTTCCGCTGCCGCTTACGGCCGCCATCCTGTTTACCGCCGCCGTCGGCATCCTGGTGGCGCTGCCGGCGATCCGCATCTCGGGCGACTATCTGGTGATCGTGACGCTGGCGCTACAGGTGATCGCGCTGGCGGTGATCGTCAATTGGCATGGGCTGACCGGCGGCCCGGACGGCATCCGCGGCGTGGCGCCGCTGCATTTCCTGGGACTGCCCCTCGATACGCCGCGCCGCTTTCTGCCCGTCGCCGCCCTTGCTGCGGCGGCCGGCTTCCTGATCGCCTGGCGGCTCGCGCATTCGCCCTTCGGCCGCGCCCTGCGCGCCATGCGGGAGAACGAGGCCGGCGCCGAGGCGGTGGGCAAGAACCTGCTGTACATGAAGGTGGTGGTCTTCGCCTTCTCGGCCGGGCTTGCCGCCGTCGCGGGCTCGCTCTATGCCCATTACTTCACCTATGTCGGCGCCGACGGCTTCACCATCGAGCAGACGATCTACATTCTCGCCATGGTGATCCTGGGCGGCACCGGCAATCTGTGGGGCTCGGTGGCGGGCGCCGCCATTCTGGTGGTGCTGCCGGATGCGCTGCAATTCATCCATCTGCCGGTGGAGATCGCCGACAAGTCGCGCTTGGTGATCTATGGCGTCCTGCTGATGGCGGTCCTGCGCTTCCGCCCGCAAGGGCTGCTCGCCGCCGCCGCGGCCGGAGGGACCAGAGGCGCCTTGACCCCTCTGGCCGTGACCCAGGGCGGGGCCGGGCTGCTCGATCCGATCGCGCCGGGCGAGGCGACGCTTTCGGGCGCGAAGCTCGCGCGCGCCTTCGGCGGCATCCGGGCGGTCGCCGATCTTTCCATCGCGCTGACGAGCGGCCGCATCACCGGCCTCATCGGGCCGAACGGCGCCGGCAAGACCACCGCCTTCAACCTGCTCACCGGCTTTCTGGCTCCCGACGAGGGCGAGGTGACGCTGCGCGGCCGGCCGATCAACGGCCTCAAGGCGCATCGCATCGTCGGCGCCGGGGTGGCGCGCTCGTTCCAGGACCTGCGGCTTTTTGCGCGCATGAGCGTGCTGGAAAACGTGCTGGTCGCGCTCCCGCGTCAGAGCGGCGACCGGATCGGCCAGGTGTTCTTCCGCCCCTTCCGCGTCGCGCGCGAGGAGAGGGCGAACATCGCCCGCGCCATGAGCGTACTGGCCTTCGTCCATCTCGACGGCAAGGCGGGGGAGACGGCGGACAGCCTTTCCTATGCCGAGGAAAAGCTGCTCTCGATCGCGCGGCTGCTGGCGACCGGGGCCGAGGTGCTGCTGTTCGACGAACCGCTCTCAGGCCTTGATCCCACCACCTTGACCGAGATCCTGCCGATCCTGCGCGAGCTTGCCCGGAGCGGGCGGACGGTCTGCATCATCGAGCACAATCTCGACGTGATAAAGGAATTGTGCGACGAGGTCTGCTTCCTCGACGAAGGCCGCATTCTGGCCATCGGCACGCCGGAGCGGCTGATGACCGACCCCGAGCTTGCCACGCGGTATTTCAAATGAGCGCGCCGCTTCTGGAGGTGCGGAACCTCTCGGCCGCGCACGGCAAGAAGCCGTGCCTGCATGGGATCGATCTGTCCCTCATGCCGGGCGAGTTGCTTCTGGTGCTGGGGCATAACGGCGCCGGCAAGACCACCTTGATGCGCACCATCTTCGGCCTGCACCGCCCGAGCGCCGGCCAGATCCTGTACCAGGGGCGCGACATCGTTGGCCGCAGGCCGGCGGAGAACGTCGCCGCCGGCATCGCCTATGTGCCGCAGGGCCACGGCGTCTTCCGCTCGCTCAGCGTGCGCGACAACCTGCTGCTCGGCGCTTTCGTCGTCACCGACCGGGCCAGGCTGGCGCCGCGCCTGGACGTGGTCTTCGGCCTGTTCCCGGTCCTGAAGGAGCGCGAGCGCCAGATCGGCGGCACGCTGTCGGGCGGGCAGCAGCAGATGCTGGCGATCGGCATGGCGCTGATGCACGAGCCGGCGGCGATCATTCTCGACGAACCCTCGCTCGGGCTTGCGCCCAACCTGGTCGAGCGGGTGATGGAGACGGTCGTCGGGATCAAGACGGCCTTTTCCACCTCGATCATCATGGTGGAGCAGAACGTGCGCCTGAGCCTTCCTGTCGCCGACCGGGTGGCGGTGATCAAGACCGGACGCAAGATCTATGACGGCGATCCCGGCCCGCTCGGCGACAAGGTCGAGCTGATGAAGCTGTTCTGACCGTGGCGCCCATCATCTCGCGGCCGTCTTGGGCGCTTTCAGGAACAGGACCGCCAGGGCGGAGATCAGGCTCGCCGCCACGCCGCCGGTGATCGGCAGCTGGTAGTTTCCCCACAGATCGAAAGCGGCGCCCGCGAGGCTCGGGCCGGCGAGCGTGCCGACGGCGACGCTCGAATAGAGCATCCCGATGATGCCCGAGACATTGCGGCCGCCGAAATAATCCATCACCAGCGCCGGCATGAGGGCAACGAAGCCGCCATAGCAGGTGCCGAAGACGACGGCAAAGAGCGCCAGCGCCCAGAAGCTGGTCGAAACCAGCCACCAGGCGAGCATGAGCGCCATGCCAAGGCAGGTGGCGAACAAGGCCCAGCGCCGCCCCATCCGGTCGGCGAGCCCGCCGAGCACGAAGCGGCCGAAAGTGCTGCCCAGGCCGATCAGGCTCAACAGCCAGATGGCGAGCCCCCGCGCGATGCCGTGGCCCTCGGCGAAAGGCACGAGATGGACGAAGGGGATGAACAGGCCGAGCGAGGCGGCAAAGGCGGAAAAATAGAGCAGGCGGAAAGTGCGCGAGCGCATCGCCTCGCCAAGACCGCTGTCCGGCGAGCGGGCGCTCCCGTCCGGCAGGGCGGGGCTTAAGGGCGGTCCGCCGTCGGGGCCAAGGCCGCGCCCCTCGGGTGCAGCCTCTATGGCGATCGTCACCAGGGCGCCCAGGATCAGCGTCGCGGCGCCGAGGGTGAAATAGGCGCCGCGCCAGCCCAGATGCAGGATGAGGGCTTGCGCCACCGGCGGCACCACGAGCGTGCCGAGGCCGATGCCGGCGACCGCCACGCCCGAGGCGAAGCCGCGGCGCTTCACGAACCAGCGCTGCACGGCGGCGATCGCCGGAACATAGGAGAAGCCGACGCCGACTCCCACGCCCAGGCCGTAGCCGGCGTAGATCTGCCACAGGCTGTCGGCGCGGCTCGCTAGCATCAGCCCGGCGCCGGTGATCGCCATGCCGGCCAGCACGACCCGCCTTGGACCGAAACGGTCGGCGAGCGGGCCGCTCACCGCGCCCAGGGCGAAATAGAGGAAGCCCGCGATGGCGAAGATCAGCGACACTTCGCCGCGGGAGGCGGAAAACTGGCTTTGCAGCGGCGCGATGAAGGCGGTGAAACTATAGGCGCAGCCGAAGCCCAGGAACATCACGGCAAAGGCGCCGCCCACCACCACCCAGCCGTAAAAGAAGCGGGCCGGCCGCCTCGCCGCGCGCGTCACGTGCATCTGTCCCCTCAGTCCCGGGTGTTACGCGACCACAAGCCTTGGACCGTGTCAATGGCGGAGCAGACGTGGAATCCGCCACCCGGGCCGAAGGTGGGTGGTGGTGGGCGGGGCGGGACGGCCAGGGAGCGGAATTGGCGCCAATTCCCGGGACTTGCGAAGGGGTATTACGGGCTTTTTGCGCTGCGGGCGGAGCTTTTTGCGCCGCGAGCGTGGGGGCTGCCGAAGAATGCTTGACGAGGCCCCCGCCTTACATTTCTACTGGGCCTTCCGAGACGTCCGGGCGCAGGGGTGGCGCAGCAGCGTTTGTCGCCTTCGGTTATCGGAACGGTCTCCCCAAGCAGGCTTTGTTGTGCGGCGCGCCTTGCCGGTTCAATCTGGCTGGGAAACGCTGCCGGGCGGCTTGCGAGGAGGGGGGCTTCAAGGGCCGGAACCGGGTTTGTCCAAACCTGGATCCCGGCCGCTGAGGGCTTGGTTTGGCAGGATCTTGCCGGGGTCGTATGACCCCCCTTGTCTCAAGATCGTGCCTGAGGAATTTTGATCGTGCGGATGACAGGGAATAACCCGATGGGCTGGCCCGAAAAAGAGGGTCTTTACGATCCAAGGAACGAGCATGACGCCTGCGGCGTCGGCTTCGTTGCCCATATCAAGGGCCAAAAGAGCCATGCGCTCATCCGCGACGGCCTGCGCATCCTGGAGAATATGGAGCATCGGGGCGCGGTGGGCGCCGATCCGCTGGCGGGCGATGGCGCAGGCATCCTGATCCAGACGCCCGACGCCTTCCTGCGGGCTGAGGTCGCGGCCCAGGGCATCAGCCTGCCGCCGCCCGGCGATTACGGCGTCGGCATGATCTTCCTGCCCCAGCGCGCCGATACCCGCGATGCCTGCGAGGCGCTGATCGAGCGGCTGGTGGCGGCGGCCGGCCAGCATACGCTATGCTGGCGCGACGTGCCGGTCGACGGCTCGGGCCTGGGCGACAGCGTCAAGGCGCTGGAACCCCGGGTGCGGCAGATCTTCGTCGCCCGCGGCGAGGAGACGAAGGCCGGCGATGATTTCGAGCGCAAGCTCTTCGTCATCCGCAAGCAGATCGAGCAGGAGGCGCGCGCGCTCGAAGCCACCTCGCGCAACGAATTGTACATTCCCTCGCTCTCCTCGCGCACCCTGGTCTACAAGGGCATGCTGATGGCGCGGCAGGTGGCGGAATATTACCGCGACCTCAGCGACGAGCGCATGGTGACGGCGCTGGCGCTGGTGCATCAGCGCTTCTCGACCAATACCTTCCCTTCCTGGCGCCTGGCGCATCCCTACCGGCTGATCGCCCATAACGGCGAGATCAATACGCTGCGCGGCAATCTCAATTGGATGGCGGCGCGGCGGCATTCCATGCGCTCGCCGGTGCTGGGCGAGGATCTGGCCAAGCTGTGGCCGCTGATCGCCGAGGGCCAGTCCGATACCGCGAGCTTTGACAATGCGCTGGAGCTGCTGGTCGCCGGCGGCTATACGCTCGCGCATGCGGTGATGATGATGATCCCCGAGGCCTGGGCCGGCAATCCGCTGATGGACGAGCAGCGCCGGGCCTTCTACGAATATCACGCCGCGCTGATGGAACCCTGGGACGGCCCGGCGGCCATCGCCTTCACCGACGGGCGGCAGATCGGCGCGACGCTCGACCGCAACGGCCTCAGGCCCGCGCGCTATCTCGTCACCGACGACGATATTGTGGTGATGGCATCCGAAGCCGGCGTGCTCGATATTCCCGAAGAGCGGATCGTGCGCAAGTGGCGGCTGCAACCGGGCAAGATGTTCCTCATCGACCTCGAAGCCGGGCGCATCATCGATGATGCCGAACTCAAATCCTCGCTCGCCGCGGCCAGGCCCTATCGCGAATGGCTGAAGCGCAGCCAGTTCGTGCTCGAGGATCTGCCGGCGCAGCCGGTGCCGGCGCGCACGCCGCAGGCCTCCCTGCTCGATCGCCAGCAGGCTTTCGGCTATACCCAGGAGGATCTGAAATTCTATCTCCTGCCGATGGCGGAGCGGGCGGACGATCCGGTCGGCTCGATGGGCACCGACACGCCGATCTCGGTGCTCTCGCGCCGGCCGAAGATGCTTTATTCCTACTTCAAGCAATGTTTCGCCCAGGTCACCAACCCGCCGATCGATTCCATCCGCGAGCAGCTCGTGATGTCGCTGGTCTCCCTCATCGGGCCGCGGCCGAATCTGCTCGGGCTTGAGGAAAAGGGCGGGCACTGGCGGCTCGAAGTGCGCCAGCCGATTCTGACCGACGAGGATCTGGAGAAGATCCGCCATATCCAGGACCTGGTCGGCGATGCCTTCCGCACCGCGACCCTCGATATCTGCTTCCAGGCGGCGGAAGGGGCGGCCGGCATGGCGCCGGCGCTGGCGAGGCTCTGCGCCGAGGCGGAGGAGGCGATGGCCGGCGGCGCCAATATCCTCATCCTGTCGGACCGCACCTTGCAGGCGGCGCGCGTCGCCATTCCGGCGCTGCTCGCGACCTCCGCCGTGCACCACCACCTCATCGCCAAGGGCCTGCGCACCGAGGTCGGGCTGGTGGTCGAGACCGGCGAGGCGCGCGAGGTGCATCACATGTGCCTGCTCGCGGGCTATGGTGCCGAGGCGATCAACCCCTATCTCGCCTTCGAGAGCCTGGCGGCCTTGAGCGGCAGCTTCCCGGCCGGCCTGAGCGTGGAGAAGGCGCACAAGAACTACGTCAAGGCGCTGAGCAAGGGCGTGATGAAGGTCATGTCCAAGATGGGCATCTCGACCTATCAATCCTATTGCGGCGCGCAGATCTTCGATGCCATCGGCCTGTCGAGCGCGCTGGTCGGCCGCTATTTCACCGGCACCAGCACGAATGTGGAAGGCGCCGGCCTGCCCGAGATCGCGCAGGAGACGGTGCTGCGCCACCAGATCGCCTTCGGCGGCGCGCCGGTCTATCGCGAATTCCTCGACGCCGGCGGCGAATATGCCTTTCGCCTGCGCGGGGAGGATCATGCCTGGACGCCGGAGAGCATCGCCCGCCTTCAGCATGCCGCGCGCGGCAATTCGCAAGAGGAATACCGCGCCTTCGCCCGCCTGATGAACGAGCGGACGGAGCAGATGACCTATCTGCGCGGCCTGTTCGAACTCAAGCCCGGCGCAAGCCCGGTGCCGCTGGAGGAAGTGGAGCCGGCGGCCGATATCGTCCGCCGCTTCTCGACCGGCGCCATGTCGTTCGGCTCGATCTCGCGCGAGGCGCATACCACGCTCGCCATCGCCATGAACCGGATCGGCGGCAAGTCGAATACCGGCGAGGGCGGCGAGGAATCCGACCGCTACCGCCCGCTTGAGAATGGCGATTCCATGCGCTCGGCGATCAAGCAGGTGGCCTCGGGGCGCTTCGGCGTCACCACGGAATTTCTGGTCAACGCCGACATGCTCCAGATCAAGATGGCGCAAGGGGCGAAGCCCGGCGAGGGCGGCCAGCTTCCCGGCGACAAGGTCGATACCCATATCGCGCGGGTGCGGCATTCGACGCCGGGCGTCGGCCTGATCTCGCCGCCGCCGCACCATGACATCTATTCGATCGAGGATCTGGCGCAGCTCATCCACGATTTGAAGAGCGTGAACCCGCAGGCCCTGGTGAGCGTGAAGCTGGTGTCGGAATTCGGCGTCGGCACGGTCGCGGCGGGCGTGTCGAAGGCACGGGCCGACCATGTCACCATCTCGGGCTTCGAGGGCGGCACCGGCGCCAGCCCGCTGACCTCGCTGACCCACGCCGGCTCGCCCTGGGAGATCGGCCTGGCCGAGACGCACCAGACGCTGGTGCTGAACCGCCTGCGCGGCCGCATCGCGGTGCAGGTCGACGGCGGCTTGCGCACCGGGCGCGACGTGGTGGTGGGCGCGCTGCTCGGCGCCGACGAGTTCGGCTTCGCCACCGCGCCGCTGATCGCGACCGGCTGCATCATGATGCGCAAATGCCACCTCAATACCTGCCCGGTCGGCATCGCGACGCAGAACCCCGAACTGCGCCGCCGCTTCAACGGCCTGCCCGAGCATGTCATCAACTACTTCTTCTTCGTCGCCGAGGAAGTGCGCGAGATCATGGCCGTCATGGGCTTCCGCACCTTGAACGAGATGATCGGCCGCTCGGACCGGATCGACGTGCATCGCGCGCTCACCCACTGGAAGGCGCGCGGGCTCGATTTCAGCCGCCTGCTGCACCGGCCCGCGGCGGCACCGGGCGTCGCGACCCACCAGTGCGAGCAGCAGGATCACGGGCTCGACGGCGTGCTCGACCACCGGCTGATCGCCGAGGCCGCCGGCGCGCTGGAGCACGGTCACCCGGTCGAGATCGCGGTCGAGGTGCGCAATGTCGACCGCACCGTCGGCGGCATGCTGTCGGGCCGGATCGCCCGGCGCTATGGCCACGAGGGCCTGCCGCGCGACACGATCAGGATTGCGGCCCGCGGCGTCGCCGGACAGAGTTTCGGCGCGTTCCTCGCCGCCGGGGTCAGCCTGACCCTGACGGGAGCGGCCAACGATTACGTCGGCAAGAGCCTGAGCGGCGGCCGCATCGCCGTCCGTCCGCCGGCGGAAAGCCGCATCGTCGCGGCGGAGAACATCATCGTCGGCAATACCGTGCTCTATGGCGCGATTGCCGGCGAAGCCTATATCGCGGGGGTCGCGGGCGAGCGTTTCGCGGTCCGCAACTCGGGCGCCATCGCGGTGGTCGAGGGTGTCGGCGATCATGGCTGCGAATATATGACCGGCGGCATCGTCGTGGTGCTGGGGCCGACGGGGCGCAACTTCGCCGCCGGCATGAGCGGCGGCATCGCCTATGTGCTGGACGAGGCCGGCGATTTCGCCCGGCGCTGCAACCTCGCGATGGTCGAGCTGGAGACGGTCGGGCGCAGCGATGAGGCGACAGCGGCAGTGGTGGATTTCGACCCGCTCGCCGATCCGCTGCATGACGACGGACGGCGCCTGCGCCATCTGATCGAATGCCACCAGCGCGATACGGCAAGTGTGCGCGCGGCCCATATCCTCGCCCACTGGAACACGCTCGGCACCCGGTTCGTCAAGATCGTGCCGGTCGATTTCCGCCGCGCCCTGCTGCACGCAAGAGAGGAGCGCAAGCTTGTCGCCGCGGCGCCGGCCGGGGCGGCGCGCCACGGCAGCAAGGAAGTGGCCAATGGGTAAGATTACCGGCTTCCTGGAATTCCCCCGTGTCGGCCAGCCGCATCTGAGTATCGCCGAGCGGGTCAAGACCTCGAGCGAATTCTATCTTCCCTATGGCGAGGAGGCTTTGCGCGAGCAGGGCGGGCGCTGCATGGATTGCGGCGTGCCGTTCTGCCATCAGGGCTGCCCGGTCAACAACCTCATTCCCGACTGGAACGATCTCGTCTATCGCGACCAATGGCAGGGCGCGCTCAAATCGCTGCATTCGACCAATAATTTCCCCGATTTCACCGGCCGCATCTGCCCGGCGCCCTGCGAGGCAGCCTGCGTGCTGAACATCAACGACGATGCGGTGACGATCAAGTCGATCGAGCAGGCGATCGTCGAGCGCGGCTTTGCCGAAGGCTGGATTGGGCCCGAGCGGGCGAGCCGGCGGACGGCCAAGCGCGTGGCGGTCGTGGGCTCGGGCCCGGCGGGCCTCGCCTGCGCCCAGCAGCTCGCGCGTGCCGGCCACGACGTGGTCCTGTTCGAGAAGGCGGACCGTATCGGCGGCCTGCTGCGCTACGGCATCCCTGATTTCAAGCTGGAGAAGCGGGTGATCGACCGCCGCCTGACGCAGATGGCGGGCGAGGGAATCGTCTTCCGCCCCAATACCCATGTCGGGGTCGATTATCCGGCCGAACGGCTCCTGGCCGAGCACGATGCCGTGGTGCTGACCGGCGGCGCCGAGCATCCGCGCGATCTGCCGACGCCGGGGCGCGAGCTTGCCGGCGTCCATTTCGCGATGGATTTTCTCACCCAGCAGAACCGCCGCGTGGCCGGCGATCCGGTGCCGGAAGAAACCGCGATCAGCGCCCGGGACTGCCATGTCGTGGTGATCGGCGGCGGCGACACCGGCTCGGACTGTGTCGGCACGGCGCGGCGCCAGGGCGCGGCCTCGATCACCCAGTTCGAGATCCTGACGCGCCCGCCGCTGCACGAGGACAAGGGCGTAACCTGGCCCGACTGGCCGCTGAAGCTGCGCACCTCGACCTCGCAGGAAGAGGGATGCGAGCGCGACTGGAGCGTTCTGACCAAGCGCTTCGGCGAGGATGCGCAAGGCCATGTCCGCCGGCTGCACGGCGTGCGGCTCGATTGGCGGAAGGACGAGGCCGGCCGCGCCCGCATGGTCGAGGTGCCGGGCTCCGACTTTGCGATCAAGGCCGATCTGGTGCTGCTCGCCATGGGCTTCGTGCATCCGGTGAAGCCGGGCCTGATCGACGGGCTCAAGCTCGAACTCGACGGGCGCGATCATGTCAAGGCCGATACGCTCACCTACCGCACCTCGCTTTCCAAGGTCTTCGCCGCCGGCGACATAAGGCGCGGCCAGTCGCTCGTCGTCTGGGCGATCCGGGAAGGGCGGCAGGCGGCGCGCGCGGTCGATGAATTCCTCATGGGCACATCTGACCTGCCGCGCTGAAGCGGGTCCGGGAGGAGACGATGGCGGCTAAGGGCAAGGCGCGGCTGCGCAGCGCGCACTGGTTCGGCGGCGAGGGCAAGGATGCCTTCAATCACCGGAGCTGGATGAAGAACCAGGGTCTGCCGCACCATCTCTTCGACGGAAGGCCGGTCATCGGCATCTGTAATTCCTGGTCCGAGCTTACCCCCTGCAACGCCCATTTCCGCGACCTGGCGGAGCATGTGAAACGCGGCGTTTACGAGGCCGGCGGGTTTCCGCTCGAATTTCCCACCCTGTCGCTCGGCGAGACGCTGATGCGGCCCACCACCATGCTGTTCCGCAATCTCATGGCGATGGATGTCGAGGAAAGCCTGCGCGCCAATCCGCTCGATGGCGTCGTGCTTCTGGCCGGCTGCGACAAGACGACGCCGGGTCAGCTCATGGGCGCGGCCTCGGTCGATCTGCCGAGCCTGATGGTGTCGGGCGGCCCGATGCTGAACGGGCGCTTCCGCGACCAGACCATCGGCTCGGGCACCCATGTGTGGAAATTCTCCGAAATGGTGCGGGCCGGCGAAATGACGCTCGCCGATTTCACCGAGGCCGAATCCTGCATGTCGCGCTCGGCCGGTCATTGCATGACCATGGGCACCGCCTCGACCATGGCCTGCATGGTGGAGGCGCTGGGCGTGGGGCTTGGCGGCAACGCGGCGATCCCGGCGGTCGATTCCAGGCGCCGCGTTCTCGCCCATATGGCCGGCCGCCGCATCGTCGAGATGGTGCGCGAGGATTTGCGTCTGTCGCGCATCCTGACCCGGGCCGCCTTCGAGAACGCGATCCGGGTTCTGGCGGCGATCGGCGGCTCGACCAATGCCATCCTGCATCTTCTTGCCATTGCCGGCCGCATCGGCGTGCCGCTGACCCTGGCGGATTTCGAGCGGCTCGGCCACGACATGCCGCTGCTGGTCGATCTCATGCCGGCCGGCCGCTTCCTGATGGAGGATTTCTATTATGCCGGCGGCCTGCCGGCGGTGATGCGCGAGATCCTGCCCCTCCTGCACGGGGAGGCGCTGACCGTTGCCGGCTGCACCTTGAGCGAGGCGGTGGCGCAGGCGCCGTGCTGGAATCCCGAGGTCATCCGCACCCGGGAGAAGCCGTTGCAGAAGAAGGCCGGCATCGCAATCCTGACCGGCAATCTCTGCCCGGGCGGGGCGGTGATCAAGCCGGCGGCGGCGACCCGAAAGCTGCTGCGCCATCGCGGCCCAGCCCTGGTGTTCGAGAGTATCGAGGATTTCAAGGCGCGGATCGATGATCCGGCCCTTGAGGTGGACGAGAATTCGGTGCTGGTGCTCAAGGGCTGCGGCCCGCGCGGCTATCCCGGCATGCCGGAAGTGGGCAATTTGCCGCTGCCGCCCAAGCTGCTCAAGCGCGGCATCACCGACATGGTCCGCATCTCGGATGCGCGCATGAGCGGCACCGCCTATGGCACGGTCGTGCTCCATGTCGTGCCCGAGGCGGCGGCGGGCGGGCCGCTGGCCCTGGTGCAGAACGGCGACTGGATCGAACTGGACGTCGCCAAGCGCCGCCTGCACCTCGATGTCGCCGACGACGAACTGGCGCGGCGCCGTGCCCTCTGGAAAGCGCCGCCGCCGGCCGCCACGCGCGGCTATGTCCGCCTCTATGTCGAGCATGTCGAGCAGGCCGACCGCGGCTGCGATCTCGATTTCCTGGTCGGCAGCAGCGGCGCACCGATACCACGGGAATCCCACTAGGGTGAAAAGAGCGCCGCCAAGATCGCGGCGCGGGCGCTTCCGCCGGTATGGCCGAACGGAAGCCCACAGGAAAGGGACGGAACGATGAAGCTTCTGCGTTATGGCCGCCCGGGCAAGGAGAAACCCGGCCTGCTCGATCAAGCGGGACGGATCCGCGATCTTTCGGGCCGCATCGAGGATATCACGCCGGCGACCCTCGCCCCGGCAAGCCTTGCCCGTCTCGCCCGCATCAAGCCCGAGAGCCTGCCGGCGGTGCGGGGTCGCCCCCGGCTCGGCGTGCCGGTGGGCGGCATCGGCAAGATGATCTGCGTCGGCCTCAATTATACCGACCATGCCAAGGAATTGGGTTGGCCGCTGCCACCCGAGCCGCCGCTCTTTTCCAAGGCGATCAGCGCCATCGTCGGCCCCGACGACGACGTGCAGCTGCCGCGCGGCTCGAAGAAGTCGGATTGGGAGGTCGAGCTTGGCATCATCATCGGGCGGACGGCGCGCTATGTCAGCCGCCGCGACGCGCTCGATCATGTCGCCGGCTATTGCGTCTGCAACGACGTGTCCGAACGCGCCTATCAGCTCGAACGGGGCGGCCAATGGATCAAGGGCAAGAGCGCCGATACGTTCGGCCCGATCGGCCCCTGGCTCGTGACGCGCGACGAGGTGCCGAACCCGCAGGCGCTGCGCCTGTGGCTGGAGGTCAACGGCGAGCGCATGCAGGATTCCTCAACCGCCAAGATGATTGCCGGCGTCGCCACCCTGATCAGCTATATCAGCGGCTTCCTCACGCTTCATCCGGGCGATGTGATCGCCACCGGCACGCCGTCCGGCGTCGGCACGGGACGCAAGCCGCAGCGCTTCTTGAAGCCCGGTGATGTCATGCGTCTGGGCGTCGAGGGGCTGGGCGAGCAGTGCCAGCGCGTGGTCCGTTATAAGCGCTGAGCAGAATCGTCCGCGATCGCGCAGCGCGCGGGAGGGAAAATCACGGTCGCGATCGTGCCGAAGCCGGGCGAGCTTGCGAGCGTCAGGCGGGCGCCGTGCAACCGTGCCAGGGATTGCACCAGCGCCAGGCCAAGCCCGGTGCCCTCGAAGCGGCGGTTGAGGGCGCTGTCGATCTGGCCGAATGGTTCGAGCGCCTTGGGCAGGTCCGCGGGCGAGATGCCGATGCCGCTGTCCTCGACCGCGATGGCGAGGCCGCCGCCGCCCTCGCGCGCCAGGATCAGCCGCACGGTCCCGCCCGCCGGGGTGAACTTGACCGCGTTCGACAGCAGGTTGAGCAGGATCTGCATCAGCTTGTGGCGGTCGGCGCGCAGCGGCGGCAGATCGGGTTCGGCGGTGCAGGCAAGCGTGATGCCGCCGCGGCTTGCGCGCTCCGCCACCAGCCGGATCGCCTGCTCGGCCACTTCCGCCGGATTGACCAGGCTTTCCTGAAGCTCCATCTTCCCGGCCTCGATCTTGGCGACATCGAGGATATTGTTGATGACCGCCAGGAGATGTTCGCCGGAACTTTTGATGTCGCGGGCATATTCGCGGTACTTGTCTTGCCTGTCGGCGCCCAGAAGCTGCTCGTCGATGACGCTGGCGAAGCCGATGATGGCGTTGAGCGGCGTGCGCAGCTCGTGGCTCATATTGGCCAGGAACTCGGATTTGGCGCGGCTGGCGCTCTCGGCCTCCTCCTTGGCGGTGCGCAAGGTGGCTTCGAAGCTCTTGCGCTCCGTCACGTCGCCGACCGAGCCGGCCATGCGATAGCCCCAGCCCTGCCGATCGCGCTGCACCAGGCCGCGGTCGAGCACCCACAGATAAGTGCCGTCCGCCGAGCGTAGCCGGTATTCGCAGAAGAAGCTGGCGGTATGGCCCGACAGATGGCGGCGGATGGCCTCCTGGCGGCGGGTGCGGTCCTCGGGATGGATGTGGCTTTCATAGACGGCCAGCGCCGTCTCGGGCGAGGGGAGCGCGATCCCGATGAGGGCGGCAAGCCGGGGCGACAGATAAAGCTCGCCGGTGAGGGTATTCCATTGCCACAGGCCCTCGCCCGCGGCCTGTACAGCGAGGGCGTAGCGCTCCTCGCTTTCGCGCAGCGCCGCCTCGACCTCGCGGGTATCGGTGATGTCCTGGCACAGGCCGTCCCAGAGGATGTCGCCGCTCGAGTCCGGGCGGGGCTGCGCCGTGCTGCGCAGCCAGCGGAAGGTGCCGTCGGGACGGACGATGCGGAATTCGAAATTCCAGCGCTGCATCTTCTCGGCCGAGGCGGCGACGGCGCCCCGTACCCGCTCGACATCGGCGGGATGAATGCGCCGGAGCACCTGCCCGTCCTCGGACGTGATCTTCTCGGGCGCGATGCCGAAGATTTCGCTGGCCCCGGCGCTGACGAAAAGATAGCGCAGCCCGTGACCATCGGGCGTGCGCACCGCCTGGAACACCATGCCGGGAATATGCGCCGTCACCGCCTTGAGCCGGGCCTCGCTTGCTTTCAGCTCGACCTCGTGGTGCTCGCAGAAGAGGACGAAGCCCATGCCGCCCAGGAGCAGCAGGCCGAGCACCAGAAACAGATCATGCGGGATGACGAGGCGCGGCAGATGTCCGGACCGGAGGAACCAGCCTACAACGGCGAGTAGCGCCAGGCTAAAGCACACGGCAAGCGGGAAGAGCGCGGATCGTCTCTGGGTCATGATGCCTTCCGCCTCCCCGCTTCGGGAGCTACCGGTAACGAGCCTATGGCGGCTTGGTTGTCAAAAGGTTAAATTCACGAGCCGAAAAGGGGGTTCCGCCGCCCGGTGATCCGCTTAATCGGCTCCGGCGTAGAAGGGTTGCGGGCCGTGGCTGACACGGCGGTCGAGATCGGGGATAAAATGGGCTCGGCCTTGGGGATTCGGCCTTGGGGATAACGTGGGCCCGGGCCGGGTGCCGCGCGCAAATGCTGACCTTGGAGGACGCGGAACCTATTGTGATGGGGATGGCGCAGCACACGGACGACCTTGGCGAAGGGAGCACCGGCGGCGATGCCGGCGGCGGCGTGGCCTCGGGGCATCATCTGCCCGAGGCGGTGTTGCTGGATTATGCCGCCGGCGCGATCTCAGGCCCGACGGCGCTTCTGGTCGCGAGCCATCTGGCTTTCTGCGCCCGCTGCCGTGGCGATGCCGCGTCGCTCGATGCGGTCGGCGGGACTCTGCTGGCGGAAATCGAGCCCGCCGCCGTGGCCCCCGCGCTGCTCCACTCGGTCTTGGCGCGAATCGACGAAATGCCGGTGACGGCAGCGCCGTCGCCGCAAAACCTGGCCCCGGCCGATGCGGATCTGCCAGCACCCTTACGCCGGGCGCTTGGACGGCCGCTTGGCCGTCTGGCCTGGAAGCCCTTCCTGCCTGGCTTGCGGCAGGTGCGGGTGCTGGCCGATAAGGGCGATGTCGCCCGCCTGATGCTCATCCGCCCGGGCGCCGCCTTTCCCCGCCACACCCACGGCGGCCTCGAATTGACCCTCGTGCTGCGGGGCGGCTATAGCGACGAGATCGGCCGCTTCCGGGCGGGCGATGTTTCGGTCGCCGACGGATCGGTGCGGCACCGGCCCAAGGCCGATCCGGGCGAGGATTGCCTGTGCCTGCTGGTGAGTGAGGCGCCGCTGCGGCTGACCGGCTGGATCGGGCGCTGGTTCAACCCCGTGATCCCGTTCTAGCGCATTTTCCGCGCTTTCCCCGCCTTTTATACAAGGTTACGCAAAGGCTTACGGGGCTTAGCGCCGTAGCGAAAGCCGTTATCTCTCTTAATCTATTGATTTTACAGAGAATAATGGTGCTGCCGGTAGGAATCGAACCTACGGCCCCGTCCTTACCAAGGACGTGCTCTACCCCTGAGCTACGGCAGCCCGCTGCGGACGGCCGGAAACTGCCACATCGTCTGAGGCGGCGCAAGGGTCTCGTCCCGCCGGTGGGCGGTGTTTTGCGGAGAGCCGGGTGTCTTGTGGCGTGCGAGGCGCCGCCCCATCTGTTTGATGACGGCCGCGTCCCTGCGGCGCCTGGAGAATGGCGCCGGGAAAGCGACAATAGCGATGAAGGCGATGGCGACGGTGGGGCGATGTCTGCCGGCGGCCTTTCTGGCGCTGGCCCTGGGCTGGCCGGCGGCGGCAGGCGCGGGCGGGGCGATCGGCGCCTATCCGGCTCCTCTCGGCAGCGGGACGAAAATGCTGGCGGCACCGGCGCCGGCGCTGAAAACCGCGCCGGGCATGGCGCCGGAGGCGGCGGAATATTGCAGCAACCATCCCGGTATCTGTAAGATAACGCCGCCCGATGCCGCCGATGTGATTGGGCAGCAGAGCCAGGACCGCCTGAATCAGCAGTCGGGCCGATAGATCTTAGCGGCGGTGCCCGAAGCCGCCAGGCCAGAAGCCGTCAGGCCC
>CALCYJ010000302.1 GCA_937905845.1 uncultured Rhodospirillales bacterium
CGGCCGATCAGCATCGCCAGGCCCGTCGTGACATTGTAGAAGAGCGTGTTGGCGCTCAAGCCCGCGAAGGCGCTGCCGTTGTTGCCGGTCGCCGAATCATAGGCATAGAAGATTTCGCTGAAGCCGTGCGGCCCGTTGTTCGCAATGCCGGCCAGGCCCGCCGGCACGACGGCGGCAAGGGCGGTGAAACCCAGGATCGACAGCGGCAGAACGAGGATGGCGAGCATCGCCATCTTGACCTCCTTGGCCTCGATCTTCTTGCCGAGATATTCGGGGGTGCGCCCCACCATCAAGCCGGCGATGAAGACGGCGAGAATGGCGTAGAGCAGCATGCCGTAGAGCCCCGAGCCGACGCCGCCGAAGATGACTTCGCCCAGCAGGATATCGACCATCGGCACGAGGCCGCCCAGGGGCATGAGACTGTCATGCATGCTGGTGACGGCGCCGCACGACGCATCCGTCGTGACGGTGGCGAAGAGCGCCGAATTGGCGATGCCGAAGCGGACCTCCTTGCCCTCCATGTTGCCGCCGGCCTGCAAGGGACCGGATAGGCTGTCGATATGCAGGGCGGCGAAGGCGGGATTGCCGCGGGCTTCCGCCCAATAGAGCGTGGTGACGCCGGCCAGGAACAGCAGGCCCATCACCGCGAAGAGGGCCCAGCCCTGGCGCTCGTCGCGCACCATCCGGCCGAAGACGTTGGTGAGCGCCGCGCCGAGCGAGAAGATCAGCACCATCTGGACGAGATCGGTGATGGCGTTCGGGTTCTCGTAAGGATGCGCCGAATTGGCGTTGAAGAAGCCGCCGCCGTTGGTGCCCAGCATCTTGATGACTTCCTGGGAGGCGACCGGGCCCTGGGCTATCACCTGCTTGGCGCCTTCCAGCGTCGTGGCCGTGACGTAAGGATCGAGGTTCTGCGGCATCCCCTGCCAGACGAAGAACAGGCCGACAAGGATGGAGATCGGCAGCAGGAGGTAAAGCGTGCAGCGCGTGAGATCGACCCAGAAATTGCCGATCGTCCGGGCGGAGCGCCGGGCGAAACCGCGGATGAGGGCGATGGCGAGCGCGATCCCGATGGCGGCCGAGGCGAAATTATGCACCGTCAGTCCCGCCATCTGGACCAGATAGCTCAGGGTGGTTTCCGGCGTATAGGATTGCCAGTTGGTGTTGGTGATGAAGCTCACCGCCGTATTGAAGGCGGAACCAGGTTCCACCGCCGTCTGGCCCTGCGGGTTGAAGGGCAGGGTGGCCTGGAAACGCTGCAAGGCATAGAGGCTGACGAAGCCCGCGAGGCTGAAGAAGAGCATGGCGACGGCGTAGGTCACCCAATGCTGCTCGATTTTTTCATCGATGCCGCACAGGCGGTAGATGCCGCGCTCCAGCGGTCCGAGCAGGGGGGACAGAAAGGTCCGCTCGCCCTGGAAAATCCGGGTCATGTAGCCGCCGAGCGGCCTGGTCAGGAGGAGGATGATCGCGGCGAAGGTCGCGATTTGCAGCCAACCGTTGAACGTCATGAGAGGGGCTCTTCAGAAGCGCTCGGGATGGATCAGCGCATAGATGAGATAGACGAGCAGGCCGAGCGTGACGATCGCCCCCAAGCCATAATCGATCGGCATCGGATGTTCCTCACAGATGATCGCAGGCGGCGACATAGGCGATCGCGGCCATAAAGAAGCCAAGCCCCAAGGCGAGCAGGATCGTGTCGAGCATGGCAAACCTCCAGACGCTCCGCCGCGGGAAAGCAGCGGAGCCGGCGTGCCGGTTCCAACCGGGCCGCCGTGCCTGGGAAGGTCGCAGGAAGCGCATATAAATTCGAGAGGTGGCGGCCAGGCGCGGAATATAAATTCCATATAGGCGCTGGGCGCGCGTCGCTTGATATCGCCAAGGCCTCAATGGTCAGGGCGATGACAGTCCAGAGGTCAGCGGAATTTATCCAGCGCCTGTTTCACCGGCGGCGACAGGACAAGACCCTTCTGGTCGAGGCGCGCGACGCTGCTGGCATAGGAGTAAGGGTCGCTCGGGTCGGCCGGACGGGGAATATCGAGGGCTTTCAGGCTCGCCGGCACCAGCTCCTTGGCGATCCGCTCCGTCAGGCGCCGGCGCGATTCATAGGGCTCGTTCAACGTCTTCGCCATCATCATGCTATAGGACAGGATGCTGGCGCCGAGGCCGGCATGCGCCTGGAAGAGGCTGAAGACGTAATTGGTGTCGCCGGAGAAGATATTGGCTTCCGTGACGCCGACATACATCGTGCGGATATCGTCGGAGCGATATTGCGCCACGAGATCGACAAACAGCTCGAGATAGAGATTGCCGCTGTATTGGCCGGGCCGTTTGTCCAGCTTGTCGATATAGGCCTGCATCCTGAATTTCGTCAGCGCATCCTTCGACGCCACATTCTTCAGAAGCTCGGATTCGTAACGTGCCTTGGTCCAGCCGGTGAAGTCGGTATTCGGCCCTTCCTGCGCGATGATGGCCTGCTGAATGGACCTCTGATCGGCGATGCGGTCGGGCGCGGCGAAGCGCCAGGGATCCGGCAGCCGCAGGACGGCGACCGGAATATTCGTGATCCTCTCATAGATCTTCGCCGCTTCGGTCAGAAGCAGGACATGGCACGGCGGGAGCGGAACGAGGATGAGCTGAAGCCCGCGCTCACCCTTGGGCAATGCCGGCAGGGCGGCAAGCGTCGGTTCGCGTGCGCCGAGGAAGCGCGCGGCCTTGTCGATCAGGGTCGCATCCTCCGCATTGTTCAGCACCGCCTGCGCGCTCTCGCGGGCCGCGGCCTGGTCGTCGGTATTGGCGACGAAGTCCATCTGCGCCTGGTAGTCGAAGGGCGCGACGGGGAGAATGTCTTTCAGAACCGCCAGCGCTTGCGCCCGCTTGCCTTCCTTCAGGAGGGTCAGCGCCCAGTCGTGGATTTGTGGCTCCCAGCGGCCCACCGCGACATTGTCCTCGTGCTCCGCCTCCTCGAAACGCTGTCGATCGGCCAGCGCCTTGACGCGCGTGAAAAAGGCGTCGATGGGCAAGGTCCGTTCCAGCCGCGTGCTATAGGTCCACAAGAGCAGGGAATGCGGCATCCGGAAGACAAAAGGAAAAATTATTGGCAAGGCCGGTCTGCCAGTCGACGCGGAATTCCGTCGGCGTGACGATGACGAACTTTCCGGAATTCTTCGCTATCTGCGCATTGAAATAGCCGGCCGCGTTGTTGTAGGCGACGGGACAGAGCGTGTCATCGCACTTCAGACTGCCGACGGACAAAGTGACGACCTGGTCGGCGGAAGCATAATCGTCGCTGACATAATCGCCTTTCTGTTCATGAGCGGTCAGATGCAGCGGCGTGCCGTCGATCTTCAGCGCCGGCGCATAATAGGGCGGCAGGAAGGCGGGAAAGGCCGCATCGGGCGCTTGCGGTGCCACCGCTCCCGGGCCCGTGCTTCCTTGCGCCGGAGACTTGGCGGCAGCGCCCATCACCGGGCGGCTCATCAGGGAGAAGGCCAGAGCGGTCAGAATGACGAAGCGGTGCATAGTGTTCCGTTTTCTGCAAACGGCGCGCGGCCATAGGATCATGCCCGTCGTAATAATTCGGCACGATCGCCAAGAGTATCTGCATACATTCGGCAGATTACACCCTATTAATGGAAAATATAGAAGCCATCCCATATATTATGGCAAAGATTTTGAACGGAAATGTCATGGCCTGGTCATTCTCCAAGCTGAATCTCAAATGGTATGAATTCCTATGGGCTGAACTTCCCCTCGGATTGACCGTGATTGGCGGCGCAATCGGCGCCCTGTTCGGCGCAATCGGCGTCCTGTTTGGCGCGATCAGCGCCCTGGTCGGCGGGATCGCAAGTTATTTCAATATCAGGCTGATGCGGAGCGATCGTGGCGCGGTCGGGAAATATGGTCTGACCGGCCTGATATCGCTTGCCAGCGTCGGTCTTTTCATCGCCGCGGCCAAACTATTCATCGTGACGATTGGCGCCGGTTCGATCGTAACCGTTCAGGTCGAGCAGGTAGAGAAGAATTCGCCCGTCTTCGCGGCGATCCAGAAGGCCGATCCCGCCACCTACCGGAAGATACACGATGTCCTGATCGCCGCCGTTCGGCAGAAGGACACGCCGGCACAGATCAATCTGGCGATATTGCCTTACATCGCGACGATCACGAAACGCTCCTTGCCCGCCGCGTCCGATACAGCGGTTCTGGATTTTGCCCGGGTACTGACGCTCGAGATCGACCAGGTCGGGGCGAAAAGCGCCGATGCCTGCGTCGAATTTCTATTCCCGCGCCCCGGCGTCGCCGCCGTGATCGTCAGCGATTTCGTAACACCCGAGGTCTTGCGGAGCGATGTCGCGGCGACGACGGAAGTCATTTCGTCCGGGTTTGAGAGCAGGCGGCCGGTGCCGACCCTGGCCGAAATCTCCGCCTCCCGTCTCCAGGTATCGCGCCAGCTCGTCGCCCAATACGGCATCGGCGATGTTCAGACTTTGGGCAGCAAGCCCTCGGCGCTGAGCCACGCCACGATCTGCGCGATGGATAGCCAGATCTTCAAAAACATTCTGAGCTTGCCCAAGGCGGATGCCGCAGCCTATCTGCGCTTCGTCTTCGCGCAGGTCAAAGCCTCCTAGAGCGTGTTCGTCTTAGATTGAAGCATATCCTGAGTTTTGGATATAATTGG
>CALCYJ010000303.1 GCA_937905845.1 uncultured Rhodospirillales bacterium
TTTTGCGGAACAGGCTCTAGCGCGCTTTCCGACCGGCTGGATCAGCCGGTCGATCGGAATTCGCGCCAAATTAATATCTGAGCCTGTTCTTGTCGCAAAAGCGGTGTCCACTTTTGCGGAACAGGCTCTAGCGCGCTTTCCGACCGGCTGGATCAGCCGGTCGATCGGAATTCGCGCCAAATTAATATCTGAGCCTGTTCTTGTCGCAAAAGTACTGTCCACTTTTGCGGAACAGGCTCTAGCCGGCGGAATTTCGCAACAGGATGGAGCGGGCGTTCCGGGTCGCGGCGGAGATGAAATCGGCAACCGACTGGATGCGGGCAAGCCGCTGCTGATCCGCGTGGATGACCAGCCAGAACGACCGGGTAAGCGTCACTTGGTCCGGCAGGACCGGCGCCAAAAGCGGCTCCATATCCGCCATGAAGCAGGGGAGAACGCAGATGCCGGCGCCGGCCATCGTCGCCTGCATCTGGGCGATCAGGTTCGAGCTTTTCAACTGCGGCCGGACCTCCTTGGAGACTTGCGGCATATAGTCGAGTTCGGGAGAGAAGATCAGATCGTCGATGTAGCTGACGAAATGGTGCTGGACCAGGTCTTCGTGGCCGCGGATCGGCCGCGCCGCCTCCAGATAGCTGCGCGCGGCATAGAGGCCGAGCGAATAGTCGCTCAGCTTCCAGCTCACGAGACGGCCCTTGGCCGGCCGGTTCAGTCCGATCGCAAGATCCGCCTCCCGCTTCGACAGGCTGAAGACCCGGGGCATCGTGACGATCTGCACCTCGAGTTCGGGATGCCGCTCGCAATAGGCCTTGATCCTCGGGGCGAGAAAGAAGCTGCCGAAACCATCCGGCGCGCCGATCCGCACCGTGCCGGAGAGCGAAATATCGGAACCGGCGATGCTCTCGTGCGCACCGGTCGCGATGCTTTCCATCGATTCCGCCGCCGGCAGGAAGCGTTCGCCCTGCGTGGTCAGAACGCACCCCGTCGGACCGCGGTCGATCAGCTTGGTCTTCAGGGCGCCTTCCAGCGCCGTCAAACGCCGCCCGACGGTTGTATGATCGGTTCCAAGCCGTCGGGCCGCTATCGTCAGCGTGCCGGAACGGACGACGGCAAGAAAAAAACGGATATCATTCCAGTCGAAATCGTGCACAGTGGACCTTGGGCAAAAATGCACAGCCATGGCGCATTATTGGTCGTAGCTGCGAAAAGATTTCAATGCTAATTCGAATATTGTCAGCTCACGCAGCTCACCGATAAAGAGAGTCGGCCGGTCCAGCAGGATCAAGGTCCGATCGGAGGGGGAATTGACTATAAGCTTCACTCATGGCTCCCCGGGCCGAAATGCGGCTCGGCCTGCCGGTCGCTTGTCGTCCGGTTGCTGGTCGTCCGGTCGCCGGTCGTCCGGTGGCCTGTCGTGCGGGCGGTGCCGTGGTTGGGCTCCGTCGATCTGCGGGCCTTGGCGAAGAGGCGGTGAAAGCGGCGACGCCTGAGCCCCTCATGCGCAGGAAGACCATCATTCTCGATCTGCCCCGGCCTGTTCCTGCATGGATCGGGGTGCGACGCGAAAAGCGGTAATGGAACAGCAGGCAGTAACTGAACAGCAGAAGGAATTGACGATGGCCAAGAAGTTCGTGAGCTTTTGCGCAGCGTCCGTCATGACGCTGGCCGCCGGAGCGGCAATGGCGGCGGGCACCTCGAAGGATCCCGTGAAGATCGGCGTGCTCGGCGACATGTCCGGGGTCTATGCGGCCGGCTTCAGCGGACCGGGTGCCGTCGCCGCGGTGAAGATGGCGGTCAAGGACTTCGGCGGCACGGTTCTCGGCCGGCCGATCGTGGTGCTCTCCGCCGACCACCAGAACAAGGCGGATGTCGCCTCGACCGTCGCCCGTCAGTGGATCGACGTGGACAAGGTCGACATGATCACCGACCTCACCAATTCGGCAGTGGCGCTGGCGGTGCAGAAGCTCGCCTCCGACAAGCATGTCATCACCATCACCGACGGTGCGGCCTCGGAGGCACTCACCGGCAAGTCTTGCACCAAATACGGCATCCACTATGGCTATGACACGCACGCGCTGTCGGTCGGCACCGCGACGGCCGTGGTGAAGAGCGGCGGCAAGAGCTGGTTCTTCATCACCACCGACTATGCTTTCGGCCATGCGCTCCAGGCGAATGCCTCGGGCGTGGTCAAACGTCTGGGCGGGACTGTGGTCGGAAGCGCGCTGGCTCCGCTCGGGACCACCGATTTCTCCTCCTACCTGTTGCAGGCTCAGGCTTCCAAGGCGCAGGTGATCGGCCTTGCGAATGCCGGCGACGACACGATCAATTCGATCAAGCAGGCGCACGAATTCCGCATCGTCCAAAGCGGACAGCAGCTTGCTGGCATGCTCGTGCTGGTCTCCGACATCAAGAGCCTGGGCGTCGATACCGCCAAGGGCCTCAATTTCACCACCGCCTGGTATTGGAATCATGACGCCGCCTCGCGTGCCTGGGAGCAGCGCTTCGAGAAATTCTCCAATGGTGCCGCACCGACCTTCGTGCACGCGGCGGATTACTCGGGCACCATGGCCTACCTGGAAGCCGTCAAGGCGGCGGGAACCGACAATGCCGATGCGGTTCGCGCGGAATTGGGCAAGATGAAGATCAACGACTTCTTCGCCAAGGATGCCCATATTCGTCAGGACGGTGTGCTGATGCACAACATGTATCTGCTCAAGGTGAAGAGCGTTGCGGATCCCAAGAATCCGTGGGACGTCGCCGATGTGGTGCGTGAGATCCCGGGCAAGGATGCTTTCTTCTCGCTGGCGGATAGCGGGTGCCCGCTGGTCAAGCAGTAAATAGACAGGTCGCGATGCCGGGGCCGCGTGCTGCGGCCCCGGATAGCGCTGCCGATTGCCCTGTTTCGTTGACGTTCTCTCGAAAAAGCAGTTTGCTATCCTCCAAGCGCGGCGGGCTTCGTCCTGGACAAATGCCGGCCCGGCCGGTCGGGTCCATGAGCCTCGCGCCCTATTTTGGGGAGCCGTAGCGCTCCAAACCGGATGGGAGGATGTCGCCATGAAATCATTCGTTCCGCGAGCTGTTGCAAAGGGCCATTTACCGGCCCTGCTGGCTGCCGTCTCGCTGGCCGGCATCGGGCTGGCCGGCGTATCGGCGCAGGCGGCCGAGAAGGCGCCCCTTAAAATCGGCGTGATCGGCGAGGAGCAGTCGGTAGCCGGCGGCTCCATCACCTCCGCCGCCCAGCTCGCAGCCGATCAGATCAATGCCAAGGGCGGCATCGACGGCCGCAAGATCAAAATCTTCACCTACGACGACCATTCCTCGGCCGCCGATGCGGTGCGCGCCTTCCAGCGCGCGGTAAACCAGGACCATGTCAACGCGGTGATCGCCACGTTCATCAGCGAGGTCGCTCTGGCGATAGAGCCCTGGGCGGCGCGGCTTCACATGCCGACGATCACGCCCGGTGCTGCGACCACGCAGATCACCAAGTTCGTGCACGACGATTATGCCCACTACAAATACATGTTCCACGGCTGGATCAACTCGCAGCTGGTGGCCGATACCGCCTGCAAGGCGATGAGCCAGGTGATGTTCGGGCCCTATCACATGA
>CALCYJ010000304.1 GCA_937905845.1 uncultured Rhodospirillales bacterium
CCGCGTCCCCGACCGCCGATCAGACCGCGTCGGCCGGCGCAGTGCCTCCCGCCGCCAAGGTCGTGATCCGGGCCAACCGCGACAGTTGGATCGAAATTCGGGACAAGGACGACAACGTCGTCCTGCAGAAGGTGCTGCGCCAGGGCGAAAGCTTCAATGTGCCCGACCAGAAGGGCCTGCTGATGACCACCGGCAATGCCGGCGGGATCGTCATCGAGCTCGAGGGCAAGCCGCTGCAGACCCTGGGCTCGCTGGGCGTGGTGAAGCGCGGGATCAAGCTCGATCCCACCGCCTTGACCGACGGCTCCGCTTTCCAAACCGACGACAATCAGTAACATATTGTTTTGTTGCGATAATCCTGACGACGCGGGAACGAATGCCGCGCCGCGGCACTTGATCTTTTGACGTCGCCAGCGCATGTTCTAGCGCGTTTGCGGCCGGGTGACGTCAGGACGACTCTGGGCCGCGCTGCGCGGGCTTGCGCCGCGCCGAATTTCAGCAATTGAGCGAGTTTCCGGATCATGAGCGTTCGCCCCTATCGGGACATCCAGCGTCGGAAATCACGGCAGATCCGGGTGGGATCGGTGTTGGTCGGCGGCGATGCGCCGATCTCGGTCCAGACCATGACCAATACGCTGACCCAAGACGTCGCCGCGACGGTCGCCCAGATCAAGGCGGCGGAAGCGGCCGGCGCCGACATCGTTCGCGTCTCCTGCCCGGACGAGGAGTCGACCGCGGGGCTGAAGGAGATTGTCAAGCAGGTGACGGTGCCGATCGTCGCCGACATCCACTTCCATTATAAGCGCGGCATCGAGGCCGCCGAGGCGGGCGCCGCGTGCCTGCGCATCAATCCCGGCAATATCGGCAGCGCCGACCGGGTGCGCGAGGTGGTGAAGGCCGCCAAGGATCACGGCTGCTCGATGCGGATCGGCGTCAATGCCGGCTCGCTGGAGCGCGATCTCCTGGAGAAGTACGGGGAGCCGTGCCCCGAGGCGATGGTCGAATCCGCGCTGGATCACATGAAGATCCTGCAGGATCACGACTTCCACGAGTTCAAGATCAGCGTGAAGGCCTCCGACCCGTTCCTGGCGGTCGCCGCCTATCAGGGCCTGGCGGAGGCTTGCGACTATCCGCTCCATCTCGGCATCACCGAGGCGGGGGCGCTGCGCAGCGGCACGGTGAAATCGGCGATCGGCCTTGGCAGCCTGCTATGGGCCGGCATCGGCGACACGATCCGCGTCTCGCTGTCGGCCGACCCGGTGGAGGAGGTGAAGGCGGGCTACGAGATCCTGAAGTCGCTTGGCCTGCGCCACCGCGGCGTCACCATCATCTCCTGCCCCTCCTGCGCCCGTCAGCAATTCCCGGTGATCCGCACGGTCGAAGTGCTGGAAGAGCGGCTGGCCCATATCCAGACGCCGGTCACCCTCTCGATCATCGGCTGCATCGTCAATGGTCCGGGCGAAGCGCGCGAGACCGACATCGGCCTGACCGGCGGCGGCCAGGGCCATCACATGGTCTATCTCAACGGTCTCACCGACCACAAGGTCGACGATCCCCAGGTGATCGATCATATCGTCGAACTGGTCGAGGCGCGTGCCGCCGCCATCGAGCACGAGCGGACGCTGGCCACCGCGGCCGTCCCGGTCGCACCGGCCGTCCCGGTCGCGCCGGCCGCGCCGGTCGTACCGGCCGTACCGGCCGTCCCGGTCGCGCCGGCCGCGCCGGTCGTACCGGCCGTACCGGCCGGCGTCTGATCCCCTCTTCATTCCGGAGCATTCCGTGCCAGAGTTCCAGCCGGTCCGCGGCACCCACGACCTTCTGCCCGACGAGCACCGCCGCCACGCGCAGGTGATCGCGACGGCGCGCGCGATCGCCGGCCGCTATGGCTTTGCCGAGATGGCGACGCCGATCTTCGAATTCACCGAAATCTTCGCCCGCACCATGGGCGAGACTTCCGATGTCGTCGCCAAGGAGATGTATAGTTTCACCGACAAGGGCGGCGAGGGGATCACACTGCGCCCGGAATATACCGCCGGCATCGCGCGCGCCTTCGTGTCGAACGGGCTGGCGCAGATGGTGCCGGTGAAAGTCTTCGCCGCCGGGCCGATGTTCCGGTTCGAACGGCCGCAGAAGGGCCGCCAGCGCCAGTTCCACCAGATCGATGTCGAGGTGCTGGGCGCGGCCGAGCCCGCCGCCGATATCGAGGTGATCGCGCTCGCCGCCGACGTGCTGTCTGAACTCGGCATCGCCGACCGCTGCACGCTGGAGCTGAATTCGCTCGGCGATGCCGAAAGCAGGCTCGCCTATCGCGCGGTGCTGGTCGGCTATTTCAACGACCATCGCAGCCGCCTGTCGGAAGACAGCCTGCGCCGGCTGGAGAAGAATCCGCTGCGCATCCTCGATTCCAAGGACGAGGGCGACCGGCTGGTGATCGAAGGCGCGCCGCTCATCACCGACCATTTCAACGCCGCTTCCAGCGCCTTCTTCGCCGCGGTGCGCGAGGGGCTGGAGGCGCTCGGCATCGCCTATCGCCTGAGCCCGCGGCTGGTGCGCGGTCTTGATTACTACAGCCACACCGCCTTTGAATTCGCCACCACGGCGCTGGGCGCCCAGGGCGCGGTGATCGCCGGCGGCCGCTATGACGGGCTGATCGAACAGCTCGGCGGTCCGCCGACACCCAGCATCGGCTGGGCCGGCGGCATCGAGCGCCTGGCGCTGCTCGCGGCCGCGCCGCCGCCGCCGCCGCGCCCCCTTGCCCTGGTGCCGCTGCACGGGGCGGCGGAACTGCCGGCGCTGCGTCTGGCGCATGCGCTGCGCGGGGCGGGCTTTGCTGTCGATCTCGCCTACAAGGGCAATGCGGCGAAGCGGCTCAAGCGGGCGAACCGGGTGAAGGCCGTCTGCGCGGTTCTGCTCGGCGAGGCGGAACTGGCGCGGGGCGCGGCGCTGGTCCGCAATCTCGATAGCGGCGCCCAGGAGGAGGTCGCGCTCGACCGCCTCGCCCATCATCTCGCGCCCTATCGCTAGGCGCCGCCATGGTGCCCGAGGGCAAGCTCGACCGCCTGCTTCAGCGCCATGCCGCGCTGGCCGCCGCCATGGCGGATCCCACGCGCGGCGGCGGCGAGGCCTTCGTGCCGCTTTCCAAGGAATATGCCGAGCTTGAGCCCATCGTCGCCGGGATTGCCGCCTATCGCGCTCTGGTCCGCGAGGTCAGGGAAGCGCAGGAAATGGCGGCCGAAGGCGATCCGGAGATGGCGGCGCTCGCGGCCGACGAGCTTACATCGCTCCGCGCCCGACTGCCGGACGCGGAGCGGCGGGTGCAGCTCCTGCTGCTGCCCAAGGACGAAGCCGACGAGAAGAGCGCCATCGTCGAGGTGCGTGCGGGCACCGGCGGCGAGGAGGCCGCCCTGTTCGCCGCCAGTCTGTTCCGCATGTATCAGCGCCATGCCGAGCTGCACGGCTGGCGCTTCGAGGTGATGAGCCTGTCTGAGACCGACCTCGGCGGCTACAAGGAAGCGGTGGCGAGCGTGGTCGGGCGCGGCGTCTTCGCCCGTCTCAAGTTCGAGAGCGGCGTGCACCGGGTGCAGCGGGTGCCGGAGACGGAAGCGGGCGGCCGCATCCATACCTCGGCCGCAACCGTCGCCGTGCTGCCCGAGGCGGAGGAAGTGGACGTGCAGATCGACGACAAGGATCTGCGCATCGACATCTTCCGCTCGTCGGGCCCGGGCGGCCAGTCGGTCAATACCACCGACAGCGCCGTGCGCATTACCCATCTGCCGACCGGCCTCGTGGTGCAGCAGCAGGACGAGAAGTCGCAGCACAAGAACAAGGCCAAGGCGATGAAGGTGCTGCGCGCCCGTCTCTACGAGCGCGAGCGGGCGGCCAAGGATGCCGCGCGGGCGGCGGCGCGGCGCGGCCAGGTCGGCTCGGGCGATCGCTCCGAGCGGGTGCGCACCTATAATTTTCCGCAAGGGCGGGTGACGGACCACCGCATCAACCTGACGCTTTACAAGATCGACAAGGTAATGCTGGGCGAGGCGCTGGACGAAGTGATCGACGCGCTGATCGCCGAAGATGAGGCGGCGCGCCTGGCCGAGGTCGGGGCCGAAGGGTGATGGCGGCGGGCAATGTGCTTCCTCGCGGCGGCGTCGGGGGTTCGGCCGACGGCATCGAATCGAGCGTGGCGGCGGCCTTGGCGCAGGCGAGCGCGGCCCTTGCCGCCGCGGGCATCGCCGGACCGAGAGCCGAGGCCCGCCTCCTGCTGGCCGCGATCATCGCCGGCGGTGCCGCGGCGGTGACGGGGTACCCCGAGCGCCGGTTGAGCGCGGCGGAAGCGGCGGCTTTCGCCGCCCTGGTCGGGCGGCGGGCGGCGCGCGAGCCGCTTTCCCACATCCTTGGCCGCCGCGAGTTCTGGAGTCTCGATTTCCAGGTTTCCGCCGCCGTGCTCGATCCACGGCCGGACAGCGAAACCCTGGTGCAGGCGGTGCTGGAGGCGCTGCCCGACCGCACCCGGCCGTGGCGGCTTCTGGATCTCGGCACCGGATCGGGCTGCCTGCTCCTGTCTTTGCTGTCGGAATTGCCGCGCGCGCACGGGCTCGGCATCGATGCCAGCCCCGAGGCGCTGAGCCTTGCCGGCGCGAATGCGTTGGCGCTCGGACTCGGGCCGCGGGCCGACTTCCGCCGCCTCGACTGGAACGAGCCGGGCTGGACCGCCGGCCTCATCCCGCCCGCCGATATCGTCATCGCCAATCCGCCCTATATTCCGAGCGGCGAGATCGCGGCGCTCGCGCCGGAAGTGGCGCGCTTCGAGCCGCGCGCGGCGCTGGATGGCGGCGGGGACGGCCTCGATGCCTATCGCCGCCTGGCGCCGGCGCTCGCAGGGCTTGTCGCGGCCGGCGGGTTCGTCGCCTTCGAAGTGGGGGCAGGCCAGGCCGCCGCTGTCGCCGCCATCCTCGCCGCTTCGGCCCGTTGCTTGAGCGTGCCGGAGGTGCGCGCCGATCTCGCCGGCATCGCCCGCTGCCTGCTGTGGCGGCGGCCCGGGGAGGATCGGAGGGATTAAAAAAAACGGTTGGAAATGCAGTGGCTTCGGACTAGGGTCGTTGCGGAACCGCGCGTTTGGCCTATGGACCGAAGGGGGTTAGGCGGTTCCGTTCCAACCAGATCGGCCGGATGTCTCGTAGCGGATATTCGGCCAAGGGGGGCTTGGTGGCTGTCCCAGGCCATCGGCCTGTTGAGTTGGAGCCTGTATCTCGCGGCCGAAGCGGATGCGCTTTCCGCAGAGTACAGACGTGAGAGCCATAATGTGGGAGTGGAAGCTAGTCTTGCGGGGCGGATTACGTTCCTGGAGCCAGATCGGTTCTAATGTCATCGCAAGATGCCATTCAAGCCGATGGCGGTGCCCGGTACCCGGCGCCCGCGTGTGCCCGTTCGCAAGGAAGGCGTCCTGAAAACGGCCGTCGATTTAGAGTGGGCGTCTCGTAAAGTTAAGGGGCGTCCCTAAGGACAGGCGGTATGCCGGGTGAGGTTGCCACCGGCGGCCGGGGGGATTGGAGCAGCCTCTGGACAGAGGCCGGCAAGACCGGTCCCTCAGACGGACGGGCCGCGGGAACTTGACCGCCGGCACGCCTGCCGTGACCAGGCAGAATAAATTAGGCGAGAGCAAACCGAAAACACATGAGACCAGTCAATCAAAAGCGTTCGCGTGGCGGGCGTTCGAACGGCCGCAAGCCGCATCCCATGGGCGGCCAGCGCAATTTTGACAGCAACGGCCCCGACGTGAAGATCCGCGGCACCGCCGCCCATATCTTTGATCGCTATTGTCAACTCGCGCGCGACGCGACGGCGATCGGCGACCGCATCGCGGCAGAGAATTTTCTGCAGCATGCCGAGCATTACTACCGCATCATGATGGCGAGCAACGGCGGCCGACCCGCGACCAACGGTCAGCCGCCGGGCTTTTCGCCGCAGCCGAACGTCGGCAATGACGAGGGCGATGGCGACGGCGAGGGAGAGAGCGAAGGCGATCTCGATGGCGAGCTCGCCTCCGCCGACCCGGCCTGAAGGGCCTTTTCCAGCCAATAGGCTTTAGCGCGCTTTCCGACCGGCTGGATCAGCCGGGTGATCAGAATTCGCGCCAAATCAATATCTAAGCCTGTTCTTGTCGCAAAAGTGGCATCCACTTTTGCGGAACAGGCTTAGCGCGCTTTCCGACCGGCTGGATCAGCCGGGTGATCAGAATTCGCGCCAAAT
>CALCYJ010000305.1 GCA_937905845.1 uncultured Rhodospirillales bacterium
GGGTCGGCGACCTCGTATCCATCTACGGGCGGGTCGACCGGGTCGGCCGTCCGTCGCTGACGACCGTGCTCGAGACCCTGGTCCCCCGCCGCCTCGCCCCCCAGGAAATCCGCGTCACCGAGGGCACATTCGTCTATGTCGCGATCGACGAGGCCGGGCAGCCGCGTCCCGTGCCGGCGGCGGAGTGACGCAAGGATCCGACCCCTTTCCCGCCGGCGCCCCATCCTTGTCACTGGCCTTCATGGGTGTCAAAGGTGTGTCATGAAGCCGTGCGATACTCCCGATCGAGGGCTCAAGGGATCGATGCCCCCGGGATCGGCGATCGGCAGCGGTGCCCGATTTCACGGTTTCGATTTCGCCTTGGCCCATCCCCAAGCCCCAGGAGGAGACCATGGTTTCTAACCGAAGGGAGCCCGCGCTGGGCGAGATGCTGGAAGACCCGATCGTGGTTCAGCTCATGCTACGCGACGGCGTCGGGCGGGACGAATTGCTGGATCTGCTCGACCGGGCGCGCATCCGGCTGAAACACCAGCCGGGCCGGATTGCCGGGCGCGGATTTCAGATGTGGGATTGCTGAAAAGAGCACCTGACGAGAGTACCAGAACAAGACAGGGCTCTTGACCTTTTGTGCGCTGCGGTATAAGGTACTTTCGACGCTTCGGCGTCAATGCCCTTCCTGGGCGTTTCCTCCCTAGACTTGGGCCGCCGGACCAAAACCCGGCGGCCTTTTTTTATGGCTGGATCAGGCTTCAGGGTGCGCTTATCAAACGCCGCCCGTCGTCCTGACACAGATGCCGCCATCCGGCATGACCCAAACCTCGCTTGGTCGGGCCACGAACGATCGCCGGCCAAGGCCTGGCTATAAAATACTTACGTTATGACCGCGGCAAAAATGGCTTAAATTGCTTGGCAAGTGCGAGACCTTGACCTTGATAGTTTGACCCGATCCCTTGTCCATAAACAAGAAGCGGTTGAGAGGACATCTTCTCATAACTGAGCCACCCAACGGTTTGGCCGTGTTCCAGCATGAACGGTATCTGCGAGCGCACCTCTAGCACGGCTCGGCTTCCTTGAGTACTTAGAGGGTGGCCAAACCCTGGGTCAAAAAAACCCGCGTAGTGAACGCGGTATTCGCCCGATCGCGTTTCATATGCCACCATTTCCGCCGCCAAGTTCGGAGGGACGCCAACATGCTCCCGCGTGACAAGAATGTAAAACTCTCCTGGGTCTAGGATGAGCGTTCCATTCCTCGGGTAAATAGGCTCCCAATAGTCTTCCCAGTCATAGTACCGCTTCTTGTCGAGATCGATCCGGCCTGTAAATCGCTTAGCGCGGAACCCGATCGGATTGTGCAGGCCGCTCCCCTGGAGATCAATGGCCACAGGCACGAGACTTTCATGTGCGGCGAGCTTCCCGCTTGGATTCGATACAAGCTCACCAGCGCGGTATGGGACTTTGAGACGCTCGCCTCTTAATGTCATATTGCCGTTGCCACGGACCAAACGAATTTGATTGAGTCGGGTACCGGGGCGCACAACCACACTGAAAGTTTGCGGCGTGACTTCCACATATAGCCTACCGCGGTAACCACTATCGATTTCATCGAAAGCCGTACCTTTTTCGGTAATTAACCTAGTCAACACGTCCAGGCGACCGGTAGAGCTCTTAGGATTCGCCAGACCATGGATGGAACGCGGGAGAGCCAACGACTCTTGAAGCGGGATCAAATAAACTTGGTCTCTGTCTAGGACCGTCCCAGCCGATAGGTCAATTTCGTGGCCATCCATTGCTCCCAGCACTTTGTCCAGCACTTCCGAGCGACGGTCAGGCAGAAAGCTGGCGCGGATTCGATATGCGACTGACCCCAGTCGCAGATCAAGGCTTGCGGGCTGAATTTGCTCATCAGTGATAGGGTTGCTGGCGGTGATTACGCCACTCTCAATGAACGTTTTCAGCGATTGATGGGGTTCGACGCCTTCCGGCACTCGCAGGACGGCAGGCTTCTCTCGCGGATTTGCTGCCCCCAACAAGTCACGCGCATATGCTCCGGTCTCAATCGTGCCGCTTACCATCTTGTTTCAACTTTGCCAAATGCCGTCGTCTGACTTCCTCGCCACGCCATGTGGCTTCGCAAGTGAGAGAGCAGAACACGCCGTCCTTAAATTGACCGGTCCCATGCTTTTTGACGAGAGGCCCGTGGCAGGTTGGGCAGATCTCTTTCCGAAGGCATTCAGCCAGATATTCGGCATGATTCTCGCTCATTCTCATGGCCCCCACGCCGGGGTACGGTAATAGTGGCAAACAGCCTTGAGCAAGAAGATTAAGGCCCACATTTAGCTCACGGAATTGTCCCGACCCCGTATCAGCGTAACGTCCGGCATCTGCTATAAAATCCCGGTTATGCACGCTATGCACACCACCCAAGCGTTTTTGGGGTGTGGGCAGACTTGGCGATCTAGGAGGTCGGTCTATCCGCGTCTATACGTATTGGCTGCGATTTTTCCCCGGATTTTGTCAGTGGAATGGCACCGATCGCCATCCCGGCCGGCGGGTCGCTCAGCTTTGTCATGAGCATCGGGTACGCGGCCGAGGGGCAGGTGGTACCGGAGCCGCCGACGATCGTCCTGTTCCTGGCCGGCCTGGCCGGGCTGATCGGGTTTTCCGCTCGGGATCGTGCGGCTCGCGGGGCGTAATCTCCCGCGAAAAGCGGGCACCACTTTTCCCAGATCCTGCTCTAGAATAAGCCATGGACGATTGGTTGCGGGATCTGCCGGTTTTCGAGCCGGGCTGGGTATGGCTGGCGGGGGCGGGTCCGGGGGATGCCGGGCTTTTGACCCTGCATGCGCTGAACGGGCTCAGGCAGGCGGATGTGATCGTCTATGACGCGCTGGTCGATCCCGGGATCCTGGAGCGGGCGCGGCCGGGGGCGGTGCTGGAATATGCCGGCAAGCGCGGCGGCAAGCCGTCGCCAACCCAGCCCGACATCACCCGGCGGCTGATCGAATTGGCGGGTTCGGGCAAGCGGGTGCTGCGGCTGAAGGGCGGGGATCCTTTCGTCTTCGGCCGCGGCGGCGAGGAGGCGCTGGGCCTGGCGCAGGCCGGCGTGCGCTTCCGGGTGATCCCGGGGATCACCGCCGGCATCGGCGGCCTCGCCTATGCCGGGATCCCGCTCACCCATCGCGACACGAACTCGGCCGCGACCTTCATCACCGGGCACGACGCCGCCGGCGACGTGGCGGGCAGTGTCGATTGGGCGGCGATCGCCCGCGGCTCGCCGGTGATCGTCGTCTATATGGCCTTGCAGCATCTGCCCGCCATCGCCGAACGGCTGCTGAAGGCCGGGCGGGGGGCGGAGGAGAAAGTCGCGGTGATCGGCCATGCCACGCTGCCGGGCCAGCAGGTCGTGGTCGCGACGCTCGGCACCTGCGCCGCCGCCGCCACCGCCGCCGCCCTCAAGCCGCCGGTCGTCGTCGTCATCGGCGGCGTGGTCGATCTCCGGGCCGATCTGGACTGGTTTTCCGCCCTGCCGCGGGACGCCGCCGTGCCGGCGTCGTGATCCGGATCGGTGGAGCGATGCAGCCCTTTATCTATGACCAGCTTCCCGTCCGGGTCCTGTTCGGGTCCGGCATGGTCGAGCGTATCGGGGCCGAGGCGGAACGGCTCGGCATCGCCCGGGCGCTGGTGTTGACGACGCCGGGACAGCGGCCGCTTGGCCTGCGGGTGGCAGGCGCGCTCGGGGCGCGGGCGGCAGGTTGTTTTGCCGGCGCCGTGATGCATGTGCCGATCGCGGCCGCGCAGGCGGCGCGGGCGGAGGCTTTGCGGCTTGCCGCCGATGGCCTGGTCGCGGCCGGCGGCGGCTCGACGATCGGCCTCGCCAAGGCGATCGCGCTGGAGAGCGGCCTGCCGATCCTGGCGCTGCCCACCACCTATTCCGGCTCCGAGATGACGCCCATCGTCGGCATTACGGAAGAGGGGCGCAAGCGCACCGAGCGCCATGTCCGGGTCCTGCCGCGCTGCGTCATCTACGATCCGGTCTTAACCCTTGGCCTGCCGGCGGCGGTGAGCGGCCCCTCCGGCATGAACGCTCTCGCCCATTGTTTCGAGGCGCTTTATGCCGAGGCTGCCAATCCGGTGACGTCCCTCATGGCCGAGGAGGGGATCCGCGCGCTGGCCGCGGCGCTGCCCGTCGTGATCGCGCAGCCGGACGATCTGGCGGCCCGGGGCGATGCCTTCTATGGCGCCTGGCTCGCCGGCCTGACGCTCAGCGCCGTCGGCATGGCACTACACCACAAGCTCTGCCATGTGCTGGGCGGACGGTTCGACCTGCCGCATGCCGAGACCCATGCGATCCTTCTGCCGCATGTCGCCGCCTACAACCGTCGCGCGGCCCCTTCCGCCATGGCGCGGGCGGCGCGGGCGCTGGGGGCGGCCGATGCCGCGGCGGGGCTTTACGCCCTGGTGCAGGGCCTCGGCGGGAAAGTGGCGCTGCGCGATATCGGCATGCCGGAAGGCGGCCTCGACGAGGCGGCGGACCTGGCGTGCCTCGATCCTTACTATAATCCACGCCCGATCGAGCGCGGCGCCATCCGCCGCCTGCTGCAGGACGCCTTCGAGGGCGGCCCGCCGGCCGACGGCGCGCGGATCGGCGGATAGATCGTTTATTCAGGGAGCGGAACGATGCGGGAAGCGAGCGAAGAAACCTTGACCGAGGCGGTGATAGAAAAGCTTGCGAGCTGTTCCGACCCGCGGCTGCAATCGATCATGACGGCCTTGATCCGCCATCTCCACGCTTTTGCCCGGGAGGTCGAGCTGAGCGAGGCGGAATGGGCCGAGGGCATCCGCTTCTTGACCGCGACCGGCCAGATGTGCGACGAAAGGCGCCAGGAATTCATCCTGCTGTCCGATGTGCTCGGCCTGTCGATGCTGGTGGATGCGATCAACCACCGCAAGCCGGAAGGCGCAACGGAATCAACCGTCCTCGGGCCGTTCTATGTCGCCGGCGCCCCCGAGCTTGAGCCCGGCGCCACGATCATGCGCGGCGGCGGCGGCGAGCCGGTCGCGGTCCGGGGCCGCGTCCTCACCCCCGGCAGCCAGCCCATCGCCGGCGCGCTGGTCGATGTCTGGCAGACGGCGCCGAACGGCTTCTACGACACCCAGGACCCGACCCAGCCGGCGTTCAACCTGCGCGGCCGCTTCCGCACCGACGGCGCCGGCGCCTTTCATTTCCGCACCGTGAAGCCCGCGAGCTATCCGCTTCCGACCGACGGCACGGTCGGGCGGATGCTGGCAGCGCTGGGCCGCCATCCCTTCCGCCCGGCGCATATCCATTTCATCGTCCAGGCGCCGGGATACGAAAGCCTGACCACCCATCTTTTCGCCGCCGGCGATCCCTATCTCGATTCGGATGCGGTCTTCGGGGTCAAGAACTCGCTGATCGTCGAATTCCGCCCCGCCGCCGACGGGAACGGCCTGACGCTCGATTACGATTTCGGCCTGAAGCCCGCGGCCTGAAACCCACAGCCTGACGCCCGCACCTCGAGGCGCGGCGCTCTTTTCACGGCGGCGGCGTTTTGCCATGATGGCGCGGCAAGGCCCGTTTGCAGTCAAGGCCGGGCGAGGGGAGGGAGGTCGGATGGACGGGATGGAAACCGGCACCACAATGCGCGCGCGGCGGGACACGATCGGCGACGCCGTGCGGCGGGCGGCGGCGAAATTCCGCGATCGGGAAGCGCTGGTCTTTCTCGATCGCCGCTGGAGCTTTGCCGCCATCGACCGGGCGGCGAGCCGCATCGCGCACCGCCTGTTGGAAAGCGGGCTGCGCCCGGGCGACCGGGTGGCGGCCTATGGGCGGAATTCGGACGCCTTTTTCCTGGCCTGGCTCGGCTGCGCCCGCGCCGGCCTGGTGCATGTGCCGATCAATTACGCCCTGAGAGGCCAGGAACTGGCCTATATCCTCGAACAATCGGGGGCGCGGGGATTGTTCTACGACCAGGCGCTGGTGGGCGAGGTGGAACGGGTCGAACCGGCCCGCAGCATCGCAATTCGCGGCAGCTTCGCCGGCGGCGCGCCGTTCGACATGCTCGCCATCGCCCGCGACGAGGACGCGCCGACCGCGCTCGCCGACGCGGCGGCGGTGGGCGACGAGGACCTGGTGCAGCTTCTCTATACGTCCGGTACCACGGCGGCGCCCAAGGGCGCGATGATAACGCACCGCGCGCTGCTGGTGGAATATATGAGCTGCATCATCGATCTCGAATTCGGGCCGGGGGATCGCTCGCTCGCCGCCCTGCCGCTCTACCATTCGGCACAAATGCATGTCTTTTCCATGCCGCATCTGCTCGTCGGCGCCCTAACCATCCTGATCGAGCAGCCGCTGCCCGATCTCTGCCTGAAGCTGATCGAGGAGCAGGGCATCACCTCGTTCTTCGCGCCGCCGACCGTCTGGATCAGCCTGCTGCGCCATGCCGATTTCGACCGGCGCACGCTGACCTCGCTGCACAATCTCTATTACGGCGCCTCGATCATGCCGGTGCCGGTGCTGCAGGAGTTGCGCCGGCGCCTGCCGGGGGTGCGCGCCTTCAATTGCTATGGCCAGAGCGAGATCGCGCCGCTCGCCACCGTGCTGCGGCCCGAGGAGCATGACGCGCGGCCCGCCTCGGCCGGCCGGGCGGTGCTCAATGTCGAGACGCGCATCGTCGACGACGAGATGCGCGACGTGCCGCCCGGCGTCCAGGGCGAGATCGTGCACCGCTCGCCACAGCTTCTCACCGGCTATTGGAACAAGCCCGAGGAGACGCGGCAGGCCTTTGCCGGCGGCTGGTTTCATTCCGGCGACGTCGGCACCATGGATGAGGCCGGCTATATCTTCGTCGTCGACCGGCTGAAGGACGTGATCAAGACCGGCGGCGTCATCGTCGCCAGCCGCGAGGTCGAGGAGGCGCTCTTCACCCACCCCGCGGTGTCCGAAGTGGCGGTGATCGGCCTGCCCGACCCGAAATGGATCGAGGCGGTCACCGCCATCGTCGTGCTGAGGAAAGAGCAGAGCGTCAGCGCCGAGGCGCTGATCACCCATGCGCGCGGGTTGCTGGCGCCCTTCAAGGTGCCCAAGCGCGTCATCTTTGTCGAGACGCTGCCGCGCAATACCTCGGGCAAGCTGCTCAAGCGCGAGCTTCGGATCGAGCACGGCACCACCGGCGCCGCCTTCGACAACCAGGCGGCGAAGGGGTGAGGCTCGGGTGCTGGTCGCTCAAGGCCCGCCGGCAAACCGGGGGGGGCGAACTTGCGGCTGGCACAGCGGGACGGATTGTTGTAAAAGCGCGCAGCCCGCGAACCGCCGGACGACGGGCGGCGCCGCGGTCGTTTGGCCGCGCCCTCGGCTGATTCGGGATCTTGTTTATGCAAACCTTGCTGCTGATCATTCAGGTTCTGCTCGCCATCGCCCTGGTGGTGGTGGTGCTGCTTCAGCGCTCGGAGGGCGGCGCGCTCGGCATCGGCGGCGGTGGCGGTGGCGGCGGGCTGATGACGGGGCGGGGCGCGGGCAATCTTCTCACCCGCACCACGGCCATCCTGGCGGCGCTGTTCTTTGCCACCTCGATCGCGCTCGCCGTTCTCGCCAGCCGGCACCATAAGCCGCGCTCGATTCTCGACCTGGCGCCGCCGGCCGGCACCCCCGCGGTACCCGTTCCGGGAAGCTCCAAGGCCGCGACGCCGGCGACGCCGGCGACGAAACCCTCTCCCCCGGCCAAATCCTCCGCACCGGCCGCGCCGGCCGCGCCGGCCGCTCCGAGCGTTCCGGCTGCACCGGCCGCGCCGAACGCTCCGGCCGGGCCGGGGAAATAGGCTTCGGTACGCCTTCGCGGTCCCTCTCAGTCGCAAGCCGGTGAAAGGTTGATGAATTTGTTCGAGCGGCGGCAATTCCCGTGTCCGGCGCGATGGATGGGCCTGTGCCGCTTCCGCTTGGAGGCGGCGTCGCATCGGCGGGTCGGGGGCGAAATCCGGTTCCACGGAATCGGATTCCGCTCTAGTGTGTAGCTCCATGACGCGGTTCATCTTCATCACCGGCGGCGTGGTTTCTTCGCTTGGCAAGGGTTTGGCGGCGGCGGCCCTGGCGGCGCTGCTGCAAGCGCGCGGCTACAAGGTGCGGCTGCGCAAGCTCGACCCCTATATCAACGTCGATCCCGGCACCATGAGCCCCTATCAGCATGGCGAGGTCTATGTCACCGACGACGGGGCGGAGACCGATCTCGACCTTGGCCATTACGAGCGCTTCACCGGCGTGCCGTCGCGCCAGAGCGACAATGTCACCACCGGGCGCATCTATCAGACGGTGATCGCCAAGGAGCGGCGGGGCGATTATCTCGGGGCGACGGTGCAGGTGATCCCGCATATCACCGACGCGATCAAGGATTTCGTGCTGGCCGAATCCGAGGGGCACGATTTCATGCTGATCGAGGTCGGCGGCACCGTCGGCGACATCGAGGGCCTGCCCTTCTTCGAGGCGATCCGCCAGTTGGGCCTCGATCTTGGCCGCGAGCGGGCGCTCTACATGCACCTGACCCTGGTGCCCTTCATCGCCGCGGCGGGCGAACTCAAGACCAAGCCGACGCAGCATTCGGTGAAGGAGCTGCGCTCCATCGGTATTCAGCCCGACGTGCTGCTATGCCGCTCGGAGCGGCCGATCCCGGAAAGCGACCGGCGCAAGATCGCGCTGTTCTGCAATGTCCGGCGCGAGGCGGTCATCCAGGCGCTCGATGTCGCCAGCATCTACGAGGCGCCGCTGCATTATCACGCCGAGGGTCTGGACGAGCAGGTGCTGCGCGGATTCGGCATCGAACACGCGCCGGCGCCCGATCTTGGCCGCTGGCGCGGCGTGACCGAGCGGCTGCACCAGCCGGAAGGCGAGGTGGCGATCGCCATTGTCGGCAAATACACCGGCCTCAAGGATGCCTACAAGTCGCTGGCCGAGGCGCTGGTGCATGGCGGCATCGCCAATCATGTCCGCGTCAAGCTCGAATGGCTCGAATCGGAAGCCTTCGAGCAGGGCGAGCATACCGTGCACCGGCTGGAAGGGGTGCACGGTATCCTGGTGCCGGGCGGCTTCGGCGAGCGCGGCTCGGAAGGCAAGATCAAGGCGGTGACCTTCGCCCGCGAACGCGCCGTGCCCTATTTCGGCATCTGTTTCGGCATGCAGATGGCGGTGATCGAGGCGGCGCGCAGCCTCGCCGGCATCAAGGACGCCTCCAGTTCCGAATTCGGCCCGACGCCCCACGCCGTGGTCGGGCTGATGACGGAATGGAGCCGCGGCGGGGTCGCCGAACTCCGCAATGCCGAGGGCGATCTTGGCGGCACCATGCGGCTCGGCGCCTACGAGGCCCGGCTTCTGGCCGGCAGCAAGGTGGCCGAGATTTATGGCGCGAGCGCGATTTCCGAGCGCCACCGCCACCGCTACGAGGTCAATATCGCCTATCGCCCGCAGCTCGAAGCCCAGGGGTTGCTGTTTTCCGGCCTCTCCCCCGATGGCACCCTGCCGGAGATCATCGAGATTCCGGCGCATCCCTGGTTTATCGGCGTACAATTCCACCCCGAGTTGAAATCCAAGCCCTTCGACCCGCATCCGCTCTTCGCCTCTTTCATCAAGGCGGCGGTGCATCAGTCGCGGCTGGTATGAAACGGGTATGAAAGAGGGGACGATCCGTTGAAGGAAGATCATATCCGTTGAAGGAAGACAGGCAATCCCTCCCGCCGCGGCATGTGCCGGTCGCCGATTTCCACATCGGCAACGACCTGCCGCTGGTGCTGATCGCCGGGCCTTGCGCCATGGAGGGGATGGCGCATGCGCTCGATATGGCAGGCAGCCTGAAGGCGATGGCCGACCGGCTCGGCATCAAGCTCATCTACAAGACCTCGTTCGACAAGGCCAACCGCACCAGCCTCGATTCGGCGCGCGGCGTCGGGCTGGAGGCGGCGCGGCCGGTGTTCGCGGCGGTGCGGAGCGAGATCGGCGTGCCGGTCCTGACCGACGTGCATGCCGCCGAGCAATGCGCGGCGGTGGCCGGCATGGTCGATGTGCTCCAGATCCCGGCCTTCCTCTGCCGCCAGACCGATCTGCTGCTGGCGGCAGCGGCGACGGGACGGCCGGTCAATGTCAAGAAGGGCCAGTTCCTGGCGCCCTGGGACATGCGGAACGTGGTGGCGAAGTTCGAGCAGGCCGGCAATCCCAACGTGCTGGTGTGCGAGCGCGGCGCCTCCTTCGGCTATAACACGCTGGTAAGCGACATGCGTTCGCTGCCGATCCTGGCCGAGACCGGCTGCCCGGTGGTGTTCGACGCCACCCACTCGGTGCAGCAGCCGGGCGGGCAGGGCACAAGCTCGGGCGGCGAGCGGCGGTTCGTCCCCGTGCTGGCGCGGGCCGCGGCGGCGGTCGGCGTCGCCGCCGTCTTCGTCGAGACCCACCGCGATCCCGATCGGGCGCCCTCCGACGGCCCCAATATGGTTCCGCTCGCCGATATGCCGGATCTGATCGGCCGCCTGATGGACTTCGACCGTCTGGCCAAGGGGAACTGAGCGGCTCGTCGCTCGGCCCGGTTTCGCGGCGGTCGTGGGGAAGGCGGTTGGCTTTCATGAAAATATCCGGCCCGAGAGAGGGTGACGCCATCCTCCCCGCCGTCGCCTGCATGTGCGTGGCGATGGTGATGCTGCCGGTGCTCAACGGCTCGGCCAAGCTGCTCGGTCAATTCTATCCGATGCCGGAGATCGTCTGGGCGCGCTATGCCGGCCATTTCGTCTTCATGGTGGCGCTGTTCCTGCCCAAGCGCGGGCTTCGCCTGTTCGTGACGGCGCGCCCCGGCTTGCAGATCTGCCGGTCGCTGCTGCTGCTCTGCGCGACGATCCTGTTCTTCGTCGCCTTGAAGACGATCGCGCTCGCCACCGCCGTGGCGATCAATTTCGTCGGCCCGATCATGGTGACGGCGCTGGCGGTGCCGTTTCTGGGCGAGCGGGTCGGCCCCCGGCGCTGGGCCGCCGTCTTCGTCGGCTTCGCCGGCGCGCTGATCATCATCCGCCCCGGCACCGATGTCGCGCACTGGTCTTCGCTCCTGGTGCTCGGCAATGCCGCCTGCTTCGCGCTCTACCAGATCCTCTCGCGCAAGATCTCGGCCAGCGATTCGGCCGAAACCTCGATCGTCTATGTCGCCATGGTCGGGCTGGTGGCCTCCTCCATCGCGCTGCCGTTCGGCGTCCGCCTGCCCTTTGTCTGGTGGCACTGGCTGGTCTTCCTCACGCTCGGCCTGTCGGGCGGGCTTGGCCATTATTTCGTCGTCAAGGCCTATGGCTATGCGCCGGCCTCGATCGTCTCGCCGTTCGGCTACGGCCAGCTCATCGGCGCCACGATCATCGGCTTTGTCGCCTTCGGCGATTTTCCCGACGGCTGGACCTGGGTGGGCGCGGCGGTGATCGTCGGCTCGGGCCTCTATATCACCTATCGCGAAAGCCGGGTCGGCCGCCAGGTCGCGGCCGGGGTGGCGCGAGGTTCGTTATCGTGAGGGGCGAAATCCGGCCGTTTCCGGGCGGCCCCTTGTGTCCGGCCGCCGCTAAGGCTAATCAGGGGGCGCCGGGGCCATGCCGCGCAGCCGGCCGGAACCAGCCCGAACCCTGCCAGCCTACACCCTGCTTGAATCGGAGCCAGACATGACCGCCATCATCGATATCAAGGGCCGCGAGATCCTGGACAGCCGCGGCAATCCCACCATCGAGGTGGATGTGCTGCTGGAATCGGGGGCGCTGGGACGGGCGGCGGTGCCGTCGGGGGCTTCGACCGGGGCGCACGAGGCGGTGGAGTTGCGCGATGGCGACCGCGCCCGCTTCGGCGGCAAGGGGGTAAGGCAGGCGGTTGCCGCCGTCAATGGCGAGATCTACGACCTGCTCTCAGGCATGGAGGCGGATCGGCAGATCGAGATCGATCGCCTGCTCGTCGAACTCGACGGCACACCCAATAAAAGCCGCCTCGGCGCCAATGCCCTGCTCGGCACCAGCCTCGCGGTAGCCAAGGCGGCGGCGCTCGACCTCGGCCTGCCGCTGTGGCGCCATGTCGGCAGCGCGTCCTCGTGTGTCCTGCCGGTGCCGATGATGAATATCATCAACGGCGGCGCCCATGCCGACAATCCGATCGACGTCCAGGAATTCATGATCGCCCCGGTTGCCGCCGCGAGCCTGGCCGAAGCTGTGCGCATGGGGGCGGAAGTGTTCCACAGCCTGCGCCGGCAGCTCAAGGATGCCGGCCACAATACCAATGTCGGCGATGAAGGCGGCTTCGCGCCGGCGCTCTCGTCGAGCGAGGCGGCGCTCGATTTCATTCTCAAGGCGATCGAGGGGGCGGGCTATCGTCCCGGCGAAGACGTCATGCTGGCGCTCGATGCCGCCGCGTCGGAATTCTTCCGCGAGGGACGCTATCATCTCGCCGGCGAGGGCAAGGTGCTCGATGCCGCCGGCATGGTGCGCTATTACGAAGACCTGATCGCCCGCTATCCGATCTATTCGATCGAAGACGGCATGGCCGAGGACGATTGGGAGGGCTGGGCGGCGCTGTCCGCGGCGCTGGGGAAGAAGGTGCAGCTCGTGGGCGACGATATTTTCGTCACCAACCCGAAGCGCCTGGGCGAGGGGATCGCGCGCGGCATCGGCAATGCCATCCTGGTCAAGGTCAACCAGATCGGCACGTTGAGCGAAACGCTCGAAACGGTCGAACTGGCGCAGCGCAGCGCCTATCGCGTCGTGATGTCCCACCGTTCGGGCGAGACGGAAGATGCCACCATCGCCGATCTCGCGGTCGCGACCAATTGCGGGCAGATCAAGACCGGCTCGCTCTCCCGCTCCGACCGCCTGGCCAAATACAACCAGCTCATCCGCATCGAGGAGGAGCTTGGCACCGCCGCCCGCTATGCCGGGCGCGGCGTCCTGCGCGCCTGAGCGGCCCGGCCCGGGCTCGCTCGGGCCGTCCGACTCGAAAGAAAGCCGGCGTCGCCGCGATGCCGCCGATCGGCCGGCAGAAAGCCTCGCGGGGCGGCGAAGAGTGGCTTAATCGTGTTTTTTTACCGTTGGATGGCGATTTCCATTGACCCTGCCGGTGCCCTTTGATTCGATTCGCCCATGAGTTTGCTGCATGAATTGCGCCGCCGCGCCCGGGCTGCCGTCACGCCGGTGATCTGTCTCTGTGCCATCGTCTATTTCGGCTATTACATGGTCGATGGCGAGCGCGGCCTCAGGGCCTATGCGCGCCTGAGCCAGCAGATCGACCAGGTGCGCGAGCAGGTGGCCCAGACGGCGGCGGCCCGTCAGGCGCTGGAGCACCGCGTCGCCCTGCTGCGTCCCGACGGGCTCGATCTCGATATGCTGGACGAGCAGGCGCGTCGGGTGCTGGACGAGGTGCGCCCCGACGAAACCGTGCTCTTCCTCCAGCCCGCGGGCGCTCAACCCGGCAAGGCTCCCTGACGCCTTCTCAGAGAAACCTGCGAGCGCATTTTCGATTGGATCGGGGCCTGCGGTTTGATGTCGGGCTTTCCGGCCGCGGCCGGTCTTATCCCCCTTAATTCTGCCGGCCACCGGCGTGCGCGGGGCGAAGCCCTTTTGCGGCTTGAGAAATTTTCTCTTTCCGCGGCCATGATATTAACTCAATATCAGTTAATTTATCTTAGTACTTGAAAAACAACGGATATTGTCGCTTTCTAGAGCCCTTCACACGCTGATGGACGAGGCGACAAGGCTCTGGACTATCGTGTGGATGCTTAATCCTTGACGGGGAAAGCGGATCCGCTTTCCGGCAGATTGGGCTCCAGGGCTCCCGGAGGACGTACAGGAGACAGTTTCATGGCAAAAGCCGTGCGCAAGGCGAAAGCCGGATCGGACAGCAGCAGGCCGCGCAAGGCGGCCGGTGCGCCCGGCCGCGAGATCGATGCCGACCAGCTTCTACGCTATTACCGCGACATGCTGCTGATCCGCCGCTTCGAGGAGAAGGCGGGCCAGATGTATGGCATGGGCCTGATCGGGGGTTTCTGCCACCTCTATATCGGCCAGGAAGCGGTGGTGGTGGGGGTACAGGCGGCGCTCTCGCCGGGCGACCGGGTGATCACCAGCTACCGCGACCACGGCCATATGCTCGCCTGCGGCATGGCGGCGCGCGGCGTGATGGCGGAACTGACCGGGCGGCGCGATGGCTATTCCAAGGGCAAGGGCGGCTCGATGCACATGTTCAGCCGCGAGAAGGAATTCTACGGCGGCCACGGCATCGTCGGCGCGCAGGTGCCGATCGGCACCGGCCTCGCCTTCGCCCAGGCCTATCGCAAGAACGGCGGCATCACCGTCTGCTATTTCGGCGATGGGTCGGCCAACCAGGGGCAGGTCTATGAATCCTTCAACATGGCGGAATTGTGGAAGCTGCCGGTGCTCTATGTGATCGAGAACAACCAATATGCCATGGGCACCGCGGTCGGGCGGTCGTCGGCGACGGTCGATCTCTACCGCCGCGGCGAGAGTTTCGCCATCCCCGGGCGGGCGGTCGACGGCATGGATGTCGTGGCGGTGCAGCGCCAAGCCACCGAGGCGGTGGCCTGGTGCCGCAACGGCAAGGGCCCGATGATCCTGGAAATGAAGACCTATCGCTACCGCGGGCATTCGATGTCGGATCCGGCGAAATACCGCTCCAAGGACGAGGTCACCAAGATGCGCGCCGAGCACGATCCGATCGACCAGGTGCGCAAGCGCCTGCTGGAGAGCGGCGGTGCCGACGAGGCGGCGCTGAAGGAGATCGACCGCGAGGTGAAGGAGGTCGTCTCGCAGGCGGCCGACTTCGCCCAGGCGAGCCCCGAGCCCGATCCGGCGGAATTGTGGACCGACGTACTGAAGTCGGCGTGAGGAGACAGGGAATGCCGATCGAGGTTCTGATGCCGGCGCTGTCGCCGACGATGACGGAGGGGAAGCTCGCGAAATGGCATGTCCGGGAGGGGGATGCTGTGACGGCGGGGACGGTCCTGGCGGAGATCGAGACCGACAAGGCGACGATGGAAGTCGAGGCGATCGACGAGGGGACGCTCGGGCGGATCCTGGTGGCGGAAGGGACGGAAGGGGTCGCGGTCAATAGGCCGATCGCGCTGATCCTGGCCGAGGGCGAGGCCGCCGGCGCTCTCGATGCCGCCCCACCGGCAGCGCCGGTGGCTCAGGCAGTGCCGGCGGCAGCCGCCGCCTCCGCTGCCCTAATAACCGCTCCGGCCGCGCCGGCGGTCGCACCGGTCGCACCGGCTGGGCCGACGGAGATACCGCCGGGCACGCCGATGCGCAGCATGACGGTACGCGAGGCGCTGCGCGATGCGATGGCGGAGGAGATGCGGCGCGACCCTGATGTTTTCCTCATGGGCGAGGAGGTGGCGGAATACCAGGGCGCCTACAAGGTGAGCCAGGGGCTGCTGGAGGAGTTCGGGGCGGCGCGGGTGATCGATACGCCGATCACCGAACACGGCTTTACCGGCTTGGGCGTCGGCGCCGCTTTCGGCGGGCTGAAGCCGATCGTCGAATTCATGACCTTCAACTTCTCCATGCAGGCGATCGATCAGATCGTGAATTCGGCCGCCAAGACGCGCTACATGTCGGGCGGCCAGATGGGCTGCCCGATCGTGTTCCGCGGCCCGAACGGCGCCGCCGCGCGCGTCGGGGCGCAGCATTCGCAGTGCTATGCCTCCTGGTACGCCCATTGTCCGGGGCTCAAGGTGGTGGCGCCCTATAGCGCGGCCGATGCCAAGGGGTTGTTGAAGGCGGCGATCCGCGACCCCAATCCGGTGGTGTTCCTGGAAAACGAGATGCTGTACGGCCGCAGTTTCGACGTGCCGGAGATCGCCGATTTCGTGCTGCCGCTGGGCAAGGCGCGAGTGGCGCGGCCGGGGCGCGACGTGACCCTGATCGGCTTTTCCTTCGCGACCGGCCTGGCGCTGGCGGCAGCGGACGAGCTGGCCAAGGAGGGGATCGAGGCGGAGGTGATCGATCTGCGCAGCATCCGCCCGCTCGATCACGAGACGATTATCGCGTCCGTCGCCCGCACCAACCGTGTGGTGACGGTGGAGGAGGGCTGGGCGGCCTGCGGCATCGGTGCCGAGATCGCGGCGGTGATCATGGAGCAGGCCTTCGACTGGCTCGATGCGCCGGTGCAGCGCGTGGCCGGCAAGGACGTGCCCATGCCCTATGCCGCCAATCTCGAGAAGCTGGCCTTGCCCCAGGTCGCGGATGTGGTCGCGGCGGCGAAAGCCGTCTGCTACCGGCGCTGAAAGCGGGAGGGTGGAATGCCGATCGAGGTTCTGATGCCGGCGCTGTCGCCGACGATGACGGAGGGGAAGCTCGCGAAATGGCATGTCCGGGAGGGGGATGCTGTGACGGCGGGGACGGTCCTGGCGGAGATCGAGACCGACAAGGCGACGATGGAAGTCGAGGCGATCGACGAGGGGACGCTCGGGCGGATCCTGGTGGCGGAAGGGACGGAAGGGGTCGCGGTCAATAGGCCGATCGCGCTGATCCTGGCCGAGGGCGAGGCCGCCGGCGCTCTCGATGCCGCCCCACCGGCAGCGCCGGTGGCTCAGGCAGTGCCGGCGGCAGCCGCCGCCTCCGCTGCCCCAGTAACCGCACCGGCCGCGCCGGCGGCCGCACCGGTCGTGCCGGTCGCACCGGTTGCACCGGCGGCGGGACGGATTTTTGCCAGTCCGTTGGCGCGGCGGCTGGCGCAGACGGCGGGGATCGCACTTTCCGGCATCGCTGGCTCGGGGCCGCATGGGCGTATCGTCAAGGCGGATGTTGCGGCCGCCGTGGCCGCACCACCGGCGGTGGCCGCACCATCGCCCGCGGCGCTGCCGTCCGCCGTGGCTGCACCTCCCGCCGTGGCCGCGCCACTCGCGCCGGTCGCACCGGTCGCGCCACTCGCACCGCCGGGGGAGTTTATTGAGATTCCGCTTTCTTCCATGCGCAAGACGATCGCGCGGCGGCTGGTAGAGGCGAAGCAGACGATCCCGCATTTCTATCTCACGATCGAGGTGAAGCTCGATGCCGTGCTGACGCTGCGGGGTCAGTTGAACGCGCGTTCGGATGCCTACAAACTTTCGGTCAACGACTTTGTCGTGCGGGCGTGCGGCATGGCGCTGGCCCGGGTGCCGGAGGCCAATGCGCTGTGGGGCGGCGACCGCATTCTTCAGGCGAAAAGCCGTGACGTGGCGGTGGCGGTGGCGCTCGATGACGGCTTGATCACGCCGGTGGTGCGCCAGGCCGATATCAAGGGCCTCGCCGCCATCTCGGCCGAAATGAAGGAGCTTGCCGGCCGCGCCAAGGCGGGCAAGCTCAAGCCCGAGGAATATCAGGGTGGCGCCTTCTCGCTCTCCAACCTCGGCATGTACGGCATCAAGGAATTTGCCGCCGTCATCAACCCGCCGCAGGGCTCGATCCTGGCCGTCGGCATGGGCGAGGCGCGGCCGGTGGTGGAGAAGGGCGCGCTGGCGGTGGCCACGATGATGAGCTGCACGCTGTCCTGCGACCACCGGGTGATCGATGGTGCGCTCGGGGCGAGATGGCTTGCCGCCTTCAAGGGGCTGATCGAGGAACCGCTGACCATGCTGCTCTAGCTCATGGCCGGGAACGCAGGCCCATCGCAGGGGTTAAGAGAGATGACGGAGACGAGCTTCGATCTGGTGGTGGTCGGCGGCGGCCCCGGCGGCTATGTCGCGGCGATCCGGGCGGCGCAGCTCGGCCTGCGGACGGCCGTGGTGGAGCGGGCGGAGCTTGGCGGCATCTGCCTCAATTGGGGCTGCATCCCGACCAAGGCGCTGCTGCGCTCGGCCGAGATCTATCACTACA
>CALCYJ010000306.1 GCA_937905845.1 uncultured Rhodospirillales bacterium
CCGAACTGATCGCCCTCTCCGATCCGGATCAGCCAGGCATCATATTCCGCGCCGCCATGGCCGAGCGCCAGCAGCTCTTCGAGCATGATCGTGACCTTCACGCCATTCGGCGTGCCCAGCGAGTAGAGCTGCAAGGGATGGCGGCCGACCGGCAGTTCCTTCTCGTGCGTGGGACCGGAAATCGGACGGTTGATATTGGCGAACCTGCCGCCGTTCTGCTTGTTCCAAACCCAGACGGTGGGCGGCGTGTAATCGGGCGTATCGGTCATTCCTCAAACTCCGGGCGTTCTGCGGGGGGTGGACGCGGGCACGGTAAGCAATCGAGCCATCCTATACAAGAGGCGGCCCGCGATCACGCGCCACGGCCGGCTTCAGCCCGCTAACAACCTCCTCGGGCCGAAGCCCGGACCATCCCATGGCGGCGGCGGGTTCGATTCGGCAGGGTCGGAATCAGAGGCTAATTCATTGACAGCAGCAAAGTCGTGTCGTTAGGGTGGTTTCTATGAAAGAAACACCGTTTTCCAATCCGGAACGGCTACTTTCCGGCGTCGGCCACGCGCTCGATGTTCTGGAGCTTTTGGCTCTCCGGCGCGAAGAGCTGGGTCTAGGTGAAATTGCGCGTTCCCTGGGCCTGTCCAAAGCCGGCGCACACCGGTTGCTGGCGACGCTTTCCGCCCGCGGCTATGCCGACAGGCTTAGCGGCGGCTTTTACCGTCTGGGTCTCAAGGCGTGGGAAATCGGCAATGCGGTCCCGGAACTTGAAGTCCTGGCCGTCGCCGTGCCCTTTGTCACCGACCTGGCGGAAGCCACCGATGAAAGCGCGTTCATCGGCACGCTCTCGGGACAGGATGTCGTCGTATTGCAGAGCGTCGAAACCACCCAGCCGGTGCGGGCGCATCTGGAAGTCGGCTCGCGATATCCGGCCCACTGGGCCTCGACCGGACTGGTCATTCTGGCGTTCCTGTCCGAGGGGGAACTGGCCGAGCATCTCCCGGCGACCCTGTCGGTTTCGACGGAGGCCACGATTGCCTCTCATGAGGCTTTGCGGAAGGAACTGGTCAAAGTTCGCAACCGCGGCTATGCGCTGAACGTCGGAACCTGGAAGTCTGAAATCAGCGGCATCGCCGCGCCGATCTTCGGCGCCGATGGTCGGATCGCGGCCGGCCTGTGCATCTCCGGCCCGCGCTACCGCCTGCCGCTGCCGCGGTTGCAGAAGATCGCCCGCGATGCCAAGGACATTGCCGACCGCATTTCGGCCGCCATGCGCGACGGCAAGCCGAGCCGGCAGGGGCAATTTCCGATACGGAAAGCTCAGCGATGAATGCCGCGCTCCACGCCGGGAACGACGGGGCGCCCTACCGCGCGCCCGATCGGCACGAGCCCGCCGGGCGTCGACTGGCGGAAGGTCTGCACATTGCCGTCGATGTCGGCGGGACTTTTACCGATCTGGTGCTGGCATCCCGAGCGGGCGGGATCGATGTCTTCAAAGTCCCGACCGTGCCATCCGATCCGGCGCAGGGGGTGCTGGCCGCGCTTGAAAAGGCGGCCTCCGCCCGCGGCGTCGCGGTTCCGGCACTTCTTGGCCTGTGCAGCTTGTTCATTCACGGTTCGACGGTTGCGACCAATACGCTCCTGGAAGGCAAGGGCGCCAAAGTCGGCTGCCTCGTCACCAAAGGATTTCGCGACAGTCTGGAAGTACGGCGTGGCATTCGCGAGGATCCCTGGTCGCATCGGCTGCCCTATCCGCCGGTGCTGGTGCCGCGCTACCTGCGATTGCCGATAGGCGGGCGTATCGACCGGTCGGGGGCCGAAAGCGAGGCGCTGGACGAAGCGGACGTTCGGCGCGCCGCGGAAATCTTCGCGGCCGAAGGCGTCGAGGCGGTCGCCATCTGTCTGTTCAACAGCTATCTCAATCCCGATCATGAACGGGCGGCGGAGAAGGGTCTTCGCGCCTGCTGGAGCGGCGAGTGGATTTCGCGTTCCAGCGATATCGCCCCGGTGATGGGCGAATACGAGCGGACGTCGACCGCCGTGCTCAATGCCTATGTCGCGCCGCGTACCGTTTCCTATCTGCGCAAATTGGATCGGCAGCTCGCCCAACTCGGGCTGCCGAGCCCGATGTTGCTGATCCAGAACAACGGCGGCGCGGTGTCGGTGGAACAGATCGCGGACCGCCCGGTCATGCTGCTGCTGTCGGGACCCGCCGCCGCCTCCGGCGCGCTGGCGCTCTATAGCAAGATGATCGGGTCGCAGAATCTGATATCGATGGAAATCGGCGGAACCAGTTGCGATGTCGCCCTGATGAGCGGCGGCCGCGTCGGTCATGCCGACCATCTCGAAATAAGCAGCTATCACGCCGCCGTTCCATCGGTGGAAATTCATACCGTCGGCGCGGGCGGTGGAACGATCGCCGGGCTTGACGGCGCGGGTCTGCTCATGGTCGGGCCGCAAGGCGCCGGCGCCCATCCCGGCCCCGCCTGTTATGGCTACGGCTCCGTGACGCCGACGGTGACCGACGCCCTGGTGGTGCTTGGCCGGCTCAGCGCCGCGACCTATGCCGGCGGCGCCGTCACGATCGACGAAGCCCTGGCCCATCGCGCGATCGAGCGCATGATAGCGGCACCGCTTGGCATTTCGCGCGACGAGGCGGCAGTCGGAATTATCTTGCTGATGGAGCAGAAGCTCCTGCATGCCGTGCAGCAGATCAGCATCCAGCGGGGCCATGATCCGCGGCGCTTTGCCCTGATCGCCTGCGGCGGCGCCGGAGCGCTGCATGGTGCCGCGGTCGCACGCAAGCTCAATTGCCCGACGCTTTATGTTCCCCGCATCGCCGGGGCGTTCTGCGCCCTGGGAATGCTGAATTCCGACGTGCGGCACGATTATTCTCTGGCCCATGCCGATGCGATCGAGAATGTGGATATCGACCGGATGGCGGAACAATTCGCCGCTCTGGATCGGCGCGCCCGCAAGACGCTGGAAAAGGAGGGTTTCTCCGACGAAGACATGGCGCTCGTCCGCTTCGCCAGCCTGCGATATTCCGGCCAGCAATGGACCCTCAAGATCGCGTTCGAAAACGGCGAACTGGATGTCGCAACGCTCCGGGAGAACTACCGGGCGGAATATCAGCGGATGTTCGGCCATGTCCAGGAGAACGGAGAGATTCAGATCAGCAGCCTCCATGTGGCCGGTGTCGGCCGGTTGCCGCCGCTCGAATTGGCGGCGGCCGCGCCGGCTACAGGCCCTGCTGTTCCGCTCGACCATCGATATGTCTGGGTCGACGAAAAGATCGGCCGCGCCAACGTGCCGATCTATCGCGGCAGCGATCTCCATCCCGGTCATCTCGTCGCGGGGCCAGCCCTTATCAACGAGAAAACCACCACCGTCTTCGTCGGTGCGGGCGACCGGCTGGAAGTCGATCCGGCATCGAATTTTCGCATTTTCATCAGCAGCTAGGGGCCAACTCCGATGGCGGAGCCCGTTACGGTCGCGCAGCACCTGGATCCGGTAACCCTCTCGCTGATTCAGAATCGGCTGGATTATATCTCGCGGCAGATGGGCTGGGTCATGACGCGGACCGCCCGCAGTCCGATCTTCAGTCAGTCCCATGATTTTTCCTGCTTCATCACCGATCGCGACGGGACCGTCGTGTCGCAGGCCGACGGCATTCCCATTCATACCGGCGGCGGCGGATTTGCCATCCGCGCCTTGTTGCGGGATTTTAGCGACGATATCGCCGACCAGGACGTCTTCCTGCTCAACGATCCCTATGTCGCCGGCGGCAATCATCTGCCCGACTGGGTCATCGCCCGGCCGGTTTTCGTGCAGAACCAGCGCGTTGCCTTCTGCTGCAACCGGGCGCATCAGTCCGACATCGGCGGTGGCGCCGCCGGAACCTACAACCCCGCGGCAACCGAAATCTTCCATGAAGGGATCAGGCTGCCGCCGTTGCGGCTCATCGAACGGGGGGTAGTCCGCAAGGACCTCTGGCAGCTTCTGCTGCTGAATACCCGCTGCCCGGATCTGCTCGATGGCGATCTGCACGCGATGCTGGGCTCGACGCAGATCGGCTGCCGGCAGAGCGCGCAACTGGTGGCGGAGCTTGGCGTCGACACTTCGTTCGCCTATTTCGCGGCCATTCTGGATCATGCCGACCGCAGCATGCGGGCAATGATAACGGCGCTGCCGGATGGCACCTATCGCGCCGAGGAACAGTTGGATACCGATTGCTTCGAGCCGGTGGACGTGCGGATCCGGGCGTCGGTCACCATCAAGGGCGATGAAGCCACGATCGATTTCACCGGCACGGATCGGCAGATTCGCGGGTTCAAGAATTCATCGCTCGCCAATACCCATTCCGCCGTCTATGCGGCCTTCGCCTCGTTCTTCGACGCGACCCTGCCGCGGAACGAAGGGGCGTTCCGCGCGCTGCGGATCATTGCGCCGGCCGGCACGGTCATCAACGCGCTGCCGCCCGCGCCTCTGACCATGTGCACGGTGTTTCCGGCCCACGAGATCATGCATGTCTGCTGGTGGGCGTTGGGCCAGGCGGACCCCAAGCGGAGCATTGGCGGCTGGGGAAAGAATTGCTTTCCCGTGACCTCCGGCACGGATGGTTCCGGCCGGACCTGGGTGATGTACCATTGGGGCGCATGCTCGGGCGCTGGTGCCGTCGAAGGGCGCGATGGCTTCAATCAGATCGGCCCGATGGTCACTCTTGGCGGGCTTTCCTTGCCGAACGCCGAAGTCTACGAGCATGTCTATCCGGTCACGATCCTACGTCAGGAATTCCGCTGCGATACCGCCGGCGCCGGCGAGTTCCGCGGTGGTTCCGGTGTCGATTATGTCGTGGAAATGCATGCCACGGCGGAATATTCGTTTCGCGGCGAAGGTCTGGCGAGGCCCACCGGTCTCGGCGTCACCGAGGGCCGTTCCGGCGCCGTGGGCATTTTGCACTTGGATCAGGCCGGGCGATCGATAACGCCGCAGCAGCAATATGCGCTGAAAACGCTGGGCCCTTGCCAGATGAGCATCTCTTCGCCCGGCGGCGGCGGCATCGGCAACCCGGTCGACCGCAGGCCGGAGGCGGTTCTTCGCGACGTGCGGGACGGGATCGTGAGCCATGCCGCCGCCCGCACTTGTTATGGGGTGGTCATCGCCGACGACGGCCGGACGGTGGATGCGGAAAAGACCGCGCTTCGGCGTAAAGAGATGAGAGCAAGCCATGGAACAGAAAACAATGCCGTGGCCGACTGAATCAGCGGAAAAGCCGCTGCTCGGGCCCGAACTATCCGTCGCCGGCACGACGCGATCCGGCCGATCCGGTCGATCCGGCCGGTGGATCTATTATCTCGTTCTGCCGGTGGTGCTTCTCGTCATCTGGTGGTTTTGTACCGACGTCCTGGCACTGTTTCCAAGCGCCCTTCTGCCCTCTCCGATCCGGGTGGCCAAAGCCTTCGGTCATGTCATCGCCGACGGCGAACTGATGCTGAATATCGAGGATAGCCTGCTGCGGATATTCTATGCCGACCTGGCCGCGCTGATCATCGCCGTGCCGATCGGCCTGGCCATGGGGCTCTATCAGAGCATCGAGAGGCTTCTGGACGGGTTGCTGAGCCTGTTCCGGCCGATACCGCCGCTCGCCTGGGTGCCGCTGGCAATCCTGTGGTTCGGCATCGGCACGCTTTCCATCGTCTTCATCACCTTTCTATCGGCCTTTTTCTCCATTCTCGTCAGTACCGTCGCCGGGGTGCGGTCGCTCGACAAGCTCCATATCCGCGCTGCCTTGTCGCTCGGCGCCAGCCGCCGGCGCGTGCTGACCCACGTCGTGCTGCCGACAACGCTTCCGTCGATTTTCACCGGCCTGCGCATCGCGATCGGCGTGAGCTGGATGAGTATCGTCGGTGCCGAACTGATCGCGGCCAGCAGCGGGCTCGGCTACATGATCAATTATTATCAGCAGGTCCTGCGCACCGATGTCGTCATCGTCGGGATGATCACCATCGGCGTCATCGGCCTCGGCATGGATCTGTTGAGCCGGTGGGTCGAGCGGCGCCTGTTGCCGTGGCGACAGGGGGCGCGGCTACCATGACCGGGCATCATAAAATCGCCGTGCTGGGCGTCGCCAAGCGGTTCGGCGAGACGGCCGGAACCAGCGTGAACGCGCTCAGCATGATCGATCTGAGCATCGCCGATGGCGAGTTCGTTTCCATCCTCGGCCCCAGCGGCTGCGGCAAATCCAGCTTGCTCAACATCATCGCGGGGTTCGAGGAATCGAGCACCGGCAGGATCGAGGTGGACGGCAAGCCGATCAGTGGGCCGGCGCCCAACCGCGGCGTGGTGTTTCAGGAATATGCGCTGTTTCCCTGGCTCACTGTGGCCGGGAACATCGGCTTTGGCCCGCAGAGCCGCGGCATGCGCGCCAGCAAGGTGAACCGGATCGTCAGCCGCTATGTCGAACTCGTCAGCCTGACCGGGTTCGAGCAGAAATATCCCCATGAACTTTCCGGCGGCATGCGGCAGCGCTGCGCCTTGGCGCGCTGCATGGCGAACGATCCCGACATCATGCTGATGGACGAGCCGCTGGCGGCGCTGGATGCGCTCACCCGCGTCGCTCTGCAAGACGAGTTGCTGCGGATTTGGGGCGAGGCCTCGCGCGTGCGCAAGAAGACGGTCGTCTATGTCACGCATTCGATCGACGAGGCCATTTTCCTGTCCGATCGAATCGTCGTGATGACACCCCGTCCGGGGCGAATTCAGGGCGAGTTCGTCGTCCCCTTTCCACGGCCGCGCCTACCCGAAATCCGTATCCATCAGGACTTCCATGGCCTGTCGGACAAAATCTGGCTGATGCTTCAGGCCGAAGCAGGGAGGAAATCATGCTGACCAGACGCGATATGCTTGCCGCCACTCTCGCCACCGGAGTGACTTCCGCGCTCAGCTCGACCAGTTTGGCGCAAACCAAACCGGTCACCGTGCGCATCGGGTTCAACCCGTTTGCCGGAACCGCGGCGATCAACGGCATCATCCGGGATCGCAAGCTGTTCGAGAAGCACGCCGCGCGATACGGCTATGCGGCGACGGCCGAGTGGAAACAGTTCGTGGCCGGCGGTCCGCCCGCGAACGCGGCGATGATGTCGGGCAATCTCGACATGGATGTCGATATCGCCAGCGCCGCGATGACGGCGCGGATCAAGCAGGGCGTCCCGTTCGTCATTTTCGGCGTGCAGGCCAGCCATATATCGAACGCCGTCATGGTTCGGCCGCATGGCAAGATCGACGACGTGGCGAAGCTCGAAGGCAAGACCATCGGGCTGCCGGTTGGCACCAGCGCCCATTACACGCTCGCGTCGATCATCCAGAACGTGCTGGGAAAGACGATCGAACAGGCCCGCATCAAAGTCGTCAACATGCCGCCGAACGTCGGTATCCAGATGCCGTCTGGAATAGATGCGGCCGGGGTCTGGGTGCCTTATCGATTCATGGGGCCGGACCTCGGCACCGCCGAACTCCTGGTCGATAGCGATGGCTTTACCGGCAACGGCTACAAGACGCCGAACATCCGCCTGCCGGCGACAAAGAAGGCGTGGGGCTGGCCGGAGGGCTTCTTTACCGACCGGCTGTATATGAGCGCCCGCATGGCTTTCGCCAACGAGCATCCCAATCTCACGCGCGCCTTCCTGGAAGCCGATTGGGAGGCGCAGGCGATCGTCTCGGGCAATCAGCCACAGGCAATCGAGATCGCGAACCGCTGGTGGAAGCTGAAGCCGGACGTGGCGGAGCAGGCGCTCCAAACCTATCCTGAGAACGATGGGATCCGGAATGCGCCGTTTGTCCTCGAATACGATGCTTTGACGCTCATCAAAACCTCGGAATTCTTCCATTCCCTCGGCACGATCGATGCGCCGCTGAGCTGGCATGAATTGCGTCCGCTTTTGACCCATAGCGCGGGGGTTCAAAAGGCGGTGTGGCTCGCTCACTGCTCCAGCCCGTCGCTCGCCGATCTGCAATAAGGCTTCCACGGATCGACCACATATTGGCCCGATCTCAATATCAAGGGCGGTGCGCCGATATGGCTTTGGGCGGAGACGCCGAATTGGGGCAAGAGATTCTACACCCCGGGCCCGTTCGGAGATAAAGCATGAAAGCCGAAAGCAACGCCGATCATATTTTTCATCGCGAATTGAATCGGGATTATCCGGTCATCGATCATGGCGATGGAATCTATCTCTATGACACGACCGGCAAGCGCTATATCGACGGCGCGGGCGGCGTCTTCGTCACCAACCTTGGACATGGCAACAAGAATGTCGTCGCCGCCTTGGCGGAGCAGGCGGGGCGGGTGAGCTTTGCCCATACCAACGATTTCAACAGCACGGTTGCCCTGCAGTTCGCGGCCAAGCTGATCGATCTCGCGCCGGCGGGATTCGCCAAGGTCTGGATGTCGACTTCCGGTTCGACGGCGAACGAGACGGCGATCAAACTGGCGCGCCATTATCATCTTCTGGCGGGCAATCCGGAAAAGACCCGGGTGATCGCGCGCTGGAACAGCTATCACGGGAGTACGCTTGGCGCCCTCTCTCTGACCGGGCAGCCGAAGAGGCGGGAGCCTTATGAGCCGTATCTGCTGAATTTTCCGCATATCGATCCGCCCTATTGCTTCCGCTGCCCTTACGGCAAGACGCCCTCGCACTGTACTTTCGAATGAGCCGACGCGCTGGCGACCATCATTCGGCTGACCGGGCCACAATATATATCGGCCTTTATTCTGGAGCCGGTT
>CALCYJ010000307.1 GCA_937905845.1 uncultured Rhodospirillales bacterium
CGCAGGTCCGAACCCTGATCGATCGGCGCCACCGGGAAATAGCCGCCCTTGGCCTGGGCGCGGTGGGCGCTGTTGCCGCCTTCATAGGCGCGGCCGGTGTTGTAGGGGCCTTCGATGTCGTCGAGCACCACCGAACATTCGTTCATCGCCACCCGGTAGCGCACGTCGTCGAAAACGAAGAACTCGGCCTCGGGACCGAAATAGGCGACATCGGCGACGCCGGCATATTTGACATAGGCCTCGCCGCGCTTGGCCAGCGAACGCGGATCGCGGCCATAGGCTTCCATCGTCGCCGGCTCGAGCACGTCGCAGAAGATGGTGAGCATCGTCTGCGCCGAGAACGGGTCGAGCACCGCGGTCGCCGGGTCGAGCATCAAGGTCATGTCCGATTCATTGATCGCCTTCCAACCGGCGATCGAGGAGCCGTCGAACATGACGCCTTCTTCGAACATCGCTTCGTCCACCATGCTGCAATCCATGGCGAGATGCTGGAGCTTGCCACGCATGTCGGTGAAACGGAGATCGAGGTATTTCACCTCCTTGTCGCGGATCGTCTTCAAGACATTCTGAGCGTCGGACATCGTTCTTTTCCTGGTTCGTCGGATGGCCAGATCCATTAAGGTCGGGCCGGTTGAAGGGTAGGCCGGCTGAAAGGGTGAGCGGCTTGAGGGCGGTGCCGGGGCAGGTCGCGGGCTTGGGCTTGCGGGTCAGATCGCGTCGATGCCCCGCTCGCCGGTGCGGATGCGGATCACGTCCTCGACATTGGTGACGAAGATCTTGCCATCGCCGATCCGCCCCGTCCGCGCCGCCTGCTGGATGGCCTCGATCGCCCGTTCCACCAGCGCGTCGTCCAGCACCAGCTCGATCTTGACCTTGGGCAGGAAGTCGACGACATATTCCGCGCCGCGATAGAGTTCGGTATGGCCCTTCTGGCGGCCGAAACCCTTGGCCTCGGTGACCGTGATCCCTTGCAGGCCGACCTCGTGCAGCGCCTCCTTCACCTCGTCAAGTTTGAAAGGCTTTATAATGGCTTCGATTTTTTTCATGAACCGATCGCTTCCGGTTGCCTGAGGGATCAAACGTGCGGCATCGCGCTCCCCGGACATAGCATGTGGCGTGCCAATCGGCAATCGCCGGAAATACGGCCAGATGGCGCCGCCTGGCGGTGAATAGGCGTAAAATCAGCTTATAAATCAGGCAAAGAGCCTATAATTTAGGCACCTCTCGCCGGTCAGGCCGGCACGGCACCCGTCATTCCAGCCGCCATGCGGCGGTGCGCCGCTCGATCGCGGTGAGAAGCGCCTCGGCCAGCAGCGCCACCACGCCGATGACGATCATCGCGGCGAAGACGCCGTCGGCATCGAAGGTCCCCTGCGCGGTCGCGATCAGCAGCCCCATGCCTTGCGAGGCGCCGAGGAACTCGCCCACGATCGCGCCGATCAGGGCAAAGCCGAAGCTGACATGCAGGCTCGCCATGATCCAGGACAGGGCGGAGGGGACGACGACATGGCGCGTCACCTGCCAGTTGCTGGCGCCGAGAATGCGGGCGTTGGCGATGATCGCGCGGTCGGCTTCGAGCACGCCCTGGAAGGCATTGCCGAAGACGACGAAGAACACCATCACCACCGCGAGGGCAACCTTCGATGGGGTGCCAAGGCCGAGCGCCACGATGAAGATCGAGCCCAGCACGATGCGCGGGATGGAATTGCCGATCTTGATATAGATCGAGAAGATATCGGCGAGGAGGGCGTTGCGCCCGAGCGCGATGCCGCAGACGACGCCCAACACCGCGCCGATGAAGAAGCCCAGGATCGCCTCGTACATCGTAACGCAGACCTGGAGCCACAGCGGCCCGATCGCGGTGCCCTGGGTGATCCAGCTATAGAGCTTGACCGCAATGCCAGAGGGCCGGCCGAAGAAGAACGGGTCGATCAGCCCGGTGGCGGCGCCGATCTCCCAGCCGCCGAGAACGACCACCAGCACGGCCAGGCGGAGCGCGATGACCAGCCGCTTGCGCCGCGCCGCCAATTCCGCGGCCGAAAGCCCGGCCTTGGCGCCGGCGGCGGGAGGCGCGGCCTCGTTCATTCCCGGTTCTCCGCGCTCGTGGCGCGGGCCTTGAGCACCTCGACGCGCAAATCGTCGGCGATCTGGCGGGCGATGTCGATGAAGTGGCGGTCATAGCGCAGCTCGCCGACATGGCGCGGGCGCGGCAGGTCGATCGGATAGAGCGACTTCACCCGCGCCGGCCGGGCGGTCAGCACCGCTACCTTGTCGGCCATCAGCACCGCCTCGTCGAGGTCGTGCGTCACGAACAGGACCGCGCCCTGGTGCTGGCCCCAAAGGCTTAGCAGTTCGTCCTGCATCATCTCGCGCGTCTGCACGTCGAGGGCCGAGAAGGGCTCGTCCATCAACAGCATCTTCGGCCCGTTGATGAAGGTCTGCGCCAGGGCCACGCGCTTGCGCATGCCGCCCGACAATTGATGCGGAAAGGACGCTTCGAAGTCTTTGAGCCCGACGCGGTCGAGCCACTCGCGCGCCGTGGCCTCGGCCTCGCGGCGCGCCGTGCCGCGAAAGACCGGACCGGCGATTACATTGTTCAACACGGTGCGCCAGGGCATCAGCGCATCCTGCTGGAACACGAAGCCGACGCGCCGGTCGATCCCGGTAACGGGCGCGCCGAACAGTTCGACTTCGCCCGCCTGCGGACGGGCGAGGCCGGCGACCAGGCCGAGCGTCGTCGATTTGCCGCAGCCGGTCGGGCCAACGATGGCGCAGAACTCGCCCTCGGCGATCTCGAGGTCGAAATCCTCGAGCGCCGAGAGCAGGTGGCCGGACGGCGCCAGGAAGCGCCGTGCCACCTGGCGCAGCCGGACCGCCGGGGTGATGGCCGGGGCCATGAATCTCAGGCCCCTATTGGATGTGCAGCGCCGCGTCCGCCTTGGCGGCAAAAGTGGTGGTATAGGTCTTGGACAGGTCGATCGTATGGCCCTTCACCGCCGGATCGAAGCCGCTCAGCACCTTCAGCACCGTCGGCGGGCCATCGGCGGGCATCACCCCATCGGGGGTGAACATCGCCTTGCCGCCGGCCAGCGCCTTGATATAGGTGGCCTTGTCGCCGGCGTAATAGGCCGGGGGCATCTCGGCCGCGATCTCGGCGGCGGAATGGGTCGCGATGAAATGCAGCGTGGCGACGAAGGCATTCGTCAGCTTCTGCGTCACGGCCGGATGCTTGGCGACATAGTCGCGGCTCATATAGAGACAGGCGGCGGGATAGGTGCCGCCCAGCGCCGCCTTGGCCCCCGCCTCGGTGCGCAGATCGACCAGTATGGTCGCAAGCTTGGTATCGAGCGCGCGCGACACGGTGGGCTCGGTCGTCATGCCGGCCTGAATCATGTTCTGCTGCATCGCGACGATCCAGGTATTGCCCGCCCCGACGGCGACCGGGGTGACGTCGCTCACCTGCAATCCGGCGCGCTCGGCCATGTATTTGGTCAGGAAGTTGGTCGAGGCCCCAAGCCCGGTGACGCCGAGCCGCATGCCCTTGAGGTCCTTAAAGGAATGCACCTTGCTTTCGAGCTTGCTCGAAACCAACTCGACCTCGCCCGGCACGCGGCTGAACTGCACGACGCTTTCAAGCTCCTTGCCGCGGCCCTGGAGATCGATCGTATGGTCGTAGAAGCCGATCGCGCCCTGCACCTCGCCGGCAATCAGCGCGTCCGCGCCGGCGATGCCCGACTGCTCGCTGCTGAAGGTGACATCCAGCCCCTGCTGCTTGAAATAGCCCAGGCGCTGGGTCAGCATCGCCGGAAGATAGATCTGCTTGTCGATGCCGCCCACCATGATGTCGACCTTGGTGGTGGCGGCCAAAGCCGGGCCGCCCAGGACAAAGACCAGGCTGGCGGCGAGCAGCACTTTACTCATCTATTTCTCCCCTGCGACGAGAGCCTGTTGTCGCAAAAGTGGACAGTACTTTTGCGACAACAGGCTCAAAATATTGATCTGGCGCGAATTCCGATCGACCGGCTGATTCCATCCGGTCGGAAAACGCGCTGAAGCGCGGCTATTGAAGGCGGGCGAGCCTTCCTTGTCAAACGAAAGCCCCGTCGAACGATCGGTTCCGGTCAGGGAAAATTCCCGCCGGCGGCCCGGGCACGATAGCGGCCATCCGTACTGCGGGCTACTCATTCCGCGGCGCTGACCGCGATGCGGGGACGGCGGAAGGCGGCAAGGAGATTGGCCTCGCGCTGCTTGACCCGGGCATGAGCCTTCTCCTTCACATGGCCGTAGCCGCGGATCTGCTCGGGCAGGGCCGCGATCTGCACCGCCAGGGCGTGATTGTCGCCGTCGAGCGCGGCGGCGACCTCGCGCATCACCGTCTCGTACTCGCCGATCAGCCGCCGTTCCAGGCGCCGTTCCGCGGTATGGCCGAAGAGGTCGAAGGCGGTGCCGCGAAGCCCCTTGAGCCGGGCCAGAAGCTTGAAGGCCTGGAACACCCACGGGCCGTAGGCGCGCTTCTGCAACTCGCCGCTCACGGGATCGCGCCTGGCGAAGAGCGGCGGGGCGAGATGGACCTGGAGCTTGAAGCCGCCTTCGAACTGCTGCTTCAGCTTGGCGGCGAAATCGCCGTCGGTATAGAGCCTGGCCACTTCATACTCGTCCTTATAGGCCATGAGCTTGTAGAGCGTGCGGGCGACCGCCTCGGCCAGGCCGTGGCGTCCGCGGGCCCGGTCCTTCTCGGCGACGGCGATCTCGGCCACGAAATCGCCGTAGCGCTTCGCATAGGCGGCATCCTGATAGCGGGTCAAAAGATCCATGCGATGCGTGACGATCGTATCGAGCGTCCAGACCGGCTCGGGTGCGGCTGATGAGAGTTGCGGCCGCGCGCTGGCTTCCACCCGGGCCGGATCGTGCGCCGCCAGGCGGCCCCAGGCGAAGGTGCGTTTGCTGGTCTCGACCGCGACATTGTTCAGCTCGATGGCGCGCTCGATGGCATCGAGCGACAGCGGCACCAGGCCCTTCTGGAAGGCATAGCCCAGCATGAACAAGTTGGTGGCGATGGAATCGCCCAGAAGTGCTGTGGCCAGGCCGGTGCCATCGACGAAACTGGTGCCCTCGGCCCCCACCGCCTCGCCGATCGCGCGCTGGAGGGCCACGGCCTGGAAATCGACATCGCCGTCGGTGACGAAGGCGGCGGTCGGCGCCAGATAGGCGTTGATGACCGCCTTGGTGTGGCCGGCCTCGACCTTCGACAGTGCGCCGGCGCTGGCCGCCACCACCATGTCGCAGCCGAGCAGCAGGCGGGAGCCGCCGGCGGCGATGCGCACGGCATGGATTGCTTCCGGATCGGCGGCGAGGCGGATATGGCTCATCACTGCGCCGTTCTTCTGCGACAGGCCGGTGAAATCGAGCACCGAGCAGCCCTTGCCTTCGAGATGCGCCGCCATGCCGAGCAGGGCACCGACCGTGATGACGCCGGTGCCGCCGATGCCGGTGACGAGAATGCCGTAGGGCTCGTCGAGTGCGGGGAGAAGCGGCAGCGGCAGGGCGGAGAAGGGATCCTCGGTCGCCTTCGCCGCCGTCTTGGCGCGGGTCCGCACCGAGCCGCCCAGAACGGTGACGAAGCTTGGGCAGAAGCCCTTCACGCAGGAGAAATCCTTGTTGCAGTTCGACTGGTCGATCTGCCGCTTGCGGCCGAGTGCGGTCTCCAGCGGCTTGACCGAGACGCAGTTGGATTTTTCCGAACAATCGCCGCAACCTTCGCAGACCGCGTCGTTGACGAACACCCGCTTCGGCGGATCGGGATAGAGGCCGCGCTTGCGCCGGCGGCGCTTCTCGGCGGCGCAGGTCTGGTCGTAGATCAGCACACTCAGCCCGGCGATCTCGCGCAGTTCGCGCTGCACGGTATCGAGTTCGTCGCGGTGGCGGATGGTGACGCCGGGGGCGAAATCGGCGCCGGCCGCGTATTTGCCGGGCTCGTCCGTCACCACCACCACTTTCCGCGCGCCTTCGGCCGCCACCTGCCGGCTCAGCTCCGGCACGGTGAGCTTGCCCTCGACCGGCTGGCCGCCGGTCATCGCCACCGCGTCGTTGAACAGAATCTTGTAAGTGATATTGACGTCGGCGGCGGCCGCCGCGCGGATCGCCATCAGGCCGCTATGGAAATAGGTGCCATCACCCAGGTTCTGGAACACGTGCGGCTCGGTGGTGAAGGGGGCCTGGCCGATCCAGGTCGCTCCCTCGCCGCCCATATGGGTGATGGTCGCGGTATTGCGGCTCGGCATCCACATCGCCATGCCGTGACAGCCGATGCCGGCCATGGCGCGGCTGCCTTCAGGCACCTTGGTCGAGGTATTGTGCGGGCAGCCCGAGCAGAAGAAGGGCGTGCGTTCGGGCAGCGGCGCGGCAGAGACGACCGGCTGCTCCTTGCTTTCCAGGCGGGCGAGGCGCTGGCGCAGGGCGGGATCCTCGCCGCGGGCCCGCATCAGCCGCTCGGCGATGGCGCGCGCGACCCCGGTCGGCGACAATTCGCCCTCGCTTGGCAGCAGGAAGCGGCCCTGCTCGTCGCGCTTGCCGACGATGCGCGGCCGGACGGAGGCTTCCATGTTATAGAGCAGTTTGGTGAGCTGGTCCTCGATCAGCGCCCGCTTTTCCTCCACCACCACGACCTCTTCCAGGCCGCGCGCGAAGGCGCTGGCGCCGACGGGTTCGAGCGGCCAGGTCATGCCCACCTTGTAGAGGCGGATGCCGAGCGCCCGCGCCCGGCGCTCGTCGATGCCGAGATCCTCGAGCGCCTGGCGCACGTCGAGATAGGCCTTGCCGGTGGTGATGATGCCAAGCCGGGCGGCGGGCGGATCGATCATCAGCCGGTCGATGCCGTTGGCGCGCACGAAGGCCTGCACCGCTTCCATCTTGGGGCCGTGCAGGCGCGCTTCCTGCGCCATCGGCCGGTCGGGCCAGCGGATATTGAGCCCGTCCGCAGGCAGCGTGAAATCGCCGGGCGTGACGATCTGGATGCGATGCGGATCGACCGATACCGAGGCCGAGCTTTCCACCGCCTCCGAGACCGCCTTGAAGCCGATCCAGCAGCCGGAATAGCGCGACAGCGCGAAGCCCAGCAGGCCGTAATCGAGATATTCCTGCACATTGGCCGGGTTGAGCACCGGGATCATCGCGGCTTCCAGGATCTGCTCGCTCTGATGGGGCAGGGTCGAGGATTGGCAGCCGTGATCATCGCCGCACAGGACCAGGACGCCGCCATGGCGCGACGAGCCGGCGGCATTGCCGTGCTTCAGCACGTCGGCGGAACGATCGACCCCCGGGCCCTTGCCGTACCAGATGGCGAAGACGCCATCGACGGTCGCGCCGTCGAACAGATTGACCTGCTGGCTGCCCCAGACCGCCGTCGCCGCCAGGTCCTCGTTGACGCCGGGGGTGAAATGGATGCCGCCTTCCTTGAGGAAGCGCTTGGCGTTCCAAAGCGCATGGTCGTACATGCCGAGCGGCGAGCCGCGATAGCCGGAAATGAAGCCCCCGGTCTTGAGGCCGGCGGCAAGATCGCGCTGGCGTTGCAGCATCGGCAGACGGACCAGGGCCTGCACCCCGCTCAAATAGACCCGCCCGGATGACAGCGTGTATTTATCGTCGAGGCTTACCTGGGCGAGTGCCATGAACATGCTCCGGTCGGTTGGCGGCGGACGGGCTCTCCATCGCGCGGAGGGCGGCAGCCTTGTTGGGACGTTAATCCTCGATCCTTGCCCCCGATCGTACCACCGGAACGGGCATCGGCAATGCCCGATTGGCGGTGCCGCCCGGGCCGGCGCCCTCAGCGGGCGAAGAGATCGGGCGGATCGGCCGCCTCCGCCGGGGTCACGTCGCTCACGCCGATGCCGATCAGCCGGAAGGCCCGCCCGTCCGCCTCGCGCCGCAGCAGCCGCAGGCCATGTTCGAGAATGACCGATGCGCGCTGTGTCGGATAGGGCAGGCGGCTCTGCCGCGTCAGGCCGTGAAATCCCGCCGTCTTCAGCTTGAGCACGACCGTCGAGCCCGCAAGACCCGCGCGGTGCAGGCGCTGTTCGACACCTGCCGCCAGGTCTTCCAGCACGGCCGCGAGCGCCGCATAGGCGGCGAGATCCTGGCGGAACGTCGTCTCCGTCGTGACGCTTTTGGTCGGCCGGTCGGCGACGATCCGGCGTGGATCCTCGCCCTGGACGAGATGGGCCAGCGCCCGGCCGAACTTGCCGAAGCGGGCGATGAGCGCCGCCTCGGGCAGGGCCTGAAGCTCGGCGATCCGGGTGATGCCCTCATCGCCCAGGCGCCGCGCGGTCGCCTGGCCGATGCCGTGAATGGCGGTGACGGGGAGCGGCGCCAGGAAGGATTTGGCTTCCGCCCGGCCGATGACGGAAAAGCCGCGCGGCTTGTCCTGTTCGGATGCGAGCTTGGCCAGCGCCTTGTTATAGCTCAGGCCGACCGAGACGGTGACCCCGACCTCGCGCTCGATGGCGCGGGCGAGGCGGACCAGGAGAACCGCCGGCGGCCGGTCGATGAGCCGGGCATCGGGCGAGAGATCGAGATAGGCCTCGTCGAGCGACAGTGGCTCGACCAGCGGCGTGGCCTTGAGGAACAGGGAGCGGATCTCGCCGCTGACCGCTTTGTATTTAGCCATGTCGGGGACGATGACCACCGCCTGGGGGCAGAGTTCCAGCGCCCGGAACATCGGCATCGCCGAGCGTGGGCCGTAGCGGCGCGCGATATAGCAGGCAGTGGTGACGACGCCGCGGC
>CALCYJ010000308.1 GCA_937905845.1 uncultured Rhodospirillales bacterium
GTCGCGGCCTATGAAGCGCTCAAGCAGGAGGGCGTGGCGGCCAGGATCGTCAGCATGCCGTCGTGGGATTTGTTCGAGCGGCAGGATCAGGCCTACCGCGATCAGGTTCTGCCGCCGGGAATCGCCGCCCGGGTCTCCGTCGAAGCGGGCTCGGTGCAGGGGTGGGATCGTTACGTCGGCCTGCGCGGCGCCAGAATCGGCATGCATACATTCGGCGCTTCCGCGCCGTACAAGGATCTATTGCCGAAATTCGGCTTTACGGTGGAAGCGGTCCTTGCCGCCGCGAGGGAACAGATTGCGCAGGCCGGGGAGAAGAAGGCATGAACCCGCTCCAGCAGCTCGAAGCCTGCGGCCAGTCGCCCTGGCTCGATTATCTGAAGCGCAGCCTGATCGCCAAGGGCGAGCTACATCGCCTGGTCGAGCATGACGGATTGAAGGGTGTCACCTCGAACCCTTCGATCTTCGAGAAGGCGATCGGCGAGAGCGAGGAATATGCCGAGGCGATAAAGCGGTTCCAAGGGGGCGGCGACCACGGCATTTCCGCCATCTACGAACATCTGGCGATCGCCGATATCCGCGCCGCCGCCGACGTGCTGCGGCCGGTTTACGACCGAACGAAGGGTCGCGATGGCTACATCAGCCTGGAATGTTCGCCCTATCTTGCCGATGATACGCAAGCCACGGTGGACGAGGCGCTGCGGCTGTGGGCCGCGGTGGCGCGCCCCAATTTGATGGTCAAGGTGCCGGCGACCCCGGCCGGCATTCCCGCAATCCGCCGGCTGATCGGGCGCGGGCTCAATATCAATATCACCTTGCTGTTCTCCGTCGCGGTCTACGAGCAGGTGGCGGAGGCCTATATTGCCGGGCTCGAGGATCTGGCGCGGGCCGGCGGCGATATCTCCAGGATCGGCAGCGTCGCCAGCATCTTCGTCAGCCGCATCGACGTGGCAGTCGACCGGAAGCTCGACCAGCTCGCCGACAAGAAGGCGGCGGAGCGCCTGCGCGGCAAGGCCGGGATCGCGAATGCGAAAATCGCCTATGGCCGCTACCAGGTATTGTTTTCCGGCCGGCGCTGGGCGGCGCTCGCGGCATCGAGGGCGCGGACGCAGCGCCTGCTCTGGGCGTCCACCAGCACGAAGAATCCCGCCTACAAGGACACGATGTATGTCGAGGCGCTCATCGGCCGCGACACGGTGGACACGATCCCGCCGGCGACGATGGATGCCTTCCGCGACCATGGCGAGGCAAAGCCCGACGCCCTGGAACAGGATATGGCGGGCGCCCGCGCGGTGCTGGACGAATTGCCGCGGCACGGCATCGCGCTCGGCGACATAACGGCGCAGTTGGTGACGGAGGGGGTGCAGCAATTCGCCGATGCGTTCGATGCGCTGTTCGCCGCCATCGCGCGCCGCCGCCGCACGCTGATCGAGGGCGACCAGGCCAGTCTCGAAGTGCGGCCGGGCTCGCCGGACATGGCGAAGGCGTTCGGCGACGAGATGGAAGTCTGGCGCAAGGACGGGCTCGTCCGGCGGCTCTGGGTCGGGGACACGTCGCTATGGACCGGGGCCGACGAGGACAAGTGGGTCGGCTGGCTGTCGGTCTCGGCAGAGGAGCTGGCCGATGTCGACCGGCTAGAGAATTTCGCGCAAGAAGTGAAGCAGGGCCAGTTCCGCGACGTCGTCCTGCTTGGCATGGGCGGATCGAGCCTCGGGCCGCAAGTGCTGGCCTCGGCGATCGGCCGGCAGACGGGATGGCCGCGCTTCCACATGCTGGACAGCACCGATCCGGCGCAGATCCGGACGATCGAGCAGGCGGCGGATATCGCAAAGACCCTGTTCGTTGTTTCCTCCAAATCCGGCAGCACGCTCGAGCCCAATATCTTCATGGCCTATTTCCTTGACCGGGTCCGCGCCGCGCTGGGGGAGAAAGCGGCGGCGCATTTCGTCGCGGTGACCGATCCCGGCTCGCCGCTGGAGAACGAGGCGAAGAAGCTCCATTTCAGTCACATCTTCCACGGCGTGCCCGCGATCGGCGGCCGCTATTCCGTTCTGTCCAAGTTCGGACTGGTGCCGGCGGCGGCCATGGGGATGGATGTCCGGCACCTGCTCGATACGACGGAGCCGATGCGACGCTCCTGCGGCCCAGACGTGCCACCGGCGGAGAATCCGGGCGTGCAGCTCGGGATCGCCCTGGGCGCGCTCGGACGGGCCGGACGTGACAAGATCACGATCATCGCCTCGCCCGCCATCGCCGACTTCGCCGCCTGGCTTGAGCAGCTCCTGGCCGAATCCACCGGCAAGCTCGGCCGGGGATTGATCCCGGTTGCCGACGAGCCGCTCGGACCGCCCGAAGTCTATGGGCAGGACCGTCTCTTCGCCTATCTGCGCTTGATCCCCGAGCCGGACCCGCGGCAGGACGAAGGCATGGCCGCGCTCGAGCGGGCGGGTCACCCGGTGGTGCGGATCGCCATCGCCGAGCGCTATCACCTCGGGCAGGAATTCTTCCGGTGGGAAATCGCCACCGCGGTCGCCGGCGCCATTCTCGGGATCGATCCGTTCGATCAGCCGGATGTCGAGGCGAGCAAGATCAAGACGCGGGAACTCACCGCCGCCTTCGAGGAGAGCGGAAAGCTGCCGCCGGAAACGCCGCTCCTGATAGACCAGGGCCTCAGGCTCTTCGCCGACGCGCGGAACGGCAAGGCCTTGGCCGCGGCCGGCGGCGATACGCTCGCGGGATGGCTCCGCGCGCATTTCGCCAGGCTCGCGCCGGGCGATTATTGCGCGCTCCTGGCCTATGTCGAACGCGACAAGCGGCATGGCGAGGCGTTGCAGGCGATCCGCACCAAGATCCGCGACCGCAAGCAAGTCGCGACCTGTCTCGGCTTCGGGCCACGCTTTCTGCATTCGACCGGGCAGGCTTACAAGGGCGGCCCGAACACCGGCGTCTTCCTGCAAATCACCTGTGATGATGCGGCCGATCTCGATGTGCCGGGCCAGCGATATCGTTTCGGCACCGTCAAGGCGGCCGAGGCCATGGGCGATTTCGCGGTGCTCGCCGACCGCAAGCGGCGTCTCCTGCGCGTGCATCTGGGCGCGGACGTCGCGGCAGGTTTGAAGATTCTGGGCCATGCCGTAGACGAAGCCCTGGCATGAGCCCGCAAGCAAAAGGAGAAAGCAAGATGCAGCTCGGAATGGTCGGTTTGGGGCGCATGGGCGGCAATATCGTCCGCCGCCTCACGCGCCAAGGTCACCCCTGCGTCGTCTTCGATCGGGATCCGGCGGCGGTCGCCGCGTTGAAGGGAAGCGGGGTTACGGGTGGAACCGACCTCAAGGATCTCGTCCACCGGCTGGACGCGCCGCGGGCGGTCTGGGTGATGCTGCCCTCGGGCGAGATCACCGAGGAGGCGGTGACGCAGCTCGGCCATTTGCTGCAACCCGGCGATACGATCATCGACGGCGGCAATTCCTTCTATAAGGACGATATCCGGCGGGCGACGGACCTGAAAGCGAAAGGCATCCGCTATATCGATTGCGGCACCAGCGGCGGCGTCTGGGGCCTTGAGCGCGGTTATTGCATGATGATCGGCGGCGACAAGCAAGCCGTCGAAGATCTCGACCCGATCTTCAGCGCCCTGGCGCCGGGGCAGGGCGATATTCCACGAACGCCGAAGCGCGAGCACCGCGAGCCCCGCGTCGAGCAGGGCTATGTCCATTGCGGTCCGAGCGGCGCCGGGCGCTTCGTCAAGATGGTGCACAACGGCATCGAGTACGGGCTGATGCAGGCCTATGCCGAGGGTTTCGAGATTCTGCGCCAGGCCGCCGGCGAAAGCGTTCCGGAAGAGCGGCGCTATGCGCTCGATCTGCCCGATATCGCCGAGGTATGGCGGCGCGGCAGCGTCATCAGCTCCTGGCTTCTCGATCTGACGGCGGAAGCTTTTGCGGAAGACCCGGCGCTCGCGCGCTACTCGGGCTTCGTCGAGGATTCCGGCGAGGGCCGCTGGACGATCATGGCGGCGATCGAGGAAGCGGTGCCGGCCGACGTTCTTTCCGCCGCGCTCTATGCCCGCTTCCGCTCGCGCGACAAGGATAGTTTCGCCGACAAGCTCCTCTCGGCGATGCGGCACGGGTTCGGCGGCCATGTCGAGCCGAAGAAGAAGGATTGAGATGACAGTATCGGCAAAGCCACCCGCTCCCTGCACCCTGGTCATTTTCGGGGCAGCCGGCGATCTCACCAAGCGCCTGCTGGTGCCGGCGCTCTATAATCTCCGGCGGGCCGGGCTTCTGCCGGAATCATTCGCGCTGATCGGAATGGCGCGGAACGACAAGGACGACGAAAGCTTCCGCCGCGACCTCGGCGCCGCCTTGCACGAATTCGTCACCGGCGAGGTCGTGGCGGACGATTGGCAATGGCTTGCGGAGCGCATGCATTATATCCGCGGCCAGTTCGACGATCCGGCGGCCTACCAGGGTCTGGCGCGGCTCCTGGCCGAAACGGATGAGAAATACCAGACCGGCGGCAATGCGCTGTTCTATCTCGCGACGCCGGCCAAGGCATTCGCCCCCATCGTGCGCCGGCTCGGCGAGGCCAACCTCGTCCACGAGGCGAAGGGGCAATGGCGGCGGGTGATCATCGAAAAGCCGTTCGGCAAGGATCTCCGCTCGGCCCAGGCGCTCAACCGCAAGATTCAGAGCGCGCTGAGCGAAAGCCAGATCTATCGCATCGATCATTATCTCGGCAAGGAGACGGTGCAGAACATCATGGTGTTCCGCTTCGCCAACGGCCTCTTCGAGCCCTTGTGGAACCGCGATCACATCGACCATGTTCAGATCACCGTGGCCGAGACGCTCGGTGTCGAGCGGCGCGGCAAATTCTACGATGCGACCGGCGCGCTGCGCGACATGGTGCCGAACCACCTCTTTCAGCTTCTCACGCTCACGGCGATGGAGCCGCCGAGCCGCTTCGGCGCCGATGCCTTGCGCTCGGAGAAGGCCAAGGTGCTTCACGCCGTCCGGCATTTCAGCCGCGCCGACGCCCAAGCCAATCTCGTGCGTGGGCAATATGGCGCCGGCACCGTCAAGGGCCAGAGCATCGCTCCCTATCGCCGCGCCCCCAATGTCGCACCGGATTCCACCACCGAAACCTACGTTGCCGTAAAGCTGATGATCGACAATTGGCGCTGGGCCGGCGTGCCGTTCTATTTGCGGACCGGCAAGGCGCTCGCCAAGCAGCGGACCGAGATCGCCATCCAGTTCAAGCAGGCGCCGCTGGCGCTGTTCCGCGATACGCCGGTCGAGCGTCTCACGCCGAACGATCTGACGCTGCATCTCCAGCCCGAGGAAGGCGTGACCCTGCGGTTCAGCGCGAAGATCCCCGGGCCGAGCGTGCATATCGGCGGTGTCGAGATGAAGTTCAATTACAAGGATTATTTCAAGGCGGCGCCGAGCACCGGCTACGAGACGCTGATCTACGATTGCATGATCGGCGATGCGACGCTGTTCCAGCGCGCCGACAATATCGAAGGCGGATGGCGGGTGGTGCAGCCGATGCTCGACGCCTGGGCGGCGGAAGGCGCGACAAACCTGCCGATCTATCCTGCGGGGAGCACCGGGCCGGCCGAGGCCGAGGCGCTGCTGGCGCGCGATGGCCGGCGCTGGCGCCCGATCGACGGCGAGGGCGGGGGGAAATTGCCATGACCTCCGACAGTCAGGTGCCGATCCCCCGGATCTCGGCCCTCATCTCCGATGTCGACGGCACGCTGGTCACGGAGGACAAGGTCCTGACCGATCGCACCAAGGCGGCGGTGAAGGCGCTGGATGCCGCCGGCATTGCCTTCGCCATCACCAGCGGCCGGCCGCCGCGCGGCATGGCGATGCTGATCGAGCCGCTGGGTCTGCGGACGCCGGTCGCGGGCTTCAACGGCGGAACGTTCGTCAAGCCCGACATGACCATTCTGGAAGAGCATGTCCTTGCCGCCGATGTCGCACGGCGCGCAGTCGAGCTCATTCTGCGCCACGGGCTCGATGTCTGGGTCTATAGCGGCGAGGATTGGTTGATCCGCGACAAGGCGGCACCCCATGTCGCGCGCGAGCAGGGAACCGTCAAGTTTCCGCCGATCGTCGTTGGCGATTTCGGACCGGCGCTCGACCGCGCGGTCAAGATCGTCGGCATCGGCGACGATCTGGAGCGGATGGCGCGCTGCGAGAAGGAGGCGCAGGGCGCGCTCGGCGCCCGGGCTTCGGCCACCTGTTCGCAGCCCTATTATCTCGACGTCACCCATCCCGACGCCAACAAGGGCACGGTCGTCACCACCTTGTCCAAGCTCCTGTCCATCCCCTGTGCCGAGATCGCCACCATCGGCGACATGCCGAACGACGTGCTGATGTTCCGCAACAGCGGCCTCAGCATCGCCATGGGCAATGCCGCGCCCGACGTTCGGGCCAAGGCCCAATTCGTCACCGCATCCAACCGGGACGAGGGCTTTGCCGAGGCGGTCGAGCGCTATCTGCTCAAGGCCGGACGCGGGATGCCGGCGGGATCGGCCGCGAGGACATCGGCGCCGTGAGCCCGGGAACCGCCATGCCGAAAGCCCGGCCGCCGCGGCCGATCCTCGTCGCGCCGTCGATTCTGTCGGCCGATTTCGGCCGCCTCGCCGAAGAGATCCGCGCTGTCGATGCGGCCGGTGCGGACTGGATTCATGTCGATGTCATGGACGGCCGCTTCGTGCCGAACATCACCATCGGACCCGTGGTCGTCGAAGCGGTGCGGCGCGCCACGCGCAAGCCGCTCAACGTGCATCTGATGATCGTTGAGCCCGAGCGCTATCTCGCCGATTTCGCCGCCGCCGGCGCCGATCACCTGCTGGTCCAGGCGGAACCCTCCGCGACCGTTCATCTGCATCGCGTGCTGTCGCAGATCCGTGGCCTCGGCAAGAAGGCGGGCGCGGTGCTGGACCCGGCAAGCCCGATCGAGCTGATCGAATATGTCCTCCATCTCTGCGACGTCATCCTGGTCATGACCGTGAACCCGGGCTTCGGCGGGCAGGCGTTCCTGCCGGAGATCCTGCCCAAGATCCGCCGGCTGCGGCGGCTCTGTGATCGGCGCGGGCTTGATCCGGTCATCGAGGTCGATGGCGGACAGAATTGCCGCAGCGCGGCCCAGGCGATGGCGGCCGGGGCGAATGCCATCGTCGCCGGCGCCGCGATCTTCGGCGCGCCGGATTACGCCGCGGCGATTGCCGGCATACGGGCCGGGCGCCCGCTGTCGGCGGAACAGGAGCCGTCATGACGAACGCCGCCACGGCGACGCTGGAAATCCTGGCCGATCCGGATGCGCTGGCCCGGCGTGCCGCCGATTGGCTGCTGGCGGCGGCGCGGGCGAAGGCCGGCCGGTTTGTCGTCGCCCTGTCGGGCGGTTCGACGCCGCGGCAGCTTTACCACGACCTGGCGAGGCCGCCCTATCGCGATGCCTTTCCCTGGGCGCGCACGCACTGGTTCTGGGGCGACGAGCGGTTCGTGCCGCGCGACGATGCCGAGAGCAATTACCGCATGGCGTGGGAGGCGATGCTGTCGCAGGTGCCGATTGCCGCCAACCATATCCATGCCGTGCCCATTGCGGGCCTTACGCCGGACGAGGCGGCGGCGGCCTATGAGCGCGACCTCAAATCCTTCTATGGCGCCGACCATCTTACGCCGGAGCGGCCGTTGTTCGATGTCACGTTCCTGGGCCTTGGTCTTGACGGCCACACTGCCTCGCTCTTTCCCGGCGCATCGGTGCTTGCCGAACGCGAACGATGGGTTGCCGCGGTGATGGACGCGGGGACGAAAGCGCGCGTCACCCTGACCTACCCGACGCTCGAGAGCACGCGGCGCGTAGCCTTTCTGATCGCGGGAGAGGAGAAGCGCGACATCCTGGCGCGGCTGCGGCACGACGATGACGCGCTGCCGGCCGCTCGCCTGCACCCGGCCGGCACGCTATGCCTGTTCGCCGATACCGCGGCGGCCGGAGGCCTGTCGTGATGGCGATCCCCCGGCGTCACGGGTTTCGCTAGATGATGCCGCGAGCGGGACGCACCAACGTGAGCAACAAGGCAACGCCGATCGCGTCTTCGGGCCGCGCGGTTCCATTCGCGGTTCTGGAAGAGCCCATTCGTGCCGAATTGTTCAGCGTCGAGCGGCTGGAGCAGCATGCCGAAAGCCTCGCCGCCGCGCAGCGCGTCTCCCGCAAGACCGGCACCGGACGGCGGCATGCGCCGCGGCTTTACGCCAATACGAAGGTTCTGATCGCCGCCTACCGCGCGATCGTCCAGGCCACGCGGGCCCGCCAGCCGATCACGCCGGCGGCGGAATGGCTGCTCGACAATTTCCATGTCGTGGACGAGCAGATCCGCGAGATCAAGGACGACCTGCCGCCCGGCTATTATCGCCGGCTGCCGAAGCTGGCCGAGGGGCCGCTGGCCGGCTATCCCCGCGTCTTCGGCGTCGCCTGGGCCCTGGTCGCCCACACCGACAGCGCGTTCGACGTTCCAAAGCTCACCCGCCTTGTCGTGGCCTATCAGCGCGTCCAGCCGCTCACCATCGGCGAATTATGGGCGATCGCGATCACCTTGCGCATCACGCTGGTGGAAAATTTGCGCCGTTTGGCCGAGGAGATCATGGCGCAGCAATCGGCGGTCCAGTTGGCCGATGTGCTCGCGGACCAGATTCTGATCGCGGCAGCCGGAGATGCTGAACCGACGTCAGCCATTTTGCGCAGCCTCGATCAGGCGCCCTGGTCG
>CALCYJ010000309.1 GCA_937905845.1 uncultured Rhodospirillales bacterium
GTCGAGCGGGCGCGAATTCTGATCGACCGGCTGATTCCATCCGGTCGGAAAGCGCGCTAAGATCGGAGCGGCAAAGAGAGGAAGAAGAACGTGAAGCTCTATAATTCCATCGGTCCCAATCCACGCACGGTCCGCATGTTCATGGCGGAACGCGGCATCACGATCCCGATCGTCGAGGTCGATCTTCTGGGCGGCGAAAACCGCCGCGAGCCTTATCTGTCGCGTAACCCGAGCGGACAGCTCCCCGCCCTTGAACTCGACGACGGCACGGTGCTGGCCGAGATCACCGCCATCTGCGAATATCTCGACGAGATCAGCCCCGGCCCGTCGCTGATTGGCAAGACGCCGCTCGAGCGCGCCGAAACCCGCATGTGGGTGCGCCGCCTCGATCTCACGATCGTCGAGCCGCTGATCGCCGGCTTCCGCTTTGCCGAGGGGCTGAAACTGTTCGGCAGCCGCCTCCATTGCATCCCGCAAGCAGCCGACGACCTCAAGCAGATCGTCCGCGAAAAACTCGCCTGGCTCGACCCGCTGATGGCGGGCAAGGAATATATCTGCGGCAACCGCCTGAGCCTGGCCGACATCCTGTTCTTCTGCTTCCTGGAATTCGGCGCCACCGTCCGCCAGCCGGTCGATCCCGCCCTCACCGCCATCACCGCCTGGCGCGACCGTATGAAGACGAGGCCCAGCACCGCCGCCTGAACCGCCTGAATACTTTAGCCTCTCAGGTCGAAAGGATGCGCCGGGTGGCGCCTTCCAGCACGAGAGCGCTCAGCCGGCCGCTGAAATAGGCGCCGGTATCGATGCCGATGCGGTTGGCCCGCACCTCGACCTGATCCGAGATGGAATGGCCGTGCACCACCACCTTGCCATGATCGGCGGTGGAGGAGAGAAAGGGCTCGCGGATCCACATCAGGTCGTCGGGCGTCTGCGCCGCCAGGGCGACGCCTGGGCGGATGCCGGCATGGGCGAAGAAATAATCGCCTTCCGCATGGCTCGTCACAAGGCCTGAGAAGAACGCCCGATGCGCCGCCGGCAGCCGCTCGCGCAGCGCCGATTGCGCCGCCTTGAGATGCAGCGCCTCGATCCGCTCGGCCGCCGGCAGCGCTATGCCATAAGCCGAAAGCGTCATGTCGCCGCCGAAGGAAAGCCAGTGCGGGCCGCCGCTGGTATCTTCGAGAAAATCGAGCAGGCTCTGTTCGTGATTGCCCTTGAGATGGACGGCGGCAAAGCCCGGCGGCGGTCCGGCCAGGAGAAGATCGACGACGCCGGGACTATCGCCGCCGCGGTCGATGAAATCGCCGAGATAGACGAGGACGCAGCGCGCCGGCGCGTCGCGCGCATCGAGCAGGATCTTGCGATGCAGCGCCGCCAGGAGATCGGAGCGGCCATGGATATCACCCACGACATAGATCCTGGTCCCCGGCGGCAGTTCGGGCCGCGCCGGGGCGGGATCGTCGGGCCAGGCGGATGAGCGCGGGCCGAGGACGGATTTTCCGCTCAACGCAACCTCATCCGGCGCCGGCCGGCGATCGTACGATCGGCGCGAGGCCGGGCCCGGCGCCCGGTACCGTGCCCGGTGCCGTCCCTAGGCCGGGATTCGCCCCGGGCCCGGTTCCGGGATCGGCCGTCGTAATGAACCCGGTGAGCAGATTGCCGAGCGCCGCATCGACCGCCGCCACGGCGTTCAGCCGCCGGGGCGAGAGAAGATCATGGCCCGCCACCACGCCCGCCGCCGCGCCCGAGGTTTCGAGCAGGCTGGGCTTGCCCGCCGGCTCGATGATCAGTGCGGCCAGGAACGTATGGCTCGCGGCGCCGAAATTCATATTGAGGATGCCGCCGCTAATATCGGTGGTGACGATCGCGGCGCCGGCAAAGCCGCCCACGGCCATCTTGCCGCCCAGCACCGCCTGGCCCGGCCATTGGTCGGCGCCAAGCGCCGCGAGGCGATAGGGCGTGCCGTTGATGACCAGGGCCTGCCCGAAGGGCAGCCACTGATCCTGCGCGCCGCCGGCCGCGTTGGTCCACAGGATCAGGCGGTAATGCCCGTCTTCGAGCGGGGTCGAGAAATTCACCACCCCGGCCAGGCCGTTGCCCATGAGCGGCGGCAGGCCCGGACGCAGAAAGGCGTGGATGGCGGATCCGGCGATATGCGCACTGCCGGGCGAAACGAGGGTGAAATGCGCAAGCTTCGGCGTGGTTTTCGGACCGAAGAGGAATCCCTGCCGCTCGCCCGACAGGACGAAGCCCGGCGCGACCCCGGCCCGCAGGATGTAGGAGGCATCGAGGCTCGCCTGCGCCGCCTTGGAAATGCGATCGCCCGACGCGCCCAGCGCATCGATCGAGCGGCCATAGCGGCCGGTCTGCAATGCCTTGATCAGGTCGATCGCCCGCGCCGAAACGCCCTCGGGCTGGCCGCCGGCGGCATCCATCCAGGCCTGAAGCGCGCGCAGCCCATCCGACGTGCCGTTGAGCGCGCCGGCCAGCGCCGCGGCCCGGCTCGGCGGCACCCGCAGCCCGCTGACGGTGGTGAGCGAGCGCTGGCTGTCGACCGCGACGCGATCGGCGGCCGACATGCCGGGCAGCACCGGATCGACCTCCGTCAGCAGCCGGTTCATCGCCAAGATGCGCGGCGCGATGGCAACGACCGGGCTTGGCTTGAGCGGCGCCGATCCCGGCAGGATCGACACGGCATAACCCTGGGCCAGCGTGACCACGCGGTTGCCGGCGGAAAGCATGACCTCGCCGTCATCCACCGTGACCGTGGTCGTGCCGTCGGGTTCCACCAGAACCTCGAACACGGCGCCATGCCCGCCGATGGTGACGCTTTTGGTGCGGATCGTATAGGCCGCCTTGTCCACGGCCCCGGTGGCGAAGCCGAACACGCCTTTGACGAGGGTGATGGTCAGGCTCGACGCGCCCGATTTGCGATCGTAGGCAAAACGGTCGAAAGTCGCTTCCGAACCAGCGCCCAGGGAAAGCTCGGTATCGTCCCGGAACAGGAAGGTCGCCGCACTCCGGGCGGCGGTATCGACCCGCTCGCCGAGTTGCACCCCCGCCCCCGGCACGATCTGCTGCTGCGGCGCGCCGGGCCCCGCGGCACCGAGCACGATATTGAATGCCTTGGTCGCGCTGCCGATGTCCTGGGCCGCGGCCGGGCCCGACCCCACACCAAGCGCCGCCAGGCCGAGGCCCAGCCCCAAAGCCGTGGCCGCCATCCATCCCTTCGCCTGCCCTGCCATCGCACCACTCTCCAACCAGACCCCCGCGGCACGACACTAGAACCCTTCTCGCCCTCATGGAATAGGCTGAAGGGCTCGAGGCGATCCTTTTCCGTCCCTTCAGGTTTTCCGTCCCTCAGGCGCCCGCTACAACATTCTCCCCCGCCGCGACCGCCTGGATCAGGGCGATCTGTCGCGACAGCAGGCTTTTCAAATCATAGCGCTCCACCATGCCGGCGCGCGCCGCCTGGCGCAACGGCGCCGCCGCCGCCGGATGATCGAGGGCATAGGCAACACGCTCGGCCAGCGCCTCGGGCGAGAAGAAATCGACCAGATACCCGTTCACCCCGTCGCGCATCACTTCGCGCACCGGCTCGGTGTCGGAGGCTACGACCAGGCAGCCCGCCGCGAGCGCTTCGAGCAGCGACCACGACAGGACGAAGGGCACGCTCAGATAGATATGCGCCGAGGACGCCCGCAGCAGCCGCAGATACTGGCCATAGGGCAGGAGGCCGGTGAAATGCAGCCGCGCCAAATCGAGGCCGGGAAGCTCGTCGAGCAGGCGCTGCTTGTAGCCGAGACCGTCCTTGGGCTGCGGCCCGTAGGCGACGCGATCGGCGCCGGCCACCACGACATGCAGCCCCGGCCGCCGTGCGAGCAGCAGCGCCGCCGCGCGCATGAACTGGGGAAAGCCGCGATAGGGCTCCATGCCCCGCGTGGCATAGGTGACGATCTCCTGGGCCTCGCTCAGGTCCAGCCCGGGCAGCGTCAGCCCGGTACCGGGCGCGGGCCGGAAATAGTCGGTGTCGATGCCGTCGTGCAGCACGGTGAGCTTCGGGTGGAAGATGGCGGGAAAGCGGTCGCGCTGGAAATAGGTCGGGCAAAGCCCCTGGTCGCACTGCGCGAGGTCGAACAGCAGCGCGGCGTTGCGCGTGCGGACCGCCAGCGCCAGATCGGCATTCATCTCGGCCGGATCGAGGAAGTCGCTGTCGCCGCCATGGGCGTGATAATACCATTCGAAATAGCCGATATGGCGGGTGGCGGGAAAGACTTCCTTGAGATAGAGCGCCGGCCCCAGGCCCGCATGCGCGATCGTGACGTCGGGAACGAAGCCCTTGTCCTGCAAGGCCCGCAGCGCGCGATAGGCACCCTGGCCAGTCAGTACCGCCTTCTCGAAGGGGCGGATGTAATGATGGGTCGAGGCTTCCGCTTCGCGGGCGGGCTGATAGAGCAGCTTGAACACGCCCGGAATTTCGCCCTGTCCGGCATTCTGGGTGACGAAGCAGACGCGGTTTCCCGGCACCTGCGCCAGCACCCGCGCCAGATGGCGGAACTGGGCCGGAAAATTATTGTGGAGAAAAAGGACGTTCATGCCGGCTCGGAGGCGCGCCTTGCTGCCGCCGGCAGATCGCGCGGCGTGCGGTCCTGGCGCGGGTCGCTCGAATCGAAGCCGGCGAAGGGTGCCGCGAGGCGCCGCGCCGCCATGGCGATATAGTCGGGATTAAGCTCGATGCCGATCCAGCGCCGCCCCAGCGCCTGCGCCACCCGCGCGGTGGTGCCGCTGCCCAGGAACGGGTCGAGCACGAGATCGCCCGGCTTCGAGCTTGCCCGCACCATGCGCTCGATCAGCGCCTCCGGCTTCTGGGTCGGATGCGGCTCCCGCTCGGCGCTGCAATAATGGACATGGCTGAACTGCCAGACATCGCCCGGATTGGCCCCGGCCATATTGTTGCGCCGGCGGAAATATTTCTGCGGCACCCGCACCGCGTCGAGATCGAAGGTGAAGTCCGGCCCGCGGACGACATGCAGGATATCCTCGTGGCGGGGCGAGAAGCCGCGCTTGCGCCCCATGCCCTGGGTGTAATGCCAGACGATCCAACCGTTGCAGCAGAGGCCGAATTCCTCCTCCAGCATGACCTGGAGCCGCGCGATGAAACCCACCCCCATGAAGATATAGAGCGAGCCCTGGGGCTTCAGCACCCGCACCGCCTCGCGCAGCCAGGCGCGGGTAAAGTCGCGATAGGCCTCGCGGCTCAACCGGTCCTGGCTCGCGCCAAAATCCTTGCCAAGGTTGTAGGGCGGATCGGCGATGACGAGATCGGCCTGGGCCGGGGGCAGCGCCGCAAGCGCCTCGACCGCATCGCCGCAGATCAGGCGGCATTCCTCGGGCGGCGTCATGGCGCAAGCATCACGGCGGCGAACGCTTGGCCAGAATGCGTTGCAGCGTCCGGCGATGCATGCCGAGCCTTCGCGCCGTTTCCGAAACATTGCGGTCGCACAGTTCGAAGATGCGCTGGATATGCTCCCAGCGCACCCGGTCGGCCGACATCGGCTGCTCCGGCGGCTTGGGCCGGCCGCCGGGCTGGGCCAGAAGGGCGGCTTCGACATTATCGGCGTCGGTCGGCTTGGCGAGATAATCGACGGCGCCGGCCTTCACCGCCGCGACCGCGGTGGCGATATTGCCATAGCCGGTGAGCATGACGATGCGGGCGCCGGGCCGGGCCTGGCGCAGCGCCGCCACGACATCGAGGCCGCTGCCGTCCGCCAGCCGCAGATCGACCACGGCAAAGGCCGGCGGCTGCTCGCGGGCGGCGCTGATCCCGGCGGCGACCGAATCGGCGGTGGCGACGGTAAAGCCGCGCTTTTCCATCGCGCGGGCCAGCCGGCTGCGAAAGGGCTCGTCGTCGTCGATGATCAGCAGGCTGCGGTCGCTCGCGGACGTGTCGCTCAGGATCCCCTCCCCTAGCGCATATCCCGACCGGCTGTAATCAGCCGGCCGATCAGAATTCGCGCTCACCCACTATCTAGAGCCTGTTCTTGTCGCAAAAGTGGTATCCACTTTTGCGGAACAGGCTCTAGCGCGCTTTCCGACCGGATGGCATCAGCCGGTCGATCGGAATTCGCACCAAACCAACATCTAGAGCCCGCGCCTTGAGGCTGATGTTTCAGGCGACCGGCGCCGGCGCCTCCAATATGGCACGCGGCCACAGGATCGCAACCTCGCAGCCGCCTTCCGGCCGGTTGCCGAACGCCACCCGGCCGCCGGTATGGCCGAGCAGGGTCTGGGCGATGAAGACGCCGAGGCCCATGCCGCCGTCGTCGGGCCGCGTGGTGAGATAGGGCTCGCCCAGCGCCCCCAGGATGTCGGGGTCGATCCCCGGGCCGTCGTCCTGCACCAGAAGGCGCACCTCGGCGGCATCCCAGTCGATGACGATCAGGACCGCGTCGCGCGCGAAATCGACCGCATTCTGCACCAGGTTGCCCAGGCCATGAACGATCTCGGCATGGCGCCGCACCACCGGCTGCGGCCCGTGGCCCTTAAGCTCGATCTCGAGCGCGACCCGGCTGCGCCGGTGCGGCGCCACCGCGGCCTCGACCAGGGCCGAGAGCGGCATCAGCGCGAAGGCCGAATGGCTTTCCGCCTCGGGCCGGTGCGACAGGCGGGTGAGGATCTCGCGGCAGCGCTCCGCCTGGCTCGAAAGCAGCGCCACGTCCTCGGCGAGCGGGCTGCCCGCCGTCACTTCGCGGCTCAGCTCCTTGGCCACCAGCGTGATGGTGCCAAGCGGCGTGCCAAGCTCGTGCGCCGCCGCCGCCGCCAAGCCCCCCAGCGCCGAGAGCTGCTGCTCGCGCGCCAGCGCCATCTGGGTGGCGGCCAGCGCGTCGGTCATCCGCCGCGCCTCGGCCGCGACCTGCCAGACATAGGTGGCGATGAAGGCGGTGCCGAGCAGCAGCGCCGCCGCCGTGCCGGCGACATAGAGACCGGGCAGCGTCAGCGCCTGCGCGCCCCAGGGCAGCGGCAGGTGCCGGAAATCGAGCGCGGCGACGCAGATCAGCACCACTAGCCCGAGCGCGCCGGTGGACAGCAGGCTCAAGATAGTGGCCGATATCGTGACCGGCACCAGGATGAGCAGCGCGAAGGGGTTTTCCAGCCCGCCGGTCAGGCCCAGAAGCACCGCGAGCTGCACGATGTCGAAGGCGAGATAGGCGGCAGCGCCCCGGTCGCTCAGGCGCGCCGACGCCGGATAGATCAGCGTCAGCACCAGATTGAGCAGCACCGAAACCCCGACCACCGCAAGGCCGGCCGCCAGCGGCACGCGGAACGCCAGGCCGAATTGCACGAACAGCAGCGCCAGAAGCTGGCCGATCACCGCGATCCAGCGGATCAGGACCAACGTGCGCAGCCGCACCCGCCCATCGAACCCGCCCCGCCAATCGCCCGGCGCCACCCCGCCGGATTTGCCCGAAACAGCATCGCCGCCGCCCCTGGACAACGGCGGACCGGCACGAGCCATCAGGGAATCGGGACCAGCCATGCCCTAAGTCTAGATCTTCACCTCGCCCGAGGGAATCGGAACCGGGACGCGGCGGCGGTGCTGCGAATTTCTTTTTTTATCGATAGGCGGCCTTCGTGGAACCCATCAGAGTAGTCCCGTTTCGCCAATCCCGTAAATTATTGACTTGTATGCCTTCGCCGTACAGCGCTTGCACCATGGTATTCTGTTTCCCCGTTCCAACCCGTGCATCGGACGAAGGCGACAATTGATGAGCGTTCCACGCAGGCATCATTTCATCCCCGCCTTCTATCTCAGGCAGTGGTGCAACCCAGCCGACAAGCTGATCGAATATACCCTTAGGCACGACCGGAAGCTCATCTCCAAGTCCGTCGGTCCTGATGGCACCGGCTACCAATTCGACCTTTATGCCTTCCCCGAACTGCCGCCGGAGCAATCGCAAGTCATCGAACAAAAATTCTTCGACTACGCCGATCACCGGGCGTCAAAGGCTCTCAATCTCCATCTCACCGGCAATGCCGCCGAATGGACCCAGGAACTGGTCGGCGCATGGTCCCGATTTATCATCGCCCTGCATCTTCGCCATCCCGATATGATGTCGGAACTCCGCGCCAACGCACGGACTACATGGGAAAACAGCGGTAACACCTCGCAGAAGCAGTATGAACGTATCAGACAGCCGGACGGCCCGGACACTTTCGACGAATATATCGCGCAGCGTGATCCCCTCATCCCGGTCAAGGCAGAAGTCAACCTCATTGTGGGGACGTTCGACCATCCAGACGCACGCGAGCACATCAACAAAATGAAATGGGCCATCATAGACGTTTCGGCGTCATCACATCGCCTTCTCACGTCAGACCGTCCCGTGGGTCTGTTCAACATCAAGGAAGCGGACGGGATGATTACACTCCCCTCTCGCCGACAAAGCTGTTCGTTGCGGCCAACGATCCCCGAATATTCGACCATCTCAGGCGCAGGAAGATGCGTGATATCGTAAGTCATATCAATACTCACCTTGTCGCGCGCGCTCGACGGTTTGTTTGGGCCGTGGATCAATCACAAAGTCCTTTCATTCAAAAGCACATGTCTACAAAACTACGCTCAGGACTCATTGATTGATCCAGAATAATACGCCGCCCATCGAGGTCTAGATGGCCCATCCGACCTTAAAATCCTGCCCGGGCGCACCTTTCCCCGCGATGGAAAAGCCGCAAATCGGGCTATAATCCTGCCATGAACCCTGATGATGTAAG
>CALCYJ010000310.1 GCA_937905845.1 uncultured Rhodospirillales bacterium
CCGGTTTACGACAAGATCGCCGCGCTCAAACTGGCCGCCCGCGATTCGGCCGGCGCACACGCGGCATTTCACAATGCCATCGCGCGTTTCCAGAACGACCGTGCCGGACGCCCGCTGCTACTGCCGCTGGCGTTCGAGCAGGCCAGGCTCTACGTCGCCGAAAAGCAACCCGAAAACGCCGTCGCCTCGCTGCGCGCGTTCAAGGTCGAGCTCGAAGCCCAGCGCGACGGCACGCTGTTCTACGCCGGCTTGCTACAGAGCCTGAACGACCGTCCGGCGCTCATCGATTTCATCGCCGACGCCCTTCGCCGCGGCGCCAGCGCCGTGCTGGCGCACCCGGGCGCCCAGGTAAGCCTGCCGGGCGTCGCCTTCATCGCCGATGAGAATCCGCGCCGCCGCCTGGCCTTTCTCGCCGCCCGGTTCTTCGGTTTGCAGCCCCAGGTGCTGGTGGCCGTCACCGGCACCAACGGCAAGACGTCGGTTGCCGATTTCACCCGCCAGATCTGGCAGGCGCTGGGCCAGGCCGCAGGCTCGCTCGGCACGCTCGGCGCCATCGGGCCCGGGATCGTCGCGGCGCAGGACCGCACCACGCCCGATCCCGTGGCACTGCACCGCAGCCTCGCCCAATTCGCGCAAGCCGGCGTTCAGCATGTCGCCCTCGAAGCCTCGAGCCACGGGCTCATGCAGCATCGCCTCGACGCGGTCAATCTTGCCGCCGCCGCCTTCACCAATCTCGGCCGCGACCATATGGACTACCACCCGACGGCGGAAGCCTATCTCGCCGCCAAGCTCAGGCTGTTCGAGCAGGTGCTGCCCGAAGGCGGCCTGGCGGTGGCCGATGGCGGCGCCGAAGTGCTGCCGGCGATTGCGGCCGCCTGCCGTGCCCGGCGCCAGAGGCTCCTCACCTATGGGCCCAAGGGGCGCGAGCTGAAGCTCATCGATCTTGCCGCCAGCACGCACGGCCAGCGCCTCCGCGTCGCGTCCTTCGGGCGGGAACAAACGGTCGATCTGCCGCTTGCCGGAAGCTTTCAGGCGCTGAATGCGCTCTGCGCGGTGGGCCTGGTGGCGGCCGCGGCGCCCGAGGCCGAGCGGGCCGATGCCGCAGCGGCGGCGCTCGCGGCCTTGAGCCGTCTTGAAGGCGTGCCGGGACGCATGCAGCGGGTGGCGCTGCACCCGGACGGCGCGCCGGTCTATGTCGATTACGCCCATACGCCCGATGCGCTCAAATCCGTGCTCGAAGCCTTGCGTCCGCATGCGAGCGGCAGGCTGGTGGTGGTCTTCGGCTGCGGCGGCGACCGCGACCGCGGCAAGCGACCGCTGATGGGCCGGCTGGCGGCGGCGCTCGCCGACCGGGTGATCGTCACCGACGACAATCCGCGGCACGAAGAGCCGGCCACGATCCGCCGCGCCATTCTGGAGGCTTCGCCCGGCGCCCGCGAGATCGGCGACCGCGCCGCGGCGATCGCCGCCGCCATCGCCGATCTGGCACCAGGCGATCTCCTGGTCATTGCCGGCAAGGGGCACGAGCAGGGCCAGATCGTCGGCGACCTGGTGCGGCCCTTCGATGATGCCGCCGTGGCCCGCAGCGCCGTCGCAGCTCTCGGCGGCACGGCGCTGAGCGGGGCCGCCTGATGGCGCGGGCTCCCCTCTGGACCGCGGCGGAGGCGCTGGCTGCCACCGGCGGCCGATCGAGCGCCGATTGGGCGGCGGGCGGCGTCGCCATCGACAGCCGCAGCCTGGCCCGGGGCGATCTTTTCGTGGCGCTCGCCGGACCCAACCACGACGGCCATGATTTCACCGCCGCGGCCTTCCGCGCCGGTGCCGCCGCGGCGCTGGTGAGCCGCGTGCCGGGAGACCTGCCCGAGGGCGCGGCCCTCCTGATCGTCGAGGACACGCTCGCCGCCCTCACGGCCCTTGCCGCCGCCGCGCGGACCCGCACGCGGGCGCGCGTTATCGCCGTCACCGGCAGCGTCGGCAAGACTTCGTCCAAGGAAGCGCTGCGCCATGTGCTCGGCGCCCAGGGCGAGACGCATGCCGCACCCGGAAGCTACAACAATGCCTTCGGCGTGCCCTTGAGCCTTGCCCGCCTGCCGCAACAGGCCGAATGGGCCGTCTTCGAGATCGGCATGAACCATGCGGGCGAGATCACGCCGCTTTCGCGCCTGGTGGCGCCCGATGTCGCCCTGATCACCACGATCGAGGCGGTGCATCTTGAGCATTTCAGCGGCATCGAGGCGATCGCCGAGGCCAAGGCGGAGATCTTCCTTGGCCTGAAAGCCGAAGGCTGTGCGGTGCTCAACCGGGACAATGAGTGTTTTGGATATCTGGCGGCGCGGGCCGCCGACGCCGGCGTCTCCCGGACGTTGAGCTTCGGCCGCCATGTGGCGGCGGACGCGCATCTCGAACGTCTGGCGCTGCATCCTCATTGCTCCTGCGTCAGCGCCAGCATCGCCGGCGAGCCGGTGACCTACAAGATCGGCGCTCCGGGCGAGCATTGGGTGATGAACAGCCTGGCCGTGCTGGCGGGGGTCAAGGCGCTCGGCGCCGACCTAGGCCAGGCCGTGCTGGCGCTGGCCGGCATCGAGCCGCCGGCGGGCCGTGGCCGCCGCCGCCGGCTGGCGCTGACCTCGGGCGCGATCGAGCTGATCGACGACAGCTACAACGCCAGCCCGGCCTCCATGCGGGCGGCCTTCGCCGTGCTCGCCTTGACCCCGGTCGGGCCGCGCGGCCGGCGGATCGCGGTGCTGGGCGACATGCTCGAACTGGGCGCCACGGGGCCGGCCCTTCATGCCGCCCTCGCGGTCGATCTCGAAGGAGCCGCCATCGACTTGACTTTTACCGCCGGGCGGCACATGGAGCGGCTGCACGAGGCACTGCCGGCGGCACGCCGCGGCGTGCACGGGGCCACGGCGGCCGATGTGGCGGCACCGCTCCTGGCGGCGCTCAGGCCGGGGGATGTGGTGCTGGTGAAAGGCTCGCACGGCAGCCGCATGGACCTCGTCATCGAACAGCTCGTGCGCGCGGCGCCGGCGGCCGGCACCGGCTGATCGCGGCCCTGAAGCCCTTGCGGGCCGGTCTTCCGCTTTAAGGAGCCGGCTGGACCATCACGGAGAACGGAGAGACTCAAGGCGATGCTTTACAATCTGCTGCATCCATTTGCGGGGTCGCTCTCCCTCCTCAACCTCTTCCGCTATCTGACGTTCCGCACCGGCGGCGCGGTGATGACCTCGCTCCTGGTCAGTTTCCTGCTTGGCCCGGGTGTGATCGGCTGGCTCCGGGTGAAGCAGGGCCGCGGCCAGCCCATCCGCAGCGACGGGCCGCAGGGCCATCTCGTCACCAAGAAGGGCACGCCCACCATGGGCGGCTTCCTGATATTGCTGGGGATTTCCATCGGCACCTTGCTCTGGGCCGATCTTTCCAACGGCTATGTCTGGGTGGTGCTGCTGGTGACGCTGGGCTTTGGTCTGATCGGATTCGCCGACGATTTCCTCAAAGTCACCAAGTACAACGTCAAGGGCGTGCCGGGAAAGCTCAAGCTGGTGCTGGAAATCGCCATCGCGCTCCTCGCGGCGATCTGGATCACGCATCTGACCCGGGCGCCGCTTTCAACGTCGTTGACCGTGCCGTTCTTCAAGGATGTTCTGCTCAACCTCGGCTGGATGTTCGTGCCGCTGGCGGCTTTCGTCATCGTCGGCGCCTCGAATGCGGTGAACCTGACCGATGGGCTCGACGGGCTGGCGATCGTGCCGGTGATGATCGCCGCGGCGAGTTTCGCGCTGATCGCATATCTCGTGGGTAACGTGGTGTTCGCCAGCTATTTGCAGATACATTTTGTGGCTGGAGCCGGCGAATTGTCTGTATTTTGTGGCGCGCTGGTCGGGGCCGGACTAGGATTTCTCTGGTTCAATGCCCCGCCGGCGATGGTGTTCATGGGAGATACCGGGTCGCTTGCCATCGGCGGGGCGCTGGGGGCCATCAGCGTGGTGACCAAGCACGAGCTGGTGCTGGCCATCATCGGCGGGTTGTTCGTATTGGAGACGGTTTCGGTGATCGTACAGGTGGTGTCCTTCAAGCTGACGGGGAGGCGGGTCTTCCGTATGGCGCCGCTCCACCACCATTTCGAGCAGAAGGGCTGGGCGGAGCCGACCATCGTGATCCGGTTCTGGATCATCGCCGTGATTCTCGCCCTGGCCGGACTTTCCACCCTGAAGCTGCGGTGATGCCATGACCGCGAGGACGCCATGATCAGCGCGGGGGGTTTTTCGCAGCAGACCCTTGCCGTCTTCGGCCTGGCGCGCAGCGGCCTGTCGGCGGCGCGCGCCCTGATGGCGGGCGGCGCCCGCGTCCTGGCCTGGGACGATGTTCCGGCGCGGCGCGACGCCGCGGCGGCGGCCGGGATTACGCTTGCCGATCCCGACGGGCTGGACTGGCGCGCGGTCGCGGCGCTGGTGCTGAGCCCGGGCGTGCCGCTCACCCATCCCGCACCCCATCCCGTGGTGGCACGCGCCCGCGCCGCCGGGGTCGAGGTGATCGGCGATGTCGAACTCTTTCTCCGCAGCGATCCCGAGGCCAAAACCGTCGCCATCACCGGCACCAACGGCAAATCCACCACGACGGCGCTGGTGGCGCATCTTCTGCGCAGCGCCGGCCGGCCGGCCGAGGCGGGGGGAAACCTCGGCGTGCCAGTGCTCGACCTGCCGCCTCTTGAGGCCGACGGCACCTATGTCGTCGAAATGTCGTCCTATCAGATCGATCTGACGCCATCGGCCGGATTCGATGTCGCGGTGCTGCTCAATATCACGCCCGACCATCTCGACCGCCATGGGTCGATGGCGGCCTATGCCGCGGTGAAGGAGCGGCTGCTCCAGGGCCCCGGCATCGCGGTGGTCGGCATCGACGACGAGCCCGGCGCCGCCATCGCCGGGCGGCTGGCCGGGGCCTCCGGCCGGACGCTGGTGCGCGTGACCGTCGGCCGCAGGGTGCTCGGTGCCGTGTCGGTGGCGGCAGGGGTGCTTTACGACGAGCAGGGCGAGGCTTTGGCCGATCTTGGCGTCTGCCCCGGACTGCCGGGCGAGCATAATTGGCAGAATGCGGCGGCGGCCTTCGCCGTGGCGCGGGCGCTGGGGCTGGAAAGCGCGGCGATCGCCCGGGGGCTTGCGAGCTTCCCGGGCCTGGCGCATCGGCTGGAGCGGGTGGCGGCGGCTGCCGGCATCCGTTTCATCAACGATTCCAAGGCGACCAACGCCGAGGCCGCGGCGCGGGCGCTGGCCTGTTTCGAGACGATCTACTGGATTGCCGGCGGCCGGGCCAAAGCCGGCGGCATCGAGGCGCTGCGGCCGTTCTTTCCCCGCCTGCGCCACGCGTTCCTGATCGGCGAGGCGATGGAGCCTTTCGCCCGGACGCTCGGCGGCGCGGTACCTCTCACGCGCGCCGGCACGCTGGAGCGCGCCTTGCCGGCGGCTTTCGCCCTTGCCCGCCGGGATGACATCGCCGGCGCGGTGGTGCTGCTGTCACCGGCCGCCGCCTCCTTCGACCAGTTCAGCGATTTCGAGGCGCGGGGCCGGGCTTTCACGGCGCTGGCGGGGGCTCTGGCCAAGGCCGAAGCGGCGGCGGGAGAGGGGGCGGCCGGCCGGCCGCGGGCGGGGGGGATGCGATGATCGCCCTGTCGCGCACCGATACGAGCGTCGTCGGCCGCTGGTGGTGGACGGTCGACCGCTGGACCCTGGCGGCGCTGGGCCTGCTCATTGCGCTGGGCTGCCTCCTGACGCTGGCGGCGAGCCCGGCGGTGGCGCAGCGCATCGGCCTTGATCAGTACCATTTCGTGCGCCGGCAGTTCGCCTTCCTGGTGCCGGCGCTCTGCTTCATGTTCGGCGCCTCGCTGCTGACGCCGCTGTGGGTCCGGCGTCTGGGCCTCGCCGGTTTCGTCTTCTTCCTGCTCCTGATGGCGCTGACGCTGGTGATGGGAAGCGAGATCAAAGGCGCCCACCGCTGGCTCTATCTCGGCGGCCTGAGCCTGCAACCCTCCGAATTCGTCAAGCCGTGCTTCGCCGTGGTTTCCGCCTGGATGTTCGCCGAGCAGCGGCGGGTCAGGGGCTTTCCCGGCAATCTGATCGCCATCGTCCTCGTCCTGGTGGTGGCCGGAATCCTGCTCATGCAGCCCGATTTCGGCATGACGGTGGTGATCGTGGCGGTGTGGCTGACGCAATTCTTCCTGGCCGGCCTGCCGATGGTGCTGCTGGCCCTGGGCGGCGGGGTCAGCGCGGCGGGGCTGGGCGGCGCCTATTTCCTGTCGCCCCATGTCGCGAGCCGCATCGATCGCTTCCTCGATCCCGCGGTCGGCGATACCTACCAGATCCAGCGCGCCATGGAAGCCTTCCAGGCCGGCGGCCTGTTCGGCCGGGGTCCTGGCGACGGGTTGGTGAAATCGGTGCTGCCCGACGCCCATACCGACTTCATCTTCGCCGTTGCCGGCGAGGAATATGGCGTCTTCCTCTGCCTCGTCATCATCGCCATCTTCGCCTTCATCGTGCTGCGCAGCCTGAGCCGGCTTTTGTCGGAGAACAACCTCTTCATCCTGCTTGCGGGCACCGGCCTGATCGCCCAGTTCGGCTTGCAGGCGATCATCAATATCGGCGTCAATCTGCGGCTGATGCCGACCAAGGGCATGACGCTTCCCTTCATCTCCTACGGCGGGTCGTCGCTGGTGGCGCTGGCGCTCGGCATGGGCATGATGCTGGCCCTGACGCGAACGCGGCCGAGCCTGAGGGGGGAATTATGACCGGCGGCATCGTTCTGGCCGCCGGCGGCACCGGCGGCCATCTCTTCCCGGCGCAGGCGCTGGGCGCCGAACTCCTCCGGCGCGGCCACGAGGTGGCGCTGATCACCGACCGCCGCGGCCATGGCTACGAAGACCGCTTTGAGGGCATCGCCGTCCATCGCGTACCCGCGGCGAGCCCGACCGGCGCCGGGATTTTCGGGCAGTTCCTTGCCATGACGGAGTTGGCCCGCGGCACCTTCGCCGCTCGGCGGCTGCTCAAGACCCTGCGGCCGCGGGCGGTGGTGGGGTTCGGCGGCTATCCCTCCCTGCCGACGCTGTGGGCGGCGACCCGGGCGGGGCTGCCGAGTCTGGTGCATGAGCAGAATGCGCTGCTCGGCCGCGTCAACCGACTTCTCGCCCGCCGCGTCGATGCCATCGCGCTGAGCCATGCCCAGACCGCCGGCCTGCCGCCAGACCTGCGGGCCGAGGTGGCGGTGACCGGCAATCCCGTGCGCGCACCCATCCTGGCGGTGCGCGAGGTGTCCTATGCCCCGCCCGGCAGCGATGGCCCCATCCGCCTCCTGATCCTGGGCGGCAGCCAGGGGGCGCGCATCCTGAGCCAGGTGGTGCCGGCGGCGCTGGCGGCGCTGCCCCCGGGCCTCCGCCGCCGTCTCGACGTGACGCAGCAATGCCGGGCGGAGGATCTGCCCTCAGTGCGCCAGGCCTATGGCGAAAGCGGCATCGCCGCCGCGCTTTCGCCCTTCATCGAGGATGTGCCGGCGCGCCTTGCGGCAACTCATCTCTGCATCACGCGCGCCGGCGCCGGGACGGTGGCGGAGCTGACGGTAGCGGGGCGGCCGGCGGTTCTCGTGCCCTATCTCCATGCCGCCGACGATCATCAGAGCGCCAATGCCAAGGCGCTCGCAGCCGCCGGTGCCGCCAGCCTCCTGCCGCAGGCGGAATTCACCCCCGAAACGCTCGCCCGGCGGCTGGAGGGGCTGCTCGGCGAGCCGGCGGCGCTGACCGCCATGGCGCAGGCGGCGCGCGCGCTCGGCCGGCCGCAGGCGACGCACGCGCTGGCCGATCTGGTGACGCGGATCGCGATCGGTTCGACCTGTACCAATCCGGCTGGCGGCGCAGCCGGCGCGGCCGGTGCGGCCGCTGCCGGCGGCGCAAGGCTCGGGAGGAACGCGGCATGAGGGCGCTGCCGCTCGATATCGGCACCATCCATTTCGTCGGCATCGGCGGCATCGGCATGAGCGGCATCGCCGAGGTGATGCACAATCTCGGCTATCGGGTGCAGGGGTCGGACCTTTCGGTCAATGCCAATGTCAAGCGCCTGCGCGCCCACGGCGTCCGGGTGTTCGAAGGCCATAGCGCCGAGAATGTGGCCGAGGCCCAGGTGCTGGTGGTCTCCTCGGCGGTCACGCCCGACAATCCCGAGGTGCGCGCCGCCCGGGTCCGCATGCTGCCGGTGGTGCGCCGGGCCGAGATGCTGGCCGAGCTGATGCGCCTCAAATGGGCGATCGCCATCGGCGGCACGCACGGCAAGACCACCACCACCTCGATGATCGCGGCGCTGCTGGAGGCTGCCGGCACCGATCCGACCGTGATCAACGGCGGCATCATCAATGCCTATGGCACCAACGCCAGGCTCGGCAGCGGCGAATGGATGGTGGTGGAGGCGGACGAAAGCGACGGCACGTTCGTCAAGCTGCCGGCGACGATCGCGGTGGTGACCAACATCGATCCCGAGCATCTCGATTTCTACGGCTCCTTCGATGCCGTGCGCCGCGCCTTCCAGGCTTTTGTCGAGAACATCCCCTTCTATGGTTTTGCCGCTCTGTGCCTCGATCATCCCGAGGTGCAGGCGATGATCGGCCGCATCTCCGACCGCAGGCTCGTCACCTATGGCTTCAGCCCCCAGGCCGACGTGCGCGCGGCCAATGTCCGCTTCGCCGAGGGCGGCGCGCGCTTCGACGTGGTCCTGACCGATCGCACCAGCGAGACCGGCCGCACGATCGGCGATCTGCGCCTGCCGATGCCGGGGCGGCACAATGTGCAGAATGCGCTGGCCGCCGTTGCGGTCGCCAACGAGATGGGCTTCGACGACGCGGTGGTGCGCCGGGCGCTTGGCGGCTTCAAGGGGGTGAAGCGGCGCTTCACCCGCACGGGCGATGCCGGCGGCATCACCGTGATCGACGATTACGGCCATCATCCGGTGGAGATTTCCGCCGTGCTCGCCGCCGCGCGCCAGGCCTATGCCGGCCGCATCCTCGCCGTGGTGCAGCCCCATCGCTTCAGCCGGCTGCGCGATCTGTTCGAGGATTTCTGCACCTGCTTCAACCAGGCCGATATTGTGATCGTCGCCGATGTCTATCCCGCCGGCGAAGCGCCGATCGAGGGCATCGACCGCGATGCTCTGGTCGAGGGATTGCGCGCGCATGGGCATCGCCATGTCGTGGCGCTGCACGAGCCCGCCGAACTGATCGGCCTGGTGCAGGAACTGGCGGCGCCGGGCGATCTCGTCGTCTGCCTCGGCGCCGGATCGATCACCAATTGGGCGAATGCGCTGCCGGCCGAACTCGCCGCCGCTTTCGGCCAGGCCAGATCGGGGGCCGGGGCATGATGACGGCCATGGCGCGCAACACCGACTGGATCGACCGCCTGCCCAAGGTGCGCGGCCGCTATACATTCGAGGCGCCGCTCGCGACCGTCACCTGGTTCCGCGCCGGCGGTGCGGCCGAGGTGATGTTCCGCCCCGCCGATGCCGAGGATCTCGCTCATTTCCTGCGCGAGCGGCCGCGCGACATGCCGGTGACGGTGCTGGGCGTCGGCTCCAACCTCCTGGTGCGCGACGGCGGCGTGCCGGGCGTGGTGATCCGCCTGGGCCGTGCCTTCGCCGCGGTTGCGATCGAGGGCCATGAGGTGGTGGTGGGTGCCGGCGCGCTCGATATCAATGTGGCGCTCGCGGTCTGCGACATGGGCCTCGCCGGGCTCGAATTCCTCCGCGGCATTCCCGGGACCATCGGCGGCGCGCTGCGGATGAACGCCGGCGCCTATGGCAGCGAGATCAAGGACGTGCTGGTTTCCGCCCTGGTGATGGACGGGAGGGGAAACCACCGTAACTTGAGCGCCGCGGAGCTTGGCCTGTCCTACCGGCATTGCGCCTTGCCCGAGGATGTCGTCTTCCTCCAGGCGACCTTGCGGGGACGGGAGGGCGCTGCGGCCAATATCGCCGCCCGCATGGCGGAGATCAGCGCCGCCCGGGCCGAGACCCAGCCGGTCCGCAGCCGCACCGGCGGTTCGACCTTCGCCAATCCGCGCGGGCCGGAGGCCAAGGGCGCCAAGGCCTGGCAACTCATCGAGGCGGCGGGCTGCCGCGGCCTGCGGGTCGGCGCGGCCGAGGTTGCCGAGCAGCATTGCAACTTCCTCATCAATACCGGCGGCGCCACCGCGGCGGATATCGAGGCGCTGGGCGAGCTGGTGCGCGAGCGCGTGCGGGCGCATTCAGGCGTCCTGCTCGAATGGGAGATCCGGCGCATCGGCCGGCCGGCCGGGGAGGGCGGATCATGAACCGGCATGTCGCGGTTCTGCTCGGCGGCTGGTCGGCGGAGCGCGAGGTCTCGCTCGTGAGCGGCGCCGCCGTGGTATCGGCGCTGCGCGAGCAGGGCTATCGCGTCAGCGCCGTCGATGTCGGGCGCAATGTCGCGGACGTTCTGTCCAAGCTCAAGCCCGACGTCGTGTTCAATGCGCTGCACGGGCGTTTCGGCGAGGACGGCACCATCCAGGGGATGCTCGAAATCCTCGGCCTGCCCTATACCCATTCCGGCGTGCTTGCTTCCGCCCTGGCGATGGACAAGCCCGCCGCCAAGCGGCTTTTCGCCGATGCCGGCATTCCGCTCGCCGAAGGGGCGGTGGTGACGCGCCAGGACCTCGTCAAAGGCTCGCCGCTGCCGCAGCCCTACGTCATCAAGCCGCTGAACGAAGGTTCTTCCGTCGGCGTGCGCATCGTCTTTGCCAGCGACAATTTCATGCCGGCCGACGATCTGCACTGGACCTATGGCGAGCGCGTGCTGATCGAGCGCTATATCCCCGGCCGCGAGATCCAGGTGGCGGTGATGGGGGAGCGGGCGCTGGGCGCCGTGGAGATTCGCCCGCACGGCCGCTTCTATGATTACGAGGCGAAATATACCGCCGGCCGGGCGCAGCACCTGATGCCGGCGCCGCTTGCCCGGGACGTCTATGCTGAGGCGCTGCGGCTGGCGCTTCTGGCCCATCGCACGCTTGGTTGCCGCGGCGTCAGCCGGGCCGATCTGCGCTATGACGACACGACGGGCGAGCCCGGCCGCTTCGCCCTGCTCGAAATCAATACCCAGCCCGGCATGACGCCCCTGTCGCTGGTGCCCGAAATTGCCGCCCACCAGGGCATAAGCTTCGCCGATCTGGTGCGCTGGATGGTGGAGGACGCCGGATGCGACCGCTGAACCTCCCCTTGAGCGACCGCGGGAAGCCCAATCCCGAAGCCCGACCCAAGGACGGCCGGCGCCGCGCCTCCGCCCGCCGGGCACCGCCGCCGGCCTGGCGCGAGCCGGCGCTGCGCTATGGGTTGCCGCTCGTTGCGGCCGGCCTTCTGCTCGGTCTTGGATTCTGGTCGTGGCAGAGCGGCCTTGGCCATGCGGTGGCGGCGCGCACGCGCGCGGCGCTGACGCGGGCCAGCATCGCCGCCGGGCTTACGGTGCAGGATGTCGAGGTGCAGGGGCGCACGGTGACGCCGGCCAGGCTGTTGCTGGCGGCCTTGGGCATTCGTCGCGGCGATCCGATCCTCTTCTTCGACGCCGAAGCCGCCCGCGAGCGGCTGGAACATATCGGATGGGTGAAGACGGCGTCGGTGCAGCGGCTGCTGCCCGGCACGATCCTGATCCGCGTCGTCGAGCGCCAGCCTTTCGCGCGCTGGCAGATCGACGGACGGATGATGGTGATCGACCGCGACGGCGTGGTCCTTACCGCGGGCGATCCCGAGCGCTATGGCGCTCTCAAGCTGGTGGTGGGGCAGGGGGCGGCCGATCACGCCGGCCCGCTGTTCGACATGCTGACGCTGGAACCGGGCCTTGCGCGGCATGTGGCGGCGGCGGTCCGGGTGCGCGACCGGCGCTGGGATATCGACATGGACAACGGCATCACGGTGCGGCTGCCCGAGTTCGGCGCGGCCGCGGCCTGGCGGGAGCTGGCCGTGCTCGAACGCCAGGACCATGTGCTGGGCAAGGCGCTGGTGGCGATCGACATGCGGCTGGCCGACCGGGTCGTGTTCCAGCTGACGCCGGCTGCGGCGGCGGCGCGCGAGAAGGCCCCGGGCCGGAACAAGAGCACGTGAGGCGCGGGGCTGAGGCGGCGGCCGGGATCGGCGGCCGGGATGGACGGGTGATGGGGAAGGCGGACGAGACATGGCGGTAGGGCGGCACGGCTACATCGCCGGACTGGATATCGGCACCACCAAAGTGTGCTGCTTCATCGCGCGCGTCGAGGGGGCGGCGGGCCTGCGCGTCGCCGGCATCGGCCATCAGGTCTCGCGCGGCCTGCGGTCGGGCAATGTGGTGGATATGGAGGCGGCAGAGGAATCGATCCGCGCCGCGGTCGATGCCGCCGAGCGCATGGCCGGAGAGACCATCCGCGAGGTCTTCGTCAATTCCTCGGGCGGCCATCCCGCCTCGCATACGATCGGGGTCGAGGTTTCGATCGCCGGCCACGAGGTGGGCGAGAGCGACGTGCGCCGGGTGCTGGAGCAAAGCCGCCTCGAAGGCGACGTGCAGGAGCGCCATGTCGTCCATGCCATCCCGGTCGGCTATACGATCGACGGCAGCCGCGGCATCCGTGATCCGCGCGGCATGTACGGCGAGCGCCTGGGCGTCGACATGCATGTGGTGACGGCGGCACTCGGGCCGCTGCGCAACCTCGCCACCTGCGTCGAGCGCTGCCACCTGCGCATCGCCGGCCTCGTCGTCTCGCCGCATGCCTCGGGCCTTGCCTGCCTGGTCGAGGACGAGATGGATCTCGGCGTGACGCTGGTGGACATGGGCGGCGGCACCACGACGCTCGCCGTCTTCTACGATGGCGTCCTGGTGCAGACCGACCAGCTCCCGGTGGGCGGCAGCCATGTCACCAACGACATCGCCCGCGGCCTCTCGACGCCGATGCTGCATGCCGAGCGGATGAAGACGCTCTATGGCAGCGCCATTCCGAGCGCTTCCGACGAGAACGAGATCATCGACGTGCCCCAGGTGGGCGAGACCGAGCAGCACAGTCCGAACCACGTGTCGCGCTCGATCCTGGTCGGCATCATCAAGCCCCGCGTCGAGGAGACGCTGGAACTGGTGCGCGACCGGCTTCAGCGTTCGGGCTTCGACAAGGTGGCGGGCCGGCGTGTCGTGCTGACGGGCGGCGCGAGCCAGCTTCAGGGCCTGCGCGACCTCGCGGCGCGCGTGCTCGACAAGCAGGTGCGGCTTGGCCGGCCGATCCGGGTCGGCGGCCTGGCGGAAGCGACCGGCGGGCCGGCCTTCTCCACCTGCGCCGGGCTTCTCACCTACGGTCTGCGCCACCGGGCGGAGACGGCGGAACGATTGCACGAGCCGGAGGCCCAGGCTGGACGATTCGGCCGCCTCGGCCAATGGCTGAAGACCAACCTGTGATGGGCACCAGAGTGAACGGAATGGCGGCGACACGCGCGAGCATGGCAATTTTTCGGAGGGTTAAGTGACATGGGCATCAACCTGAGCGTTCCGTCGACCACGGAACTGAAACCCCGCATCATCGTCTTCGGCGTCGGCGGCGCCGGCGGCAACGCGGTTAACAACATGATCAACTCCGCCCTCGACGGGGTGGAGTTCGTCGTCGCCAACACCGATGCGCAGGCGCTGGCGAATTCCTTGTCCGAGCACCGCATCCAGCTCGGCATCGGCCTGACCCAGGGGCTGGGCGCCGGCGCCCGGCCCGACGTCGGCCGCTCGGCGGCGGAAGAGGCGCTCGATTTCATCGTCGAGCGCATGCAGGGCAGCCACATGGCCTTCATCACCGCCGGCATGGGCGGCGGTACCGGGACGGGCGCCGCCCCGGTCATCGCGCGGGCGGCGCGCGATCTTGGCATCCTGACGGTCGGCGTGGTGACCAAGCCCTTCCAGTTCGAGGGCAACCACCGCATGCGCATCGCGGAAGCCGGGATCGACGAACTCTCGCAATATGTCGATACGCTGATCATCATCCCCAACCAGAATCTCTTCCGCATCGCCAACGAGCGCACCACCTTCGCCGACGCTTTCAAGATGGCCGACAATGTGCTGCATTCCGGGGTGCGCGGCGTCACCGACCTCATGGTGATGCCGGGCCTGATCAATCTCGACTTCGCCGATGTGCGCACGGTGATGAGCGAGATGGGCAAGGCGATGATGGGCACCGGGGAGGCCGAGGGGGCGAGCCGCGCGCTCGAAGCCGCCGATGCCGCCATCGCCAATCCGCTGCTCGACGATGTTTCGATGAAGGGCGCCAAGGGCGTGCTCATCAACATCACCGGCGGCAACGACCTCACCCTCTACGAGGTGGACGAGGCTGCCAACCGCATCCGCAACGAGGTCGATCCGGAAGCCAATATCATCGTCGGCTCGACCTTCGACGAAAGCCTGGCGGGCAAGATCCGCGTCTCGGTCGTCGCCACCGGCATCGAAGGCCTGGCCCAGATGCAGCCGGCGCGCCCGCCCATCACCATGCCGGGCGTCGTCGCCCAGGCGGCGCAAGCCGCCGCCCGCCCGGTGCCGCTGCGCAATGCCGCGGCACCCCGGGTCAGCGCGCCCGCGCCGGTGCCGGCGCCCGAGCCGGAACCCGAGACGGATGGGGCGATGGCACCGGACGGCGCCTATGAGGAGGCCGAGAACGCCTATGCGCCTTCGGTCCAGCCCGCGCCCGAATCCGTGCCCGAGGCGATGCCGGTGGTGCGGCCGGCGGCGAACGGCCCTTTCATCCCCCCGCGGCCGGTCGAGCCCTTGGTGCGGCGGGAACCGGCACGGACTCAGGCCGCCTATCGGACCCAGTCCGAGGCGGCGACGCCCGATGATCGCGGCGCCCGCAAGCCGACCCTGTTCGAGCGCATGACGCGCCCGGTATGGGGCCGTCCGGTGCCGCCTTCCGCGCCCCAGCCGGCGGCGCCGCCGACGCTGCGCCCCGAGGCGGTATCGATCCGTGCGACCGCGCCGCAGCCGGCGGTTCAGCCGCAGCCGGCCGTTGCCCGCCCGGCGCCGCAGCCGGCGGCCAAGACGGTGCTGAAAAGCCCGGGACTGGGCGGGATGGACGCGGGCGAGCGCCTCGCCGGCCAGCGCGAGGACGATCTTCTCGACATTCCCGCTTTCCTGCGCCGGCAAGCGAACTGAGACGAGAAAATAACCGAGTGATATCAATGGATTGCAGGAGGATCCCGACGTAACAAACGGTAACAAAGAGTGATTTGTGTGCGGCGGGGGATAAGACCCATTATCTCCCGCAGCCGGGCCTCCCGATAGCGGAGCCGGCGGCATTCAAAACCTTGGTCAGGCGATGTCTGATCGGGTGGGGATGTCGGTCTAAGGGTCGGGTCTGCCTTGCCGCAAGAGTTTCGTGGCAAGGAAGGAGGCGGCGGCAGAGGTGGTTCTTTCACACTGTCACATCGTCCGCCAGCAATACCCGCCCTGGCGTGAGCGTACACGGTCTGCTGAGGAGTGCCTCTGTGCTGCAAGATTCCAATAGCCTGGAACTGATCGCCCTTGATGCGGCATCCGCTGGTGGTGTGGATGTCGCTGGTACTGTGGATATCGTTGGCGCCGTGGATGTCGCCCCGATCCATGATCTGGCCCCGGTGCGTCCCATCGCGCTTCATGCCGCGCCTCAGGCCGCTGCGGCGCTGGTACGCCAGCATACGGTCAAGAACCGGATCGTCTGCACCGGCATCGGCCTGCATTCCGGCCATCGCGTCACCATGGTGATCGCGCCCGCGCCGACGGGCAGCGGCATCGTCTTCCGCCGTACCGATCTTGCCGCTGGTGCGGCCAGCGTGCCGGCGCGCTTCGACCGCGCGACCGATCTGGTGCTCGGCACCAATATCGCGAACGAGGCCGGCGTGCGGGTCGGCACCGTCGAACATCTCCTGGCGGCGCTTTCGGGCCTTGGCATCGACAATGCGGTGATCGAGCTTGACGGGCCGGAAGTGCCGGTGATGGATGGTTCGTCTGCACCTTTCGTCTTTCTGATCGAATGTGCCGACCGGCAGGAGCAGGCGGCGCCCCGGCGCTATATCGAAATTCTGAAGCGGGTGGAAGTGCGCGACCAGGAGCGGCTCGCGGCGCTGGAGCCCGACGACAGCTTTGCCGTCAGCGTGGAAATCGACTTCGACAATGCGGTGGTGGGCTCGCAGCATTGCGTCTTCACGGTCGGCGACGGCGTCTTCAAGGCGGAATTGAGCCGGGCGCGCACCTTCGGCTTCGCGGGCGACGTGGAGCGGCTGCATGCCCTGGGCCTGGCGCTCGGCGGCTCGCTCGACAATGCCGTGGTGGTGAGCGGCGACCGGGTGCTGAACGAGGGCGGCCTGCGCTATGCGGACGAATTCGCCCGCCACAAGGCGCTCGATGCCATCGGCGATCTCTATCTCGCCGGCGCGCCGCTGCTTGGCCGCTTCATCGGCGTTCGTTCCGGCCATGCCCTGAACAACCGGCTGCTGCAGGCGCTCTTTGCCGACGAGACGGCCTGGCGCTACACGTTCCAGCCGGCGGTGTTGGAACAGGCTGCCGTCGGCCGGAATGGCCGCCGGGCGGTTGCCGCCCGTTCGGCGATCGCCTGATCCGCGCCGCTACGCTCCGGCAGCCGACGGCGGCGCGAAGATCCCCTCATGAAGATTGACCGCCTGGATCATCTGGTGCTGACGGTGCGCGATCACGCCCGCACCTGCGATTTCTATACGCGCGGGCTCGGCATGACATTGGTGACGTTCGGCGAAGGGCGGACGGCGCTTTCCTTCGGCCGGCAGAAGATCAACCTCCATATCGCCGGCCGCGAGTGGGAGCCGAAGGCGGCACGGCCGCTGCCGGGTTCGGCCGACCTCTGCCTCATCGCCGCGGGCACGCTCGCCGAGGCGATGGCGGACCTTGCCGCCGCCGGCATCGCCATCGAGCTTGGGCCGGTCGCCCGCACCGGCGCTCTTGGCCCCATGCAGTCGGTCTATATCCGCGATCCCGACGAGAACCTGATCGAAATCTCGGTCTATTGACCGGCGCGGCCGGCCCGTCGACACGGCCGGACCGCCGGCGCGGCCGGCCCGCACCGGCACGACCGCACCGGCGTCAGGAGATGCCGGCCTCTCAGGAGACCGGCTGCCCTTGCTCGGAGCGCAGACGCGCCCGGCGCACTGGCGCGCTCATCGCCTTGGCCTCGTGCGCCTCGCTCATCCGGATGCCGGATCTGGCGAAGGAGGGCGGCGCCTCGCCGGCGCCGTCCGGGAGGGCGGATCGCCGCCGCGGCCGGCCGGCAAGGCTCTTGATCAGGCCGGAAACGGCGGAGCGCACGCCCGTATCCTTGATCTCGGCGAAGTTGCGGACAAGCTCGATGGTCGAACGGTTCTTGCCGCCATGTTCCATCGGCTGATTAGGAATCCTGGGCTCCAATCCTTCGAAAAAGTAGCTCATCGTGACTTCCAGGCGCTGGGCGATCTCGAACAGCCGTCCGGCGCTGACCCGGTTGGCGCCGGTTTCATACTTCTGGATCTGCTGATAGGAAATCGCCAAGGCCAGGGCGAGATGCTCCTGCGTCAAGCCCATCTGCGTTCGCCGCAGCCGGACCCGTTCTCCGACATGCTCGTCAACTCGCTTCGCGAGATTACCCATGGTGCTGCCTCTTTATTTCGCGTAGCACCGACGTTGCTGTTCTGTGCGCTACGCGACCCTGTTTACGGCCATGGCATCGATGCAAAAGCCCCAGAACAGCCCGGCAGCCAGAACCGGACAGCCAGAACCGGGCACTGTTGCTTCGCCGATGCCACCTCCCATTTCCTCAAGCCGGCCCATTTCCCAAGGCCGACGCCTATTTCCCAAGGCTGACCGAGTCCGGTTGCACCCCGCCGCCCGCCTCGACAAGTCCTTGATCGGACCGTATCTTTGGGTGCCGGCGACAGTAGCGAACACAAGGGGAAGAAGAAATTACCCGAAAGTATAACAATCATGGCGGGGCACCCGGCCTGCGGCCGCCCCACCCAGCCTTGATTTCGTCTGCCGCCCGTGCGAGATAGAACGCGATGAAGCTCCATCCCATCCTCCGCCCCGCCGGCATCGCGGTCCTGGCAGCGCTTGGCCTGAGCCTGGCCGGCTGTTCCAGCACGAAGCCCAAGCCCTATGTCGAGCACCCGGTGGACCAGCTTTACAACAGCGCGCTCGATACGCTGAATTCCGGTCAGTACCAGAAGGCGGCGAAGGATTTCGACGATGTCGAGCGCGAGCATCCCTATTCCGTCTGGGCGACCAAGGCGGAACTGATGGCGGCCTTCGCCTATTACGAGGGCAACAAGTACGACGATGCCATCCTGGCCGCCCAGCGCTATACCCAGCTTCATCCCGGCGACAAGGATGTCGCCTATGCCTATTACCTCATCGCCATCTGCTATTACGAGCAGATCACCGATGTGCAGCGCGACCAGAAGATCACCGCCCAGGCGCTGGCGGCGCTGAGAGAAGTGGTGCGGCGCTTTCCCGATACCGCCTATGCCCGCGACGCGCGCCTGAAGATCGACCTGGCGCGCGATCACCTCGCCGGCAAGGAAATGTCGGTCGGCCGCTATTATCTCGATCGCGGCGATTATACCGCGGCGATCAACCGCTTCCGCGTCGTCGTCGTGCGCTATCAGACCACGACCCAGGTGCCGGAAGCGCTGGAACGGCTGACCGAATGCTATCTGGCGCTCGGCATCGTCGACGAGGCGCGGACGGCGGCGGCGGTGCTCGGCGCCAATTACCCCGCCAGCACCTGGTATCGCCATGCCTATACGCTGCTCACCGGCCGCAACCTGACGCCGAAAGCGGACAAGGGTTCGTGGATCAGCCGCGCCTTCACCTCCGTCTTCTGAGGGCGAGGCCCATGGCATCTGTCCCCATGATGGCGGCCGCAATCGGGAACCGGGCTCCAGCAAACAGATAGGGCCAGCCTTGCGCCGGGCGGCCGGCGCCGGCCACGCTCTAGGGCGGCGGACATCATGCTCCTCACCCTTGCCATTCGCGACATCGTCCTGATCGACCGGCTGGATCTCGAATTCGCGTCCGGCCTCGGCGTTCTGACCGGGGAGACCGGTGCCGGAAAATCCATCCTGCTCGATGCGCTGGGCCTGGCGCTGGGTTCGCGCGGCGATGCCGGGCTGATCCGGCCCGGCGCCGTGCAGGCGAGTGTCGCCGCCACGTTCGATCCCGCCGACGACCATCCGGCCCGCCGGCTGCTCGATGAGCAGGGCCTGGCCCAAGACAAGATCCTGGTGCTGCGCCGCGTGCTCTCGGCCGATGGCCGCAGCCGCGCCTTCGTCAATGACGAGCCGGTGGGGGTGGCGCTGCTGCGCCGGCTAGGGCAGACGCTGGTCGAGGTCCATGGCCAGAACGACGAGCAGGGGCTGCTCGATGCCGCGACCCACCGCAGCCTGCTCGATGCTTTCGGCGGCCTGGGCGCGGAGGTGGCGGCGGTGCGCGAAGCGCATGCGGCAATGGCCTCGGCGGCGGCGGCGGCGGCGGAACACGGGGCGGCGCAGGATGCTGCGCTGCGCGAGGCGGATTATCTGCGTCACGTGGCGGAAGAACTGGGCCGGCTCAAGCCGCTGCCCGAGGAGGAAGACGCGCTTGCCCGGCGCCGCGCCTTCCTCATGCAGGGGGAAAAGCTCGCAGGTGCGCTGGGCGAGGCGCAGGCGGCGCTGGGCGAGAGCGGCGGCATGGCCGGCCGGCTCCGGATGATGGAGCGGGTGCTGGGGCGCTTTGCCGGCCAGGACGGTCAAGGCAATCAGGCCGACCTATCGCCGCTCGCCCCCGTCCTGGCGGCGCTGGAACGGGTGCAGGTGGAGACGGCGGAACTCGAGACGGCGCTGACGGCGGCGGCGCGTGCGCTCGATCTCGATCCGGCGGCGCTGGAGCGGGTGGAGGAGCGGCTCTTCGCCTTGCGCGCCGCGGCCCGTAAGCATGGTACTTCGGTTGCGGGCCTGGCCGAGGTTCAGCGCGAAGCGGAGGAACGCCTCGCCGGCATCGAGGATGGCGGCGCCCGGCTCGCCACCCTGACGCAAGCAGCCCGGGCCACGGCGGATGCCTATGGCGTCGCGGCCCGGCGTCTCGGCCAGGACCGGGCCAAGGCGGCGGCCCGGCTGGATAAGGCGGTGGCGAAGGAACTGCCGCCGCTCAAGCTCGGCGCCGCCCGCTTCGCCACCCAACTGACGCCGCTCGATCCGGGCGAAGCCTCGCCCGAGGGCATGGAGCGCGTGATGTTCAGGGTGGCGACCAATCCCGGTACGGCCTTGGGGCCGCTCGCCCGCATCGCCTCGGGCGGCGAGTTGTCGCGTTTCATGCTGGCGCTGAAGGTGGTTCTGGCCGCCTCCGGCACGGCGGCGACGCTGGTGTTCGACGAGGTCGATCATGGTATCGGCGGTGCGACCGCCGATGCCGTGGGCGAACGGCTGGCGCATCTGGCGGAGCGGTTGCAGGTGCTGGTCGTGACCCATTCGCCGCAGGTCGCGGCCCGTGCCGCCCATCATTGGCATATCGCCAAATCGGCCGCCCGCGGCGCGGCGCGCACGGCGGTCGCCGCCCTGACGCCCGAGGCGCGGGAAGAGGAGATCGCGCGCATGCTGGCCGGCGCCACGATCACCGACCAGGCGCGGGCGGCGGCCCGGCGCCTGCTCGAAGGCGGTGCGGCGTGAGCGGGCAGGCGGACGAGCCGCTGCCGGTCGCCGCGCTGCCGGTCGCCGCTTTGTCGGAGGCGCAAGCGCAGGCGGCGCATCGCGACCTGACGGCGCTGATCGAGGCGCATAACCGCCGCTATTATGTCGAGGACGCGCCGATCGTCAGCGACGCCGAGTATGACGCGCTGTTCCGCCGGCTGGTGGAAATCGAGCGGCGCTTCCCGGCGCTGGCGACGCCGGAAAGCCCGACGCAGCGGGTGGGAGGGGCGCCGGGCGGCGGCTTCGGCAAGATCACCCACAGCCGCCCCATGCTGTCGCTCGACAATGCTTTCGCGGAAGGGGACGTGCTCGATTTCGCCGCCCGCATCCGCCGCTTCCTCGGCCTGGCGCTGGACGTGCCGTTGGCGATCGTAGCCGAGCCCAAGATCGATGGGCTTTCCGCCGCGCTGCGCTATGAGAAGGGGCATTTCGTCCAGGGGGCGACACGCGGCGATGGCCGGGTGGGCGAGGATATCACCGCCAATCTCCGCACTCTCGACGACGTGCCGATGCGCCTTAAGGGCGACGACGTGCCCGAGGTGATCGAGATCCGCGGCGAGGTTTATATGCGCCGTGACGAGTTCGCCCTGCTCAATGCGGCGCAGGCGGAAGCCGGCAAGCCGCTGTTCGCCAATCCGCGCAACGCCGCCGCCGGCAGCCTGCGCCAGCTCGATACCGCCGTCACCGCCGGGCGCAAGCTGCATTTCTTCGCCTATGCCTGGGGCGAGGCGAGCAGCCTGCCGGCCGACACCCACTGGGCGATGCTGGCCTGCTTTTCCCGCTGGGGCCTGGTGACCAATCCGCTGTCGGAAGCCTGCCCCGGGATCGAGGCCGCGCTCGCGCTCTACCGCCGCCTCGCCGCCGGCCGCGCCGGCCTTGCCTACGAGATCGACGGCGTCGTCTACAAGGTCGACCGGCTCGACTGGCAGGAGCGCCTGGGCCATGTCAGTCGCAGCCCGCGCTGGGCCATCGCGCATAAATTCCCGGCCGAGCAGGTGGAGACCCTGGTCGAGGGGATCGATATCCAGGTCGGGCGGACCGGCACGCTGACGCCGGTGGCCCGCCTCCGGCCGGCGCGGGTCGGCGGCGTCGTCGTGGCCAATGCCACGCTGCATAACGAGGACGAGATCGCGCGCAAGGACGTGCGCCTGGGCGACAGCGTCCTCGTGCAGCGCGCGGGCGATGTCATTCCCCAGGTGGTCGCGGTAATCCTGGCCAAGCGGCCGCCCGATGCCCGTCCCTTCGTCATGCCCGCGCGCTGCCCGATCTGCGGCAGCCATGCCGTGCGCGAGGTCAATCCCAAGACCGGCAAGATGGAAGTGGCGCGGCGCTGCACCGGCGGGCTGATCTGCGCCGCTCAGGCGGTGGAGCGCTTGCGCCATTTCGTCTCGCGCGATGCTTTCGACATCGAGGGCCTGGGCGAAAAGCAGATCCGTTCCTTCTTCGCGGCCGGCCTGGTGCGCGGGCCGGCCGATATCTTTCACCTGGCGGCGGGCGAGAGGCAGGCCGAGCCGCCGCTGCGCGAGCGCGAAGGCTGGGGCGAGGTCTCGGCGCGCAAGCTCTTCGCCGCCATCGACGCGCGCCGGCGGATCGCGCTCGAACGTTTCATCTATGCGCTCGGCATCCGTCATGTCGGGCAGGCCAATGCGAGGCTCCTGGCGTTGAGCTACGGCACGCTGGAGCGGCTGCTGGCGGCGATGGCGGATGCGGCAGGGCGCGAGGGCGCGGCCTATGACGAACTGGTCGCCATCGACGGCATCGGGCCGGTTCTGGCCGGCGCCATCCTCGATTTCTTCGCCGAGCCGCACAATCTTGCCGTCGTCGCCGCCCTGGCGCGCGAGGTGACGGTGGAAGAGGCGGTGCCGCCCGCGGCAAGCTCGCCGCTCGCCGGCAAGGTCGTGGTCTTCACCGGCACTCTCACCGCGATGACGCGGCCCGAGGCCAAGGCCCGGGCGGAAGCGCTGGGCGCCAAGGTCGCGGGCTCGGTCTCCGCCCGCACCGATTATGTCGTGGCCGGGGCGGATGCCGGCTCCAAGCTCGCCAAGGCGGCGGCCGCCGGCGTTACCGTGCTGAGCGAAGCGGAATGGCTGGCCCTGGCCGGCCTTTGAGCGGCAGAGGGATTCTGCCCTAATCCCCTATCGGCCGCGTCGCCCCTTCGAGCCAGGCGCCGCTTTCGGCATCGAGCAGCGGCGCCAGCTCCTCGTAAAGCGCGGCGTGGTAATTATCGAGCCAGACCATTTCGGCCAGGCCGAGCAGCATGGGATCGACCAGCCGGCGGTCGATCGGCACCCGGGTCAGGGTCTCGAAGGCGAGCAGGGTCCGCTCGGCGCCGAGCGGCGGCGGCGCCTCGACCACCGCCACCAGATTCTCGATGCGGATGCCATAATGCCCGGCCTTGTAATAGCCGGGCTCGTCGGAAAGGATCATGCCGCGCTTGAGCGGCACCGCGCTGCCGGCCTTGGCGACGCGCTGGGGGCCTTCATGCACCGAGAGATAGCTGCCGACGCCGTGGCCGGTGCCGTGGTCGTAATCGAGCCCCGCCTGCCACAGCGGCTGGCGCGCCAGGATGTCGAGCTGGCCGCCGCTGGTCCCTTCGGGGAATTGGCACAGCGCCAGCGCGATATGCCCCTTGAGCACGCGGCTGAAGCGGTCGCACATCTCGGCCGTGGGCGTGCCGATGGCGATGGTGCGGGTGACGTCGGTGGTGCCGTCAAGATATTGCGCCCCCGAATCGAGCAGGTAGAGCTGGCCCGGCGCGAGCGGCCGGGAGCTTGCCGGCGTGACCCGGTAATGCACGATGGCGCCGTTGGGTCCAGCACCCGAGATCGTGTCGAAGGAAAGGTCCTGGAACAGCGCATTCTCGCGGCGGAAGGATTCGAGCCTGGCGGCGGCGCCAAGCTCGTCCACCACCTCGCCCCGCGTCAGCGCCTGATCGAGCCAGGCCAGGAAACGCACCAGGGCGACGCCGTCGCGCCGGTGCGCTTCGCGGCTGCCCGCAAGCTCGATGGCATTCTTGCAGGCTTTCGGCAGCAGGCAGGGGTCCTCGGCGCGGTGCAGGCGCGCGCCTTGCGCGGTGAGGCGGGCGAGCACGGCGGCCGGCGCGCTCGCCGGATCGACCTGGACCGCCGCCCCGGCCTCGCCCAGGGCATCGAGCGCCGGGGCGAAGGAGGCAAGCTCGTGCACCCTCACCTCGGGATCGAGATGGGCCCGCGTCGCCGGCGTCAGCTTGCGCTGGTCGATGAACCAATCGACCCCGGCGTCGGCATGAAGAATGCCGAAGCTCAAGGGGAGCGGCGTGCGCGGCACGTCGCCGCCGCGCACATTGAGCAGCCAGGCCAGGCTCTCGGGCAAGGTCAGGATGGTGCAATCCCGCCCGCGTTCGGCGAGTGCTGCGGCAAGGCGCCGGCGCTTGTCGGCGGAAGCCTCGCCGGCATAATCGAGCGGATGCGGCTTCACCGGCGAGAGCGGCGGCGGCGGCTGGTCGGTCCATACGGCGTCGAGCGGGTTGCTCTCCACCGCGACAAGCTCGGCCTGGGCCGCGGCGCAGGCCTCGTCCAGGCGCGCCAGCCCGTCGCCGGTATGCAGCCAGGGGTCGTAGCCGAAGCGCTGGCCCGATGACAGATGGCGCGCGAGCCAGGTCGAGGGCGGCGTCTCGACGATATGGTGGATGGCATAGAGCGCGCCGTCCACTTGCTCGCCGGCCTGGAGCGTATAGCGGCCGTCGGTGAAGAAAGCGGCGCTTTCCGCCAGCACCAGCGCCACCCCGGCCGAGCCGGTGAAGCCGGTGAGCCAGGCCAGCCTCTGGCCGTGCCGGGGCACGTATTCGCCGTGATATTCGTCGTTGAGCGGGACGATGAACCCGTCGAGCCCGCGGCGCTCGAGTTCCGCCCGGAGTGCCGCCAGCCGCTCGCGGCCGGCACCGGCGCCCCGGCGCTCCACCGCCTCGGCATAGCGCTGCGCCTGCGCCCGGGTCAGCGCCTCGATCTGCCGGCTCAAGGCCGGTTCGACCTCGCCCAGAAGCGCCACGCCGCTATAGCCCGCGGGCGTCGGCGGCGCCGCGGCGATGCCGGCGAGAAGCGCCGCGGCACCCGCCGGCAGGCCGGCCGGAGCGAGGGCCGCAAGCTGATCGGCCAGCGGCTGGGGCGAGGCGGGCGGCGCAGGCGGCATGGGAAACTCCTCGAACGGCCGATTTGGGGAACGGCAACGGCGCTTTCGCCGCACGGACAGGCATCCGTGCGATTGCCCGACGAGAGTAGCGCTTTTCCGCCATGGGCTCTAGCGCCGGGGCGGGCCGGCATGCCGGTCGAGCAGCAGCGTATGCCAGCGGCCGAGGACCAGGCGCCGCTTGAGCGTCAGGCCCTGCGCGCGGTAGGCCGCGAGAACGCCGGTCTCCTGGGCGTCGAGCAGGCCTGAGAGGACCACGATGCCGCCCGGCGCGAGATGGCGGGCCAAGGCCGGCGCCATCCGGCAGAGCGGCCGGGCCAGGATATTCGCCAAGATCAGGTCGAAAGGCGCAGCCGATGCGATGGCGCGATGACGGAAGCCCGCGGCGGTCACCGCCCGCAGATGCGGCGCACTGTGGCGGACGAAATTCTCTCGCGCGATTCCGGTGGCGACGGCATCGATGTCGGCGGCGAGCACCCGCCGGTGCCAGATCTTGGCCGCCGCCAGGGCCAGCACGCCCGAACCGGTGCCAAGATCGAGCACATTGCGACGGGAGCCGCGCTTGGCCAGGCCGGCGATGGCGAGCAGGCAGCCCCTGGTCGTCTCGTGCTGGCCGGAGCCGAAGGCGAGCCCGGCCTCGATGGTCAGGTCGATCGCGCCGGGGGAGGGGTGGCGCGGCAGATGCGCGCCGTGGATGTGGAAGCGCCCGGCGGAAACCGCCGGCTGGCCTTTCTGCGATTCGACCACCCAGTCGCGGTGGCTGAGCGGCGCCAGGTGATGCGCCGGCAGGATGCCGCCGAAGCAGCGGCGCAGCGCCGCCGCCGCCGGCCGGCCGTCGCAGAGGACTTCGAGGTCCCAGAGCGCACCGGTTGCGACACTCTCGGCCGGATCGCCGCTCTCGATCATCGTCACCGCCAGCGCCAGCTCTTCCAGCGCCGCCGCTGCCGCTTCCGCCTGGGCGAGATGCAGCGCGGGGACGTGGAGTTGCCACAGATCGGCTGTCTCGGACATGGCGGTATGGGCCTCGAAAAGGGATAAGAGGATCCGATCCTCAGGCGGGCTTGACGAAACGGTCCACGACTTTCTTGCGCCCGGCCTTCTCGAACTCGATCTCGAGCCGGTCGCCTTCCGCCGCCATCACCCGTCCATAGCCGAACTTCTCGTGGAAGATGCGGCTGCCCAGGGGGAAGGGGCTCGCTTCCGACTCGGTTGTGAGCGCGGGCGCGGGCGCCGCGCCGCGGCTTCTCAGGCCGACGCCGCTCTGCGCCCAGCGGGCATAATCGAAACGATCGGCAGCAAGGGAGGGATCGCGCGCCGCCGCGCCGCCGATCGCATAATGGCCGAGGGCAAGGCCGGGCTCGCCCTGGCGTTCGACATGCGCCTCGGGCAGTTCGTCGACGAAGCGGCTTTGCAGCGAGGATTGCCACTGGTTGTAGACGCGGCGGTTGGCGGCGAACGAGATCAGGCAGCGCTGCCGCGCCCGGGTGATGCCGACATAGGCCAGCCGGCGCTCTTCCTCCAGGCCGGCTGCTCCCGCTTCTTCCAGCGCCCTTGGATGAGGGAACAGCCCCTCCTCCCAGCCGGGCAGGAAGACGGTGTCGAATTCGAGTCCCTTGGCGGCATGAAGCGTCATGAGGGAGACGAGGTCCTCGTCGGGGCGCGCCGCAATCTCCATCACCAGGGAGACATGTTCGAGGAAGCTTTCGATGGTGGCGAAATCCTCCACCGCCGCGACCAGTTCCTTCAGGCTTTCCAGGCGCCCCGGCGCCTCGATGGATTTGTCCTGGCGCCACATGTCGGCATAGCCGCTCTCCTCCAGCACCGTTTGCAGCAGCGCGCCCGGCGGGCTTGCCGCCATGAGGTCGCGCCAGCGCGCGATATCGCCAAGAAAGCGGGCCAGCGTGCCGCGGGCCTTGGGCTTGAGCCCGCCGCCCGCCGCCGGCGCCGCCGCGGCCGCCGAGAGCGGGATGCCGTCACGCTGCGCCTGCTGACGCAGCGCGAGCAGGCTGGCCGGCCCGAGGCCGCGCTTGGGCTGGTTGACGATGCGCTCGAAGGCGAGATCGTCGTCGCCCTGCGCCACCAGGCGGAGATAGGCGATGGCATCGCGGATCTCCGCCCGCTCGTAGAAGCGCGGACCGCCGATGACGCGATAGGGCAGGCCGAGCACGATGAAACGCTCCTCGAACTCCCGGGTCTGGAAGCCGGCGCGCACCAGGATGGCGATCTCGGAAAGGGAACTGCCCTGGCGCTGGAAGGTTTCGATCGCCTCGCCGACCGCGCGGGCTTCCTCGGCGCCGTCCCAGAGGCCGGTGAGCCGCACCTTTTCGCCGCCTTCCGCCGCCGTCCACAAGGTCTTGCCGAGCCGGCCGGCATTGTGCGCGATGAGGCCGGAGGCCGCGCCCAGGATATGCGGCGTCGAGCGGTAATTCTGCTCCAGCCGGATCACCGCGGCGCCGGGGAAGTCGCGCTCGAAACGCAGGATGTTGCCGACCTCCGCCCCGCGCCAGCGATAGATCGACTGGTCGTCATCGCCGACGCAGCAGAGATTACGGCTTTTCTGCGCCAGGAGGCGCAGCCAGAGATATTGAGCCACGTTGGTGTCCTGGTATTCGTCCACCAGGATATAGCGGAAGCGGTTCTGGAAGGCTTCCCGCACGTCGGCCGCGGCTGTGAGCAGGCCCAGGCAATGAAGCATGAGATCGCCGAAGTCGCAGGCATTGAGCGCCAGCAGCCGCTCCTGATAGAGGGCATAGAGGCGGGCGGCCTTGCCCTCGGCGATGGCTTGGGCCTCCTCGGGCGGCAGCTTGTCGGGCGTGAGGCCGCGATCCTTCCAGCGTTCGATCGCAGCGCCGAGCGCGCGCGGTGGAAAGCGCTTCTCGTCGAGCTTCAGTCCCTGCATCCCCTGCTTCAGCAGGCGGAGCTGGTCGTCGGTATCGAGGATGGTGAAATTGGGCTTGAGGCCGACGCGCTCGGCATGGCGGCGCAGCATGCGGGCGGCCATGGCATGGAAAGTGCCCAGCCACAGGCTCGGGGCGGGACCGCCGAGCAGGGCGGCGACGCGCTCCTGCATCTCGCGCGCCGCCTTGTTGGTGAAAGTGACGGCGAGGATCTGCGAGGGATAGGCCAGGCGCTGCGTCAGGATATGGGCGAGCCGCGCCGTCAGCACGCGGGTCTTGCCGCTGCCCGCACCCGAGAGCACCAGCAGCGGACCCTCGGTGATCAGGACGGCTTCTCTTTGCGCCGCATTCAGCCCGGCGAGGGCGTCGGGGCGTTCAGGCGGCCGCGCGGCGGCGAATCCGGCCGGATCGCTCATCGCGGCGCCACGCCGTCCGGGCGAGGCCGGATGGCAATGACATGGCCGGCCTGCGCGGGCGGCTTCAGGGCGCGGTGCGACGTGGCAAGCGTAGCCAGCGCCTTGGCCGTCGCGGCGGCGAAGGGCTCGGCGCGGCGGGCCTGGAGGTTCACGTGCAGGGCGATCTGCTCCGAGGTCGCGGCCAGGTAGCCTTCCTCGCCATGGACCATCCCGAGAAAAAAGTGGAAGCGCTTCTCATCGCAATCCAGGAGCTGGAAGGTGAAATGCAACGGGTCGTGGACCTTGACCTCGTGCAGATAGGTCACATGCGCCTCCAGCACGAAGATCGAGCGGCCGGTGCGCCGGACATAGGCCTGGCCAAGGTCGTGACGGTCGCAGAAATCATCGAGCGCCCGGTCGAAGGCCAGGCTGTAATAGGCGACGTTCATATGGCCGTTGTAATCGATCCACTCGGGCAGCACGCGGGCGGGGGCAAGATCGAGAGGGGGCGCTGGCATCATCATGGCGGCAGTATAATCGCTGGCGCCGCGCCCGGCGAGAACAAGGCTTGCGCACCGAGCCGCCTATTGCGGCCGTGGGGACCCGGGGATAGACTCCGCCCCGATCACGCCATCATCGGCGCCCGCAGGCCGCGATAGGCGCCCGGAGGATCCCGCCATGTCGACAGTTCCGGCGCGCAATGCTCGCGCCATCGCGCATCTTCAGCAACTCCTGGGCGATCGCCTGTCGCTGTCGCAAGCGGTGCGCGAGCAGCACGGGCGGGACGAATCCTGGCACCCGGCCCATGCTCCCGACGCCGTCGCCTTTCCGCAATCGACCGAGGAAGTGGCGGCGATCGTCAAATTGTGCGCCGAACATGCGATGCCGGTCATCGCCTTCGGCACCGGCACCTCGCTCGAAGGCCATGTCGCGGCTCTCTTCGGCGGCCTCTGCCTCGACATGACGCGGATGAACCAGGTGGTGCGCGTGAATGCGGCCGACCTCGATGTCACGGTGCAGCCCGGCATCACCCGCAAGGCGCTGAACGAGTACCTGCGCGATACCGGCCTGTTCTTTCCGATCGATCCCGGGGCCGATGCCTCGCTCGGCGGCATGACGGCGACGCGCGCCTCGGGCACCAACGCGGTGCGCTATGGCACGATGCGCGAGAACGTCCTCTCGCTCACCGTCGTGCTGGCGGATGGCCGCATCATCAGGACTGCCCGGCGCGCGCGCAAATCGGCGGCGGGCTACGACCTCACCCGGCTGTTCGTGGGTTCGGAGGGGACGCTCGGCGTCATTACCGAGATCACGCTGCGCCTCTATGGCATTCCCGAGGCGATCTCGTCGGCCGTCTGTTCCTTCACCAGCATCGGCGGCGCCGTCAATTCGGTGATCACCACCATCCAATCCGGCATTCCGGTGGCGCGCATCGAGTTGCTGGACGAGGTGCAGGTCGATGCCATAAACCGCTATTCCGGCCTCTCCTATCCGCTGCAACCGACCCTCTTCCTGGAATTTCACGGCACCGCGGCCGGCGTGCGCGAGCAGGCGGAGATGGTGCAGGCGATCGCCGCCGAGCAGGGCGGCAGCGGCTTCCAATGGGCGACCAAGCCGGAGGAGCGCAGCAAGCTGTGGCAGGCGCGCCATGACGCCGCCTATGCCAACAAGGCGCTGCGCCCGAACGCCGGATTGTGGGCGACCGATGTCTGCGTGCCGATTTCCAGGCTCGCCGAATGTATTCTCGAAACCAAGAAGGACATTGCCGAAAGCGGCGTGCTGGCGCCGCTGGTCGGCCATGTCGGCGATGGCAATTTCCATCTGACGCTGGTTTTCGATGCCGGCGATCCGGCCGAGATGGCGGCGGTCGAAGCGCTGAACGACCGGCTGGTGATGCGCGCGCTGGCCATGGAAGGCACCTGCACCGGCGAGCACGGCGTCGGCACCGGCAAGATGAAGTTCCTTCAGGCCGAGCATGGCGATGCGGTCGCCGTCATGCGCCAGATCAAGAAGGCGCTCGATCCGCAGAACTTGATGAACCCGGGCAAGATGGTGGCGCTCTGAACCTCGCCGCGTGCCGGGTGCGGTCAGCGGCTTTCGCCGGGCTCCTCGTCTTTGGGCGGCGGCGTGTCGATCCGCTTGCCATCCAGCGCGCGGCGATCCTGCGCTTGCGTCTTGGCCTGCGCCGCCCGCTCCGACCCCGTCCGCCCATAGCGAACGCGGTTCTGCGCCGCCACCTCCGCCTGTTCCGTGCGCCGGCGCGCCTTGCGGTAGCGATTGAGATTGACGATGTCGGTCACGCCGCGTCTCCCGCCGGCTCCAGGCCGCCCTGATCGAGCCATAATTTAGCATGATTTTTCCACGCTCGATCTTTTTCGGCGGGTGGAGTCTCCAATTCCAGCGCGGCCCGGCCTTGAAACCACGCTTTGGCGCCCTTCGACCTATTCCCGCTCGGCCAGAAGGGTTCTAGAATGACGGGGGCCCGAGCCGGCGACCGCGCCTGATACAGCCCTGGGGTTCGATACAACCAGCGGAGTGGCGGGTGAGAAGGATTATCGTCGGCCTCGTTGTCGTCGTGGCGCTGCTGGCAGCGGCGGCGGCCCTGGTGCCGCATTTCATCGATCTCGGCGGCTATCGCGGCGCGATCGCGGCGCGGGTCGAGGCTTTGACCGGGCGCAAGCTGACCCTCTCGGGCCCGCTTTCCTTCGCGCTGCTACCGAGCCCGCGCCTGAGTGTCGATGGCGTCCGTCTCGCCAATCCGCCGGGCGCTTCCCTGCCCGACCTCCTCGCGCTCAAGAGCCTGGAACTGCGGGTGGCGCTGCTGCCGCTCCTCACCGGTCATATCGAGGTCGAGAGCCTGCGCCTGGTCAAGCCGGTGCTCGATCTGGAAACGCTGGCGGATGGCAGCCGGAGCTGGGACTTCAGCCCGCGGCCGCCAGGGGCGGCCGGTGCGACCGGTGCGATCGGGGCGGCCGGGGCGGCTGGGGCGTCCCATCCCTCCGGCATCGAAGCCTCGGCCATCTCCGCCATCAGCCTGCAAAGCGTCGCGATCGACGACGGCACCTTGCTCTATCGCGATGCCGGCGGCGGGCGGCACGAGCGGCTGGAGCATATCGACGCCACCCTCGGGGCGACGACGCTTCAAGGCCCGTTCGTAGCCCAAGGCAGGCTTGAGACGGCGGGAAGGCCGGTAACTTTCTCGGCCGATATCGGCGCGCTCGATGCGACGCAGCCGGCCCTGGTCGATCTCACCCTCGGGCTTGGGCCCGGCGGCGCCGGCCTGCATTTCACCGGCCTCTTGACCGGCGGCACGCTTGCCGACGCCAGGATCGCGGGGCACGTCACGGCGCAGGTGAAGGATGCCGCGGCGCTGGCTGCAAGCTTCGGCCTTGGGGCCGGACCGGCCGGGCCGTTCAGCCTCGATGCCAAGGCGGCACTCAGCGGCGCCGGCCTCGCCCTGGACGATCTCACGCTGGAAGGCGCGGGCAGTCATGCCCACGGCGCCCTGGCGGTCGGCTTCGGCCCGACGCCGCAGATCACCCTTTCCCTCGCGCTCAACCTGCTCGATCTCGACCGGCTGCTGGCGTCACCGGCGCACGGCGCCGCGGTCCCGCCGCCGTCATCAGGCGTGGCGCCGTCGTCACCGGGAGTGGCCCCGCCACCGGCCGCGGCCCCGCCGCCGGCCTTCACTCTGGCCCTGCCACCGGGAGTGGCCCTGCCACCGGGGGTGAGCGGCCGCCTCGATCTGACGGCGGAGGCGATCGTCTGGCGCGGCGACGTGATGCGGCAGGCGGCAATCCATGCGAGGCTCGCCGGCGGGATCCTCGATATCTCCCAGGCGCGCGTGCTGCTGCCGGGCGATAGCGCGCTCACGCTGCAAGGCCGCCTCGCCACGCCGTCGGGCGGGCCGCGCTTTGCCGGCACGATCACCGCCACCGCCGACAATCTGCGCTCTCTCGCCACCTGGCTCGGCGCCGACCTGTCGCCGGTGCCGGCGAACCGGCTTCTCCGCGCGCGCCTGACCGCCGGCCTTGCGCTCGACGGCGGCGTGGTGCGGGCGGCGCCGCTCGATCTCGTGCTCGATTCCTCCCACCTCACCGGCGCGGCGGCGCTGACGCTCGGCGCGCGGCCGGCGGTCAGCGCCACCCTCGACCTCGACCGCGTCAGCCTCGACGCCTACCTGCCGGCCTCGACCGCGCCGGTCGCACCGGCCGCACCGGTCGCACCGGCCGCACCGGTGGTGGCCAGCCCCGGCAAGGCTCCGGCGCACCCTGCGGGCCGGGGTTTTGGCGCGCTCACCGCCAAGCTCGGGCTGCATGTCGGCGAGCTGACCTTCCGCGGCATACCGGTGCGCGGCATCGTGGCGGACGCGCATCTTTCGGACGGGGTGCTGACGCTGGATCCGCTGACGGCGGCCGATGCCGGCGGCGCGGCGGTGGCGCTGTCGGGGCGGGTTGCGGGCCTTGGCGGCGCCCTGAGCCTCGATCTCAAGGTCAGCGTCAAGGCGGCCGATCCGACCGGCCTGTTCCTCCTGGCCGGCATCGCGCCGCCGCCGGCGCTGGCGGGTCTGCGGCCGATCGATCTGACGGGCGAGATTACCGGCGGCACAAGGGCGGTGACGGTTGCGAACCTGCGCGGGCGCATCGCCGGCACGAGCCTTCAGGGCAGCCTCGGCGTGGATCTCGGCGGTATGCGGCCGCGTCTGACGGCGAGGCTTGCGGTCGGGACGCTCGATCTTGATACCAGGACGAAATCTTCGAGGTCGTTAAGGCCGGCGCCGCCACCGGCGCTGCGGCCGACCGAACCGCCGGCCGGCGCCGCGCAACAATCATCCAGACCGCCATCCCCGGCGCCATCTCCAGCCGATGCGCTCTCGCCACCCCTACCGGCCGCGGCCGCGGCTTTTGCCGGGACCAGCACGCCCTGGTCGCACGCGCCGCTGGCCCTAGGCCTGCTCCAGGCGTTCGACGCCGATGCCGTGTTCAGCGCCAAGCGCCTCATCTTCCAGGGCTATGACATCGGTCAGCCCGGCGCGAGCCTCAGCCTCGATAACGGTACGCTCACATTGCGGGCGATCACCGGGCAGATCTTCGGCGGCAGTTTCATCGTCAAGGGCCGCATCGCCAGCCGGCCGGCGATGCAGGCGAACCTGTCGCTCTCGCTTCAGAACGGCGATCTGGCGCAGGCCCTGACCAGGCTCACCGGCAGCGACCGCCTCTCGGGGCGCTTTTCGCTCACGGGCGATCTCGCGGCCGGCGGGCAGAGCCTGTTCGCCCTGGTACAAAATCTTGGTGGGACGCTGCGCTGGAGCGCCGCGAACGGCGTCATCCACGGCATCGATCTCCCGGGCCTGGGCAACGGCCTTGCGCAGTTCCACGGGCTGGCCGGCGGCGCGCAGGCCCTGAGCACGGCGCTATCGAGCGGCCAGACCCGCCTGATCAGCGGCGGCGGCACGTTCACGATCGCCCATGGCATTGCCACTACAAGCGACAGTCAGGCCCTGCTCGACGGCGGCACGACGAAACTCACCGGCCAGATCGACCTGCCCGCCTGGACGATGGATCTCGTGTCGGCGCTGCAATTGAGCACGCCGACCTCGGTTCCGCCCGTCGCCATCGCCCTCAAGGGACCGATCAACCAGCCGCGGCGCGAGGTGAAGACGGCCGCGCTCGAGCGCTATCTGCTGCAACGAATCGGCGGCCGGCTGCTCGGCACGGGCGATGCGGGTGCGGCACCGGGAACATCGGCCGCGCCGGGGACGGCGGGATCATCGCCACCGCCCAAGCCGCAGGATGTGCTGAAAGGGCTGCTCAAGAGCCTCGTGCATTGAGATTGGGCGTGGCGCCGGCGGCGGGAGCGGTCAGGGCGGCATCCTCGGGCCGCGCGCGCAGGCTGTGCAGCACGAACACCCGGATGGCGCTGGACAGATTGCCCTGGCGGTCGTGGTCGATCTCGCTCACCAGGTGATTGACGGTGATGTCGCGCGCGGCGGCGATCTCGCGCAGCGCGGCCCAGAACGCCTCTTCGAGCGATACGCTGGTGCGGTGCCCCGCCACCACGACGGAGCGCTTTCTGAGTGTCGTCGGCATTCGCCACTCCTTAACCGTCTTGCGGCCTCTCCTCCATTCGCCTGCCCGCGCCTCAGCCCGGGCGGGTCATCGCCTGCGGCACGACCCAGCGGTCGAAATCGGCGGCGCTGACCAGGCCGAGCGCCACGGCCGCCTCGCGCAAGGTCGAGCCCGTTTTATGGGCGGTCTTGGCGATCAGCGCCGCCTTGTCATAGCCGATATGAGGGGTGAGGGCGGTCACCAGCATCAGCGATCGGGCGAGGTTGTCGCCGATCCTGGCCTGATCGGGCGCGATGCCATTGATGCAATGCGTGGCGAAGCTTGCCGCCGCATCGCCCAGTAACCTGATCGATTGCAGCAGGTTGAAGATCAGCACCGGCTTGAAGACATTGAGTTCGAGCTGGCCGCTCATGCCGGCGATGGTGATGGTCTGGTGATTGCCGATGACCTGGGCCGCGACCATGGTGAGCGCCTCGGCCTGGGTGGGATTGACCTTGCCCGGCATGATCGAGGAGCCGGGCTCGTTTTCGGGCAGGATCAGCTCGCCGATCCCGGCACGCGGGCCCGAGCCCAGCAGGCGGATGTCGCCGGCGATCTTCATCAGGCTACAGGCGAGGACGTTGAGCTGACCCGAAAGCTCGATCAGCGTGTCATGGGCCGCCAGCGCCGCGAACTTGTTCTCCGCGCTTTCGAACGGCAGGCCGGTGAGGGCGGCGATCTCGCGCGCCATCAGCTTTGCGAAATCCTTGGGCGCATTGAGGCCGGTGCCGACGGCAGTGCCGCCCTGGGCCAGCCGGTAGAGCCTGGGCGCGGTGCCGCGAAGACGCGCGATGCCGTCGCGGATCTGCGCCGCATAGCCGGAAAATTCCTGGCCGAGCGTCAGGGGCGTCGCATCCTGCATATGGGTGCGGCCGATCTTGACGATGGCTTTGAAGGCCAGCGCCTTGGCTTCGAGCGCCTGGGCCAGCTGGTCCAGTCCGGGCATCAGGCGGCTTTCCATCTCGATCGCCGCCGCCACATGCATCGCGGTCGGGAACGTGTCGTTGGAGGATTGACCGAGATTGACGTGGTCGTTGGGATGCACCGGCTGCTTGGAGCCGAGCGTGCCGCCCAGGATCTCGATCGCGCGGTTGGCGATCACCTCGTTGGCGTTCATGTTGGTCTGGGTACCCGAGCCGGTCTGCCAGACCAGGAGCGGGAAATGCGCCGAGAGCCGCCCCGCCGCCACCTCGCCCGCCGCCTTGTTGATGGCGCGGCCCAGGCGCTTGGGCAGGCGGTCCAGCGCCATGTTGGTGCTGGCCGCCGCCATCTTGATCAGCCCCAAGGCGCGCACCAGCGGTTCGGGCATGCGCTCGTCGCCGATGCGGAAATTCTCCAAGGAGCGCTGGGTCTGCGCGCCCCAGTAGCGGTCGGCCGGCACCGCGATCGCGCCGAGACTATCGGTCTCGATCCGGGTTGCCCGCCTCGCTTGGCCGGCCGCCTTGGCCTTCGGTACCGCAGCCTTCGGGCCTGCGGCTTTCGGGGCCGTCGCTCCATGGGCCATCGCTGCCTCCGCGATTACCCGGCGCCGGGCCGGGCGCCGGGTCAGGCCAGTCTAGAGCCATATCGGTTCCGATGGAATGGAAAGCGGGCTCTATCTCTTTGCCCGGGCAGGCTCTTTTCCCAAAAATGACCGGATTTTGTCGCAGAAACATCCCGATTGCGGCGCCGACACGGGCCGACCTGCCCGGGCGCGGGTCAGACCAGCTTGGCGAAGAAGTCGTTGCCCTTGTCGTCGACGACGATGAAGGCTGGAAAATTCTCCACCTCGATGCGCCAGATCGCCTCCATGCCGAGTTCGGGATATTCCTGCACTTCGACCTTGCGGATGCAATCCTGCGCCAGGATCGCCGCCGGCCCGCCGATCGAGCCGAGGTAGAAGCCGCCGTGGGTCTTGCAGGCCGCCGTCACTTCGGCCGAGCGGTTGCCCTTGGCCAGCGTGACGAAGCCGCCGCCGTGGCGCATCAGGAGATCGACATAGGAATCCATCCGCCCGGCCGTGGTCGGGCCAAACGAGCCGGAAGCATAGCCCGCCGGCGTCTTGGCCGGGCCGGCGTAATAGATCGGGTGGTTGCGGATATAATCGGGCAATCCTTCGCCGCGCTCGATCCGCTCGGCGAGCTTGGCATGGGCGATGTCGCGGGCGACGATGAGGGTGCCGGTCAGGCTCAGGCGGGTCCGGATCGGATAGTGGCCGAGCTGCTTGCGGATTTCCGCCATCGGCCGGTTGAGATCGACCTCGACCACGCCCGCTTCGAGATCGGCCGTCTCGATTTCCGGCAGGTATTTCGCCGGATCGGTTTCGAGCTGTTCGAGAAAGACGCCGTCGCGGGTGATCTTGCCCAGGATCTGCCGGTCGGCCGAGCAGGAGACGCCGATCCCGACCGGCAGGCTGGCGCCGTGGCGCGGCAGGCGGATGACGCGGACGTCGTGGCAGAAATATTTGCCGCCGAACTGGGCGCCGATGCCGGTCTTGCGCGTGAGATCGAGCACCTGGGCTTCCATCTCGCGGTCGCGGAAGGCGCGGCCGAGGTCGTTGCCGTCTGCCGGCAGGTCGTCGAGGTATCGGCAGGAGGCGAGCTTCACCGTCTTGAGGGTGAGTTCGGCCGACGTGCCGCCGATGACGATGGCGAGGTGATAGGGCGGGCAGGCGGCGGTGCCGAGCGTGCGGATCTTCTCGTCGATGAATTTGAGCAGCGCCTCGGGCCGCAACAGCGCCTTGGTCTGCTGAAAGAGGAAGGTCTTGTTGGCCGAGCCGCCGCCCTTGGCGATGAAGAGGAACTTGTAGGCATCGCCGGGCGTCGCATAGATCTCGATCTGCGCCGGCAGGTTGGTGCCGGTATTGACCTCGCGGTACATGTCGAGCGGCGCCATCTGCGAATAGCGCAGGTTGGTCTCGGTATAGGTGCAGTGGATGCCCTGCGCCAGCGCCGCCTCGTCGGCGCCGTCGGTCCAGACATACTGGCCCTTCTTGCCCATGACGATGGCGGTGCCGGTATCCTGGCAGCCCGGGAGCACCATGCCGGCGGCGATATTGGCGTTCTTCAGCAGTTGCAAGGCGACGAAACGATCGTTGGGCGAAGCTTCGCCGTCATCGAGGATCGCGCGCAACTGGTGCAGATGGCCCGGGCGCAGGAGATGCGCCACGTCGCGCATGGCGGATGCCGCAAGCTCGGTCAGCGCGGGGGCCGCGACCTCCAGCACCTCGCGGCCGGAAGCCTTGAGGATCGTGACGCCGTCGCAGTCGAGCTTGCGATAGGGCGTGGTGTCGGGGCCGGTCGGAAACATTTCCTGATAGGCGAAGTCGGGCATGGCAAATCCTCAAGTCGGGGCGCGGTATCGCGGGAAATCCGGGCAGGGCCCAAGGCTTGAACGGGCCGCTGTTACCATCGTGCAATCATGCGGCCGTTACGGCGATGAGACGGCGATGAACGGGGGACGACCCCAGCCGTGGGACGGCCGGAACTGTCGTATGGCGGGTCTAATGTTTCTTGCGAAAGGCGTCGAGCGGCACCACTTCGCCACTCTTGCGATCGGCATCCTCGATGGTTTCACCCACGGCTTCGGCCGGTTCGGGCAGCGGCGGCTCGGGTTGCTCCTCGGGCGGCACCGGATGGGCGCGGGCGGAGAGCGGTTTGCCGGCGACCGCAGCCGTCATGGTACCGCGGAACTGCAAGCCGAAATCCACGCTCGGATCGGCGAACGAGGTCACGGCGGCGAACGGGATCTTCATGCGCTCCGGGATGCGGTTGAAGGAGAGCGTCACCGCGAAACCCGCCTCGTCCACGGTAAGATCCCAGAACTGATGCTGGAGGACGATGGTCATCTCTTCGGGATAGGTGTTCTGAAGATAAGGAGGGATCTCGACCCCGGGTGCGGCGGTGCGGAAGGAGATGAAGAAGTGGTGGTTGCCCGACAGGCCGTTGATCCCGGTCTGCTGCAAAGCGGTGCGGACGACGCCGCGCAGCGCGTCCTCCACCATGAGGCTGTAGTTCAATCCTTCGCTCGGCATCTGTCGTCAGCTCCTGGTCCGCCGGCCGGGGGTGAAACCCGGTCCGCAATCCATCCCGATCCACAAGACCGGGGCCCCGCGCGGCCGGGCGCCCGTCCGGCCTCAATACTAGCCCGGATCATGGCCAATCCCAGTAAAAAAGTCGTGTCCTGCCGGGGTGGATAAGACCCAAGGATGGCACGGTATGGGCCAGGGAGGGTTAATGGGCCAGGGAGGGTTGGAAGGTTCAAGTGGTGGGCTTCTGTTGCCAGGTGCCCACCGAACCCCGAGGCTACCGCTGTTTAGGCGGCGATCCTCATGTCAACGGAATTGTCGTTGGCATTTGTCATTTGACCCGATAACGGCGGTATCATGCCGGGCAAAAGCTGAGTCTTTACCGCGCACGTCGATCCTGATTCGCCCCCAGCAGAAGCCCACGATCCAAATCTCGCATCGGGTCTTGCGCCGGAGCCCTGCCGGCTTCGCAAAGCGCGGCTGGGGATGGGCGCAGGCCATGGGCTTGTGGTGGAGGCGCCGGGTACTGCCCCCGGGTCCGCAACGCTTATTTCAAACAGCGTTTATCGCCATAGTCGGTTGCCCGACCCAGGATATATAGGCCATCGGCGGTGCAATTAGAAGGGGTTTGCGCGGACGGCGGGGCGAAACGAAATCCGATTCCCTAGGGTCGGATTTCGCTCTAGTGTCCCTGTTCCGCCGCCAGCCCCGAATCGAGCCGATCCGCCATGCCCTTAAGTCCCGAGCAAGCCCAGGAGATCGAGCAGAGCCGCGCGCAGAGCTTTACCACCCGGCGCGCCACCGTCCCGGCGCTGGAGGAGATCCTCTATCAGGCGCTTCCCGTGCTCGACCATGGCTTCATCCGCGTGGTCGATTACATGGGCGACGATGCCGCGGTGGTGCAGGCGGCGCGGGTATCCTATGGCCGCGGCACCCGCCGGGTGAGCGAGGACCAGGGGCTGATCAACTACCTGATGCGCCATCGCCATACCACGCCCTTCGAGATGTGCGAGATCAAGTACCACGTGAAGCTGCCGATCTTCGTGGCGCGCCAGTGGATCCGCCACCGCACCGCCAATGTGAACGAATATTCGGCGCGCTATTCGATCCTCGACCGCGAGTTCTATCTGCCGGCGCCGGCGCAGCTTGCGGCGCAGTCCCGCACCAACCGCCAGGGCCGCGGCGAGGTGCTGGAAGGGGCCGATGCTTCGTTCGTGCTCGATCTTCTCAAGCGCGACGCCGAACAGGCCCATGACGATTACGAGGCGATGCTGAACGAGGGGTCGCAGGGCCGCCCGCACGATCCCGCCAGGGCGGGTCTGGCGCGCGAACTCGCCCGGATGAACCTGCCGCTCAGCACCTATACGCAATGGTACTGGAAGACCGATCTCTTCAACCTGCTGCATTTCCTGTCGCTGCGCGCCGATTCCCATGCCCAGTACGAGATCCGCGTCTATGCCGAGGCGATGCTGGAGACGGCGCGCCGCTGGGTTCCCATGACCCATGCCGCCTTCCTCGATTACCGTATCGGCGGCGCGCCGATTTCCGCCAAGGGTCTGGCCCTGGTGCGGCGTCTGCTGGCCGGCGAGGCCGTCGATCAGGCGGAAAGCGGGCTCAGCGCGCGGGAATGGCGCGAGCTGATGGCCCTGCTCGGCCGCGCGGGCTAGCGCGCTTTCCGACCGGCTGGAATCAGCCGGTCGGAATTCGCGCTCACTCAACATCTTGAGCCTGTCGCCGCCGGCCGGGGGCGGTGGAGGCGGCAAAAAATCGGGCCGGACGATGTTGATGGCGCCGGCCCGGCGGAGTTGGGACTTGGGAGAGTGATCGGCGCAGAATGCCACGGAGAGAGCCGGCAACGACTTGATTTATGTCAAGTTCCTGGCGCGGATGGTCAAGAAACCCGGAATTTTCTCCCGGCCGGAAAAGCGATTCCCCTTTTTCGGGTTATGTTCTAGGGTCCGTCCGCATTGGGGGTTCCGTCCGCCGATAGACCGGCGTAAAGGAGGCAGAATGTCGCTTGCAACCCGGATTGCCGCCGCGCTTCTCGTGGTGCTGTTCGGCCTGACCGGCTGTAGCACCAACGATGCCGGCGGGAAGCAGACCGATACGCAGCTCACGCAATTGACCGATGTTCCGCTGCCGGCCGGCTACAGCCTCGACCACAGCGATACGTTCCTTCTCGGCGAAGGCGACCAATGGAGCGGCCGGCTGGTCTATAAGATCAATTCCTCGGCCGACGAAATGTTCAATTTCATCCGCCGGCAGATGCCGGTTCTGGGCTGGAAGGAAGTGTCGGTCTATCGGGCACCGATCAGCGTTCTGACCTTCACCCGCGGCAACCGGGTGGCGACGATCCGCATCTCGCGCGGCACTTTCTATGGCGCCACGGTGGATATGGTGGTGGCGCCTTCGACCGCGGGTGGCGGCGCCATGCAATCGGGCGATCTGCAACCGCCGCCGCCGCCGGGCCCCAACCGCGGCGTCGAGGTGCAGCCGCTCAAATAGCCGGCCGCCGCGGCTTTCGCCTGCCGTGGGCGGGGTGGCGGAAGCAGCCGGTCACGTGATCGTTCACCATGCCGACCGCCTGCATGAAAGCGTAGCAGATGGTGGGGCCGACGAAGGTGAAGCCCTGGGCTTTCAGGGCTTTCGACATCGCGCGGCTCTCCGCCGTCTCGGCCGGCACCTCGTCCCGGCTGCGCCAGGCATTGACCTTGGGCGCGCCGCCGGTGAATTGCCAGAGATAGGCGGCGAAACTCTCCTCGCGCGCGGAAAGCGCGAGATAGGCGCGGGCGCTGGCGATGGCGCCGGTGATCTTGGCGCGGTTGCGCACGATGCCGGCATCCGCCATCAGCGCGTCGAGCTTGCGCTGGTCGTAGCGGGCGATGATCTCCGGCGCGAACCCGTCGAAGGCGGTGCGAAAACGGTCGCGCTTGCGCAGGATGGTGATCCAGGACAGGCCGGCCTGGAACCCGTCGAGCAGCAGCTTCTCGAACAGGGCCCGGCTGTCATATTCGGGCACCCCCCATTCCTCGTCGTGATAGGCGATATAGAGCGGATCGGCCGTGGCCCAGCCGCACCGCTGCCGGCCATCCTCGGCCACTTTTCCTGCCTCGCTCACGGCTTCCTCCAGCTCCTGCCCGCCTGCTCCGGCCCGGCCCTTTCAGGCCTCCATCGCGCGCGTCTTCACCGGCCTCAGTCTGGCCGCGCCCGCGGTGAGTGGCAAGCCGCCGCCCTCGGCACTCTCCACCGCCTCCAGGCGGAGCAGCGCCAGCCCGACCTGGTCGCGGCCCGAGCGCATGATCCCGGCCTCCTTCCCCGCCAGCAGGATCGTCGTGTCGGGCGGCGGCAGCGGCCCCTCGACATCGACGCGGAACAGCCGCTTGCGCACCAGCCCGCGATATTTGGTGCGGGCGGTCAGTTCCTGTCCCATGTAGCAGCCCTTGGCGAAATCGACGCCGTTTAGCGCCTCGAAATTGGACTCGAGCAGGAGCGAGCGCTCGATTTCGAGATCGCGGCTGCCATCGGGGACGCCCAGCGCCAGGCGGTGGCGGTCGTAATCCTCGGGCGTGGCGAGACCAAGACCCAGGCCCGCCAGCGCCGCTTGCGCTCCGGCCGCACCGGCCGCACCGGTCGCGCCGGTCGCACCGGTCGCACCGGTTGCCGGCAGGATGGCGCGGGCGCCGAGTTCCGCCAGGCGCGGATCGCGGAACAATACGCCGCCGGCATAGGGGATTGCCGCGCCCGCCTCTTCGCCAAGGCCGGTGCCAAGGTCGGTGCCAAAGCCGGAGGCGATGCCGGCCGGCGCCGCGGGATCGTGGCCGAACAGAGCGGCGACGCGGAAGAGGGCGCTCGCATCCGCAATCGTGACCTTGGCCCGGAGCTTGTAGAGGCTCAGGCGGCGCAGCAGATCGGCGGCCCGCCCGCCCTCGCAATCGAGCAGCAGGGCGCCTTCGTGTTCGACGATGAAGAAATCGTGCAGGAACTTGCCCTGGGGCGTGAGAAGGGCGGCATAGATCGCGCGTTCGGGCGTTACCCGGGTGACGTCGTTGGAGATCAAGCCTTGCAGGAAGGTCCGGCATTCGGGGCCTTCCAACCGCAAGATCCCGCGCTCCGGCAGCACCACGCCGCTCATGCCGCTCATTCTTCCGCCTCGCTCCGCCCGCCTCAATGCTTTCATCAAGTAGGGGAGCGCCGGGCAAATGGCAAGCGGCGCCGCTTGGCACGCGGGCACTGAGGACGTATAACCCGCCCCGACCATGCGCATCCTGTTCATCACCGCGACCCGCATCGGCGACGCCGTACTCTCGACCGGCCTGCTCGCGCATCTGATCGAGCGCCATCCAGGCGCCCGCCTGACCATCGCCTGCGGACCGGCGGCAGCTCCCCTCTTTGCCGCCGTGCCGGGGCTGGACGAGGTGATCGTCATGAACAAGGCGCCGCTCGCCCTTCACTGGCGAAAGCTGTGGCGGGCGACCTGGGCGCGGCGCTGGGATCTGGTGGTGGATCTGCGCGGCTCGGGCCTGGCCTATCTGCTGCGGGCCCGTGAGCGCCGGGTCATCGCAGGGTCGGGCGCGCCCTTGCACCGGGTAAGCCTGCTCGCCCAGGCCTTCGCTCTCGCGCCGCCGCCCTCGCCCCGTCTGTGGACGGGACCTGAGCATCGCCAGGCCGCGCTCCGGCTGATGCCCGCCGCACCCAAAGCGCTGGCGCTCGGCCCGACCGCGAACTGGATCGGCAAGCAATGGCCGGCGGATCGGTTCGCGGCGCTGGCCCTGCGGCTGACGGCCGCAGACGGCATTCTCCCCGGCACGCCGATCGCGGTTTTCGGTGCCGCGAGCGAGCGGGCGATGGCGGCGCCGCTTCTGGCGGCGATTGCGCCCGAGCGCCGCATCGACCTGGTCGGTCACCTCGATCTCCTCACCGCCTATGCCTGCCTAGGGCAGGCGGCGCTCTATATCGGTAACGACAGCGGCCTCATGCATATGGCGGCGGCGAGCGGCATCCCGACCCTTGGCCTGTTCGGGCCGAGCCGGGACGAGCTTTACGCGCCCTGGGGCCGCTGCACCGCGCTGGTGCGGACGCCCGAGAGCTTCGCCGAGATCATCGGCAAGCCCGGCTACGACCATCGTGCCGGCATCAGCCACATGGGCTCGCTCGCCCTGGAGCCGGTGGTGGCGGCGGCCACGGCGCTGTGGCAACGGCGCCAGGCCGAACCCGGAATCGAACCCGAGCCCGAGGCCCCGGCGGGCGAATGACGGCTGGCCGGCACCGGCCGCTGACGCTAATAATGCCGCAAGGCGGCGCCGGGCGGGCGAGGGGCGCGGCGGTATCGGGAGACGGCAGGCGAAGATGCGCGTGTTGCAGGCAATGGCGGGCGGCGGTGCGGGCGGCGCGGAGGCTTTCTTCGCCCGGCTGTGCCTGGCGCTGGCGCGCGCCGGGCTGGAGCAGCAGGTGGTGGTCCGCCGTCAAGCCGCCATTGTCGGCCCCTTGCGCGCCGGCGGGATCGCGCCGGTGGAACTGCCCTTCGGCGGCTGGCTCGACTGGCGCAGCCGGGGACGGCTACGCCGCCAGATCCGCGCCTTCCGCCCCGATATCGTCCTCACCTGGATGAGCCGGGCGACGCGGGCCTGCCCGAGCGGGGCCTTCGTGCATGCGGCGCGCCTCGGCGGCTATTACCCGCTCGGCAATTACCGCCGCTGCGATCACCTCATCGGCAATACCAACGACATCGTGGACTGGCTGGTACGCTCGGGCTGGCCCGCGGCGCGCGCGCATTACCTGCCGAATTTCGTGGCCGCGCCGCCGGCATCCCCGCTACGCCGAGCGGATCTCGCCACGCCGGACGGTGTGCCGCTGCTCCTGGCGCTCGGCCGGCTCCATCGCAACAAGGCGTTCGACGTGCTGCTGGAAGCGATGGCGAATCTGCCGCAAGCCCATTTGTGGCTGGCGGGTTCGGGGCCCGAGGAAGACCGGCTGCGGCGGCAGGCAGAGCGCCTGGCGCTGACCTCGCGCGTGCGCTTTCTCGGCTGGCGCGAGGATGTGCCGGCGCTGCTGCGGACGGCCGATATACTCGTCTGCCCCTCGCGCCACGAACCGCTCGGCAATGTGGTGATCGAGGCCTGGGCGCACGGTCTGCCGGTGGTCGCCGCCGCCGCCGTGGGCCCGGCGGCGCTGATCCGGGACGGCGAGAACGGCCTCCTGGTGCCGATCGAGGAGCCGAAAGCGCTGGCGGCGGCGCTCGCCCGGCTGATCGCGGCGCCGGATCTGCGCCAGCGCGTGCAGGCGGCCGGGCGGGCGGCCTATGCGGCGGAATTCACGGAAGCCGCGGTGGTCGGCCGCTATCTCGACTTCTTCCGCCAGGTCCTGGGCCCATGTGCGGCATAGCCGGGGTGATGACGGCTTCGGGCGGCGCGGTGGCGGAGACGATCCTCGACCGGCTGGAGGCGGCGCTCGCCCATCGCGGTCCCGACGGCGCCGGCCGCTTTCACGGCACCGGCGTCGGCCTGGTGCACCGGCGGCTGGCGATCATCGATCTGACGACGGGCGACCAGCCCTTGCATGCGCCGGGCGGCGCCGTCCTGGTGGCGAACGGCGAGATCTATAATTACCTCGAACTGAAGGCGGCGCTGCCCGATATCGCCTTCGCCACCCGCTCCGACTGCGAGCCGCCGCTCCATCTCTACCAGCGCGAGGAGACCGGCTTTGCGCGCAGCCTGCGCGGCATGTATGCGATCGCGCTGTTCGATCCCGCCACCGACCATCTTCTGCTCGCCCGCGACCGGTTCGGCATCAAGCCGCTCTATTATGCCGAGACGCCTACGGGCTTCGCCTTCGCCTCCGAGCCGCAGGCGCTGATCCGCGCCGGCTGGATCGGGGCCGAACTCAATCCCGCCGCCCGCAACGAGCTGCTCCAGCTTCAGTTCACCACCGGCCGCGACACGATCTTCGCCGGCATCGAGCGTGTCCTGCCGGGCGAGACGCTGGTGGTCGGGCAGGGGCGGGTGGTGGAGCGGCAGCGGCTGGCGGCGCTGCCCGAGGCTGGCCCCGCCGACTGGAGCGAGGAGGAGGCTCTGGCCCGGCTGGAAACGGCGCTGATGGAAAGCGTCGAGCTGCACCAGCGCGCCGATGTCCCCTATGGGCTTTTTCTCTCGGGCGGCATCGATTCGAGCGTCATCCTCGCCGCCATGGCGCGGCTCAATGCCGAGCCGGTCCGGGCCTTCACGGCCGGGTTCTCCGGCACCGACGTGCATGACGAGCGCGCGGCGGCGCGGCACCTGGCCAAGGCGGTCGGCGCCGATCATGTCGAGGTCGATTTCGCCGAGCGCGATTTCTGGCAGCTCCTGCCGCGCATCGCCGCCGCCCTAGACGATCCGGCGGCCGATTATGCCGTGCTGCCGACCTGGAAGCTCGGGCAGCGGGCGGCCGAGGCCGGGCTCAAAGTGGTGCTGTGTGGCGAGGGCGGCGATGAACTCTTCGCCGGCTATGGCCGCTACCGGGCGGCGATCAGGCCGTGGTGGATCGGCGGGCGGGCGATGCGCGCCAAGGGCATTCTCGACCGGCCCGG
>CALCYJ010000311.1 GCA_937905845.1 uncultured Rhodospirillales bacterium
TTCCAGACCAGCGGGCTCGAGGGCCCCGGCCGCACCACGATGGTGCCGCCCGACAGGCCCTTGCCGACATAATCGTTGGCATCGCCGAACAAATCGAGCTTCACCCCCTGCACCGCGAAGGCGCCAAGCGACTGGCCGGCCGAGCCGCGCAGCCGGACGGTGATATGGCCCTCCTTGAGGCCGAACATGCCGAAGCGCTTCACCACATGGTAGGAAAGCCTGGTGCCGATCGCCCGGTGCGTATTGCGGATATTGTAGGCGAGCTGCATCTTCTCGCCCTGGGAAAATACCGCCTCGGCATCCTTGATCATCTGAGCGTCGAGCGTGTCGGTGACCTCGTTGCGCCCGACGCGGGTGCAATAGCGCGCCTGCTCCTGCGCATCGGCCTGGGTCAGCAGCGGGTTCAGATCGAGATCGTCCAGATGCGGCGCGCCGCGGCTCACCTGGACCAGGAGGTCGGTGCGGCCGACCACCTCGGCCAGCGTGCGCACGCCCAGCGACGCCAGGATCTCGCGCACCTCCTCGGCGATGAAGCTGAAGAGATTGACCACCTTCTCGGGCGTGCCGGCGAACTTCTGCCGCAGCGCCTCGTTCTGGGTGCAGACCCCCACCGGACAGGTGTTGGAATGGCACTGGCGCACCATGATGCAGCCCATGGCGACCAGCGCCGCGGTGCCGATGCCGAATTCCTCGGCGCCCATCATGGCGGCGATGACGATGTCACGCCCCGATTTCAGGCCGCCGTCGGTCCTGAGCTTCACGCGATGGCGTAAGCGGTTCAAGGTCAGCACCTGGTTGGCCTCGCTCAGGCCCATCTCCCACGGCACGCCGGTATATTTGATCGAGCTTTGCGGGCTGGCGCCGGTGCCGCCCGAATGGCCCGAGATCAGGATGACGTCGGCCTTGGCCTTGGCGACGCCGGCGGCGATGGTGCCGATGCCGCTTTCGGCGACGAGCTTGACGCAGACTTCCGCGTCCGGATTGATCTGCTTCAGATCGAAAATGAGCTGCGCCAGATCCTCGATCGAATAGATGTCGTGGTGCGGCGGCGGCGAGATCAGCGTCACGCCTTCCGTCGCATGGCGCAGCCGCGCGATCATCCCGGTCACTTTCAGGCCGGGAAGCTGCCCGCCCTCGCCGGGTTTGGCGCCTTGCGCGATCTTGATCTCCAGTTCGCGGCAATGGACGAGATAATCCGCGGTGACGCCGAAGCGCCCGGAGGCCACCTGCTTGATGGCGGAATTGGCATTGTCGCCATTGGGCCGGGGCCGGAAGTTTTCCGGCGCCTCGCCGCCCTCGCCCGAATCGGACTTGGCGCCGATACGGTTCATCGCCACGGCCAGCGTCTCGTGCGCCTCGGGGCCGAGTGCGCCGAGCGAAATGCCGGGCGTCACGAAGCGCCGGCGCAACTCGGTGATGCTCTCCACCTCCTCGATCGGCACCGGCGGCGCCTTGGGCTTGAAATCGAGCAGGTCGCGCAAGGTGATGGGCGGGAGCGCCGCCAACCCGGCGCTATAGGTCTTGAACAGCGAATAGGATTCGGTCGCGACCGCGGTTTGCAGCAGATGGATGAGATTGCCGTCGAGCGCATGCGTCTCGCCGCCGGCGCGGAAACGGTACAGGCCGCCGACCGGGAGCGCCACCACGTCGCCATCGAAGGCCCGCTCGTGCAATTCGCGCAGGTTCTTCTCGATGCCGGCGAGCCCGATGCCGGAAATGCGCGAGGGCATGCCGGGAAAGAGATCGGCGACCAGCGCCCGGCTCAGGCCCACCGCCTCGAAATTATAGCCGCCGCGATAAGACGAGATGACCGAGATGCCCATCTTCGACATCACTTTGAGGATGCCGTTCTCCGCCGCCTGGCGGAAGCGGGCGATGCAGGCATCGAGGCCAAGCTCGCCGAACAGGCCGCGGCGCTGACGCTCGGCGATGCATTCCTCGGCCAGATAGGCATTGACCGTGGTGGCGCCGACGCCCACGAGAACCGCGAAATAATGCACGTCGAGACATTCCGCCGCCCGCACGTTGAGCGAGGTGAAGGTGCGCAATCCCTCGCGCACGAGATGGCTGTGCACGCCGCCGGCGGCCAGGATCATCGGCATCGGCGCCCGGTCCGGCCCGATCCCCTCGTCGGTGAGGATGAGATAGGCCGAGCCGCCGCGCACGGCATCCTCGGCCTCGCACCGGATGCGCTGGATCGCCCGCTTCAGCGCATCGGCCCCGTCGTCGAGGGCGAAGGCGCAGTCGATGATGGTGGCGGCAGGGCCGAGCTTCCCGCGCAGGGCGAGGAATTCGGCATTGGTGAGCAGCGGGCTTTCGAGCAGCAGGATGCGGGTCTGGCTCGCATCCTCGTCGAGCACGTTGCCAAGATTGCCGAGCCTGGTCTTGAGCGTCATGCCCCGGCGCTCGCGCAAACTGTCGATCGGCGGGTTGGTGACCTGGCTGAACTGCTGGCGGAAGAAATGATGCAGCCCGCGATGCCCCTCCGAGAGCACGGCCAGCGGCGTGTCGTCGCCCATGGAGCCGGTCGCTTCCTTGGCGTCCTCCACCATCGGATGCAGGATCAGCTCCAGCTCTTCGAGCGTGAGGCCGGCCAGAAGCTGGCGGCGGCGCAGCTCGGCCGGCTCGAAGGCCACCTGCTGACGCACCTCGCCCACGACCTGGGCCAGCGGCGTGATCGCCTTGACCCATTCGCCGTAGGGCTGCTCGGCGGCAAGGCGGTCCTTCAGCTCGCGGTCGGTGAAGAAGCGGCCCTTCTTGAGATCGACGGCGATGGTCTGGCCGGGGCCGACGCGGCCCTTGCGGCGGACGCGCGCTTCGGGCAGCGGCACCATGCCGGCCTCCGAGCCGACGATGAGCAGCCCGTCCTCGGTGATCGTATAGCGCAAGGGGCGCAAGCCGTTGCGGTCGAGGCCGGCCAGCACCCAGCGCCCGTCGGTCGCGCACAGCGCCGCCGGCCCATCCCAGGGCTCCATGACCGAGTTGCAATAGCTATAGAGCGCGCGATGGGCCTCGGGCATGGTGGAGGCCTGCGACACGCTTTCGGGCACCAGCAGGGTTTTGGCCATCGGCGCCGAGCGGCCGGCGCGCACCAGCACCTCGAACACCGAATCGAGCGCCGCCGAATCAGACGAGCCGGACTGGATGATCGGCTTGATGTCCTCGCCGAACGGTCCGAACGTCTCCGAGCCCATGCGGATCTCGTGCGTCTTCATCCAGTTGACGTTGCCGCGCAGCGTGTTGATCTCGCCATTGTGCGCCAGCATGCGGAAGGGCTGGGCCAGCCGCCAGGTCGGGAACGTATTGGTCGAATAGCGCTGATGGTAGATGGCGAAGCTCGAGACGAAGCGCGGATCCAGCAGGTCGGGATAGAAGATGGAGAGCTGCTCGGCCAGGAACATGCCCTTGTAGATCACCGAGCGCGCCGAGAGCGAGCAGATGTAGAAATCGCCGATATGTGCCTCCAGCACGCGCTTCTCGATGCGCCGGCGGATCAGGAACAATTCGCGCTCGAAGGCCAGATCGTCGAGCCCCTTGCGGTTGTCGATCATGATCTGCTCGATCTCGGGCCTTGTGGCATTGGCCTTTTCGCCGATGACCGAGGCGTTCACCGGCACCTGACGCCAGCCGAAGATCCCATAGCCGAAGTTCAGGATCTCGGTCTCGACGATGGTGCGGCAGGTCTCCTGCGCCATGAAGTCGGTCTTGGGCAGGAACACCTGGCCGACCGCGAGCTTGCCCTCGCTCGGCGTGAAGCCCGAAGCCTTGATATGCTCCTTGAAGAAATCCTGCGGGATCTGCACATGGATGCCGGCGCCGTCCCCGGTCTTGCCATCGGCATCGACGGCGCCGCGGTGCCATACCGCCTTGAGCGCGGCGATGCCGGCCTCGACCACCTCGCGCCGGGGCTTGCCGTCGATGGCGGCGATCAGGCCGACGCCGCAGGCATCGTGCTCGTCCGCCGGGTCATAGAGGCCGTATGATTCGAGCTTTTCGGCATTCGCCCGCCATTCGCGCACGAAACGCTCGCCGCCCGTCTCGCCACCTTTCTCGCCGCCGATGCCGCCCGAACCTATCGTCCGTCTCTGCATGACCGCCTCCCTCAGGATGCCGCGGCGAGCGGCAGGGCCTGCGCCGCCGCCCGGGCCGCCAGATAGCGATGCATCGCCGCCGCCGCCTCCCGGCCATCGCGGATCGCCCAGACCACGAGCGAGGCGCCGCGCCGGATGTCGCCGGCGGCAAAGACACCCTCGAGGCTGGTGGCGCCGGTCTCGGGCCGGACGGAAATCGTGCCATCGGCCCGCACCGTCAGCCCCGGCTCACCGAACAGAAGCGGCAGGTCTTCCGCATCGAAACCCAGGGCCTTGATCACCAGATCGGCCTCGATATGGAGGCTCGCGCCGGGAATGGCGGCAACCCCCGCCCGGCCGCCGGGACCGGGTGCTGCAAGCCGCATCGGGACCGCTTCGACGCAAGTAATCTTCTGACCGCGACCGCGACCACGGCCGAGGAAGGCTTGCGGCGCCGTCAGCCAGGTGAAAACGACCCCCTCCTCCTCGGCATGCCGCACCTCGCGCGCGGAGCCCGGCATATTGGCGCGGTCGCGGCGATAGAGGCAGGTGACGCTATCGGCGCCCTGACGCACCGCGGTGCGCACGCAATCCATCGCCGTATCGCCGCCGCCGATCACCACCACACGCTTGCCGCGGGCATCGAGCAGGCCGCTCTCATGCTCGGGAACGCGGTCGCCAAGGCCGATGCGGTTGGCCGCCGTGAGATAGGGCAGCGCTGCGATAATGCCGCCGAACCCCGCCCCCGGCAGATCGATGTCGCGCGCGCGATAGACGCCGGTGGCGATGAGGATGGCATCGTGCCGCGCCCGCAGATCGGCGAGAGAGGCATCGCGCCCGACCTCGAAACCCGGATGGAAGATCACGCCGCCTGCGGCGAGCAGGCGGATGCGGCGCTCCACCACCGCCTTGTCGAGCTTGAAGCTCGGGATGCCATAGACCAGCAACCCGCCCATCCGATCGTAGCGGTCGTAGACATGCACCTGATAGCCGCGGCGGCGCAGCTCTTCGGCCGCGGCGAGCCCCGCCGGGCCGGCGCCGATGATGCCGGCGGAAAGCGGCAGTTCGCGCGCGGGCCGCACCGGCTTGACCCAGCCTTGCTCGAAAGCATGGTCGGTGATGAATTTTTCCACCGCGCCGATGGTCACCGCCTCGAAATCCTTCTCGATGACGCAATGGCCCTCGCACAAACGGTCCTGGGGACAGATGCGACCGCAGATCTCCGGCATGTTGTTGGTCGCCTGCGCCAACTCAAAAGCCTCTTCGAGCCGCCCCTCCGCGGTCATGCGCAGCCAGTCGGGGATATTGTTGCCGAGCGGGCAATGCACCTGGCAGAACGGCACGCCGCATTGCGAGCAGCGCGCCGCCTGTTCTTGCGCCTTATCGCGGGCGTAGGTGGCATAGATCTCGGTAAAATCCTGGCGGCGCTGCCCGGCCGCGCGCTTCTCCGGCATGGCCTGGGGCAGTGTGACGAACCGCAGCATCTTCTCCGCCATGACCTTAATCTCCTGCGAGATCTCCTGTGAGCCGGGCCGCCGCCGGCCGAACCGGCCCGGGCGGGACCCGGCTTTTTACCCCCGGGCTCATTCGCCCGGGGTCAGCCCCTCGTTTCTAGCTGCAATCACCCAAGACCGCGACCGAAAACAAGGCAATATGTCATCAATACTGTCTTATTATGACAAAAAATCCCCCGCCGGCAATAAGATTCCACAAAAATACATGAAGAATCTCACAAATAGATCCGATCCGGATCTATTTCGCCGGAACAGCCGCCCCGAAGCGGCGGCGAGCGGACAAGCGGGCGCGCCCCCGCCGGGCGAGCGGCGGTGCGTTTTTCTTAGGGCGATACGTGTTGGAGATGCGTGTTGGAAGGGTTCGGCGCGCGATCCGGGGCGGACGCTAGCCCAGGCGGGGGATGATGGCGGCGCCACCGCGGCGGAAGCGCAGGAGATAGGTCGGCGCGATCGCTTCCAGCGCGGTCGGCAGGATGCCGAGGGCGGCGAGGCCCGGCGCCTGCGGGTTGGCGACATTATCCCGCTGGAGCAGATGCACCTGGTCGCGGGTGAGGGGCGGCACCGGCAGCCGTTCGCAGAAGAAGGCCTGGAGCAGCCCCAGCGAAACCGGCATCGGCAGCAGCAGCCGCTTCCGCCCGGTCTCGTTCAGCACGAAGCGCAGCAGATCGGCGAAGGTCAGGATGCGGGGACCGCCAAGCTCGAAGGTCTGCCCCGCCGTCTCCGGCCGCTCCAGGATGCGCACGATCGCCGCCGCGACATCGCCGGCATAGACCGGCTGGAAGCGGGTCTTGCCGCCGCCGATCAGCGGCAGTACCGGCGAGAGGCGGGCGAGGCTCGCGAAACGGTTGAGGAACTGGTCCTCCGGCCCGAAAACGACCGAAGGCCGGACGATCGCGGCACCCGGGACAAGCCCGCGCACCGCCGCCTCGCCCGCGGCCTTGCTGCGGGCATAGCGGGCGGGCGATAACGGATCGGCGCCGATCGCGGAAACCTGCACCAGCCGGGCGACCCCGGCACGGACGGCGGCCGCGGCCACCGTTTCCGCCCCTTGCGCCTGCACGGCATCGAAACTCTGGTGGCCGCGCTCATAGAGAATGCCGACCATATTGACCACGGCATCGGCGCCGGCCACCGCCGCCGCCACCGAGGTCGGCACGCGCAGATTGGCTTGCATCGTCACGATCTGGCCGACGGCGCCCATGGGCTTCAGGAACAAAGCCTGGTCGGGCCGGCGCACCGCGACGCGCACGCGGACCCCGCGCGCCACGAGATGCTTCACCACATAGCGGCCGACAAACCCCGACCCGCCGAACACCGTCACCAGACGATCGTGCATCTTACGCCTTCTCCCCGCTCAGCCCATTCTCTCCGGCCGCAAGCCGGGCGAACTATATCGCCTGCCTCGCCACAGGGCAGCGAAAAAGTGCGGCACGGCTCTTTTGTTACCCGCAATCAAGCCCTCAAAGCATCCTAATTGCTGCATCCGTGAAACAGGTATCCGAAGCGGGTAACATCATCTATTCGTCGTATATCTTACTGACCCGAACATCGGTGGGTTCGTTGCCTGGCATCTCGCCGAACTGCCGCAGCTTGTCTGCAACCCTCCGCTGGAACTGCGACGCAAGTATCCGAGTGAACGGCTCCGCGGCCCATATGAACGCCATGCAGGCCATTTGCACTACCTCCACCATATCGCTGAAGTCCGGCCCGATCTGTAAGATCCATTGGCCGGTTTCGTTAAGTTTAACGAAGCGCTTGGCCGCAATGATATTGGTGTGTGTCCCGTCGTTTGACAGCAAGCGATAGAGCGTCTGGTAAAGCGCTGGACAATGCTTGGTAGCCACGTCAGCCCAGTTGATCTTGCAAAATTTTCGATTTGCTGCGCGTTCCTCAGCGTCGACCTCCCTTATCGCAGCTTTCATCTCATCAACTTGGGATTGTGTAAGGGCCGGTTCGTACTCATCTTTATTTCTGAGGACATCGTTCGCTTGTTTCCGTCGATTGAAATGATGTGCGTCTTCAAGCTGATCAACGAAAGCGATATTGTGGGCCAGAGCATGCAACGCGATTGCCCCTTCAACGGCGCTGCGCAGCACCGCCCGAGCGTCCGAAAGGATGCCCTTCTCGCTAAGGATAATAGCCGCCTGAAAGGATCGATGGGCGCGGACGAACAGCAGGGATATCCACAGGCGTGGATCGTTAGCCGCAGGTGGGCCGTGAACCGCTAGCATTTCCCACCCCAAGCGGTTCAGTTCCTCGGCGAATTCAAACCATAGCTTATAGGCGGATACCTTCCGCAGGCCGGTGGTAAATTCCTCCATCTCCGGAGACAGGAAGCCATCCGTCTGGAATGCCATATTCAAGCCTCCAATTCGGTGCATGCACCAGGACCATTCGGACGCTGCTTAGCGGTGCGTGGCAAGCATTGAACAAATATCCATCGCAAATTTCCGCGAGGTCATATGCGCACGCGAAATCCGATGAGGGAGACGGCGGCCCGTGAGCAAAACAGCCGGCCGATGCGGATCAATCTTGACATCGCCCTCACCGGGCGGTAACCAGTCGCGCTCCACTGCCCAGGTGGCGGAATTGGCAGACGCGCTAGTTTCAGGTACTAGTGGCCGAAAGGTCGTGGAAGTTCGAGTCTTCTCCTGGGCACCAACCGCTTTTCGATCCGGCCGCGTGAGCGGGCCTCTTTAAGACCGGGCCGGCCTCCCCTGGTCGGGTGCCTGGCGCGGCCGGCAATTCAAAAAAAGCGCGGGGACGAGAGGCGGCGATGGCCAATTACCTTCATCAGGGCGACCTGCCGGACGGGCTCGGCTTTGGCACCAGCGTCGCCATCGATACCGAGACGATGGGGCTCAATACCCACCGCGACCGGCTGTGCCTGATCCAGCTTTCGGCCGGCGATGGCCATTGCCACCTGGTGCAATTCTCCCGCGGCCGCTATGAGGCGCCCAACCTCAAGCGCCTGCTGACCGACCCGGCGGTGGTCAAGATCTTTCACTTCGCCCGCTTCGACCTGGCGGCGCTGCGCCATTATCTCGGAGTGACCTGCGCCCCGGTCTATTGCACCAAGGTCGCCTCGCGCCTCGCCCGCACCTTCACCGACCGCCATAGTCTGAAGGACCTCTGCCGCGAGCTTCTGGGCGTCGATCTCTCCAAGCAGCAGCAATCCTCCGACTGGGGCGCCCAGGCCCTGAGCGAGGCGCAGCTCGATTATGCCGCCTCCGACGTCCTCTACCTACACCGGCTGGCGGCGGCCCTCGATATCATGCTGGCGCGCGAGGGACGGCAGGACATGGCGGCGGCCTGCTTCGCCTTCCTGCCGACGCGGGCGGCGCTCGATCTCGCCGGCTGGGCGGATTTCGATATTTTCCAGCATTAGAACGCTACCTATAGCCGCAGCAGGGTGGAAACGCCTAGCACCGGTAGGCCGGTCGCGCGGGGTTTGCTTTCCGTCCGCCGCGGCGGCATAATTGGCATGAATCTTGTAGCTCCACGCCTTTCGGCCGCTCGGCGCCGGGCCTGTGGTTAAGGATGGCCGATAGATGACAGCACGTATCGAGCCGGCGCAGGCCGGCGCCCGCGAGGCAACCGGCGCCTGCGCCGATGCGGGATCGGGCGGCGGGGAAGTGGCCGCGGGCGACGTGGCCGCGCGCGATATCGCCGCGGCCCGGCATGTGCTGCAACTCGAGGGCCAGGGCCTGGCGGCGCTTGCCGCCGCGCTCGACGACAGCTTCAGCCGCGCCCTCGATCTCATGGCCGGGGTCGGCCGCGGCCGGGTCGTCGTCAGCGGCATGGGCAAGAGCGGCCATGTGGCGCGCAAGATCGCGGCGACGCTGGCCTCCACCGGCACGCCGGCGATCTTCGTCCACCCCTCCGAGGCCAGCCACGGCGACCTTGGCATGATCGCCCGGCCCGACGGCGGCGGCCGGGACGGCGATGTGGTGATCTGCCTGTCCAATTCCGGCGAGACGCTGGAGCTTGGCGATCTCGTCGCCTATACGCGGCGCTTCGCCATTCCGCTCATCGCCATCGTCGGCCGGGCCCCCTCGGCGCTGGGTCAGGCGGCGGATGCGACGCTGCTCCTCCCGCCGGTGACGGAGGCCTGCCCGATGGGCCTTGCCCCCACCACCTCGACCACCACAATGCTCGCGCTCGGCGATGCGCTGGCGGTGGCGCTGCTCTCGCGCAAGGGCTTCACCGCCGACCAGTACCAGGTGCTGCATCCCGGCGGCAACCTGGGCCGGCGGCTGATCCGGGTCAGCGACATCATGCATGGCGGCGACAGCCTGCCGCTGGTCGATGCCACGACGCCGATGAGCGAGGCGCTGGTCGAGATGACGGCGAAAAGCTTCGGCTGCGTCGGCGTGCGGGCGCCCGATGGACGGCTCGCCGGCGTCATTACCGATGGCGACTTGCGCCGTCACATGGCTCCCTCGCTCCTCCAGCGGACGGCCGGCATGGTCATGACGCCGCAGCCCAAGACCATCCGGCCGAGGGCACTGGCCGCCGAGGCGCTCGGGCAGATGAACGCCAACAACATCACCAGCCTGTTCGTCGCCGAAGACGGGCGCGCCGTCGGCATCATCCATGTCCATGACTGCCTCCGGGCCGGGGTGGCGTGAGCCGATGGTGATGACAGCGCCGGACCCGGACAGGCCGCATTCCGAACGCCAGGGCCGCTTCGTCGCTTCGCGCCACGACCAGCCGCTCAACCAGCGGGCGCTCAAGCGCAGCCGCTTCGTCACGCTGATGAAGCTGCTGCTGCCGGCGACCGCCCTGCTTCTGGTCGTCCTGCTCGTCGCCTGGCCGCAGATCTACCGGCATTTCAACGGCTTCTCCATCGGCTTCGCCGATGTCCAGGTGAAGGACCAGCAGCTCCGCATGGTGCAGCCGCGCTATCAGGGCGCCGACGCGCAGGGGCGGCCCTATATCGTCACCGCCACCACCGCCACCCAGGACCCGGCCAACCAGAAACTCATCCATCTGGTGCAGCCCAAGGGCGACATGCAGTTCGACAACGGCACCTGGGGGTTCCTGAGCGCCGACCGCGGCCTCTACAACGAAGATACGAAGATGCTTCACCTCGTCGGCCATGTGAGCATCTATTCCAACCGCGGCTACGAGTTCCATGGCTTGGTCGCCGATATCGACATCAACGCCGGCACCGCGGTCTCCAACCAGCCGGTCCATGGCCAGGGTCCGATGGGGCTGATCGCCTCCAAGACGTTCAACGCCTATGACAAGGGCAACCGCATGGATTTCAACGACGGGGTGGTCGTGACCCTGTTCCCGCACTCGCGGAGCTGATAGCGATGCGCCACCCGTTCCCTCTTCTTCTGGCCCTGCCCCTGATGCTGGCGGCGCCGCGCCTTGCGGCGGCGGCACCGGCACCGGCTTCCGCTTCGGCGCCTACCGCGGCTTCGGCGGCTGCCGCCCCGACCGCCGTCCAGCCGTTCGGCGGCCATCACGACAACAGCCAGCCGATCCATATCGTCGCCGACAAGCTCGAAGTGCAGCAGGACAACCAGGTCGCCATCTTCACCGGCCACGTCGATGCCGTGCAGGGCGAGGTCCGCCTGCGTTCGGACGTGCTGAAAATCTTCTATCGCCAGAACAATCCGCCGGGAGGTGCGAGCGGCGCCGCGGGCACGGCAAAGAACCCGGCGGCTCCCGCGGCAAAGCCCAAACCCGTGGCCAAACCCGCATCGGCGACCGATCCGGCGACCGGAACCAAGCCCGGTGCCGCACCCGGTGCGGAACCGCTCTCGGGCGGCGCCATCACCCGCATCGAGGCGGATGGCCATGTCTTCGTCTCGCAGCCCGGGGAAACGGCGCAGGGCGACCACGGGGTCTATGACGTCGATACGCGGATCATCACGCTGACCGGGACCTCGGTGGTGCTGACGCGGGAGAAGGACGTGCTGCACGGCCAGAAGGCGGTGATGAATCTCAATACCGGGGTGAGCACCCTCGTCCCCGGCACCGCCGGCGGCCGCGTGCAGGGGCTGTTCATCCCCGAGCAGAAGAACTCGCCCGCCGGGACGGCCCCGGGCGACGCCGCGACGTCCAAGAGTGGCGCGGCGGCAAAGCCCGCGGCGAAACCCGTGCAATGATCAGGAGCCGTCGTTGAGGAATAATCAAGGTCTGGATGGGATAAACAGCCAGTGACAGAACAAGCCCCCTCTCCGCAACCAGGACCGCGCGTTGTTGTCGATAACGCCGGCCTCGCCGCGCATAACCTTGGCAAGCGCTTCAAGAAGCGGCCGGTGCTGCGCGACGTCAATCTGAACCTCCAGCGCGGCGAGGCGGTGGGCTTGCTCGGCCCGAACGGCGCCGGCAAGACCACCTGCTTCTACATCATCACCGGCCTGATCACCGCCGATTACGGCACGATCACGCTCGACGGCCACGACATCACCACCCTGCCGATGTACCGCCGCGCCAGGCTTGGCATCGGCTATCTGCCGCAGGAGGCGTCGATCTTCCGCGGCCTCACCGTCGAGCAGAACATCCGCGCCGTGCTGGAATCAGCCGAGCCGATCGCGGAAAAGCGCGAGGCGATGCTGGCGGACCTGCTGGCGGAATTCTCCATCACCCATCTGCGGCGCACGCCGGCGCTGGCGCTTTCGGGCGGCGAGCGGCGCCGGGTCGAGATCGCCCGCGCGCTGGCCTCCCAACCCTCTTTCATGCTGCTGGACGAGCCGCTCGCCGGCATCGATCCGATCGCGGTGGGAGAGATCCGCGAACTGGTCTCCCACCTCAAGGACCGCGGCATCGGCGTTCTCATCACCGAACATAACGTGCGCGAGACGCTGAGCCTGATCGATCGCGCCTATATCCTGCACGAAGGCCAGTTGCTCATGGAGGGCGGGCCCGAGGAGATCGTCGCGCACGAGGGCGTGCGGCGCGTCTATCTCGGCGAGCGCTTCAACTGGTGATGCGGGGCAAACCGTAAAAATCGCCATGGCGGTGACCCCGAGGCTCGAACTCCGTCAATCCCAGTCTCTGGTGATGACACCCCAGTTGCAGCAGGCCATCAAGCTGCTGCAACTCTCCAACCTCGAATTGAGCGAGTTCGTCGATCAGGAGCTGGAGCGCAACCCGCTGCTGGAGCGGGCGGAGACCGCGGGCGGCGATGGCGACGGCGAGAGCGCGGGCGCGGCGCCCGACGAGACGGCGGCAGCCGATCCGGCGCCGGCCATGCCCGACAGCGCGCTCGATCTCGGCAGCGACCGGCCGGAGGCGGCGGCACGCGAACTCGACACCGATTTCACCAATGTCTTCACTAACGACGCCGCGAGCGACACCGGCCTGCTCCCGGGCCAGGGGAGCGAGGGACTCTATCCCGACCGCGGCGGCAACAGCCGCTTCGAGAATTCCGACTTCGGCCTCGAACACACGCTGTCCGAGGCGGCCACCCTGCACGAGCATCTGCTGCGCCAGCTTCATATGGAAACCATCGATCCGGTGGAGCGGCTGATCGGCGCCCATCTCATCGGCCTTGTCGACGAGGCCGGCTATATCGCGCTCGACGAGGCGGAGGCGGCCGAGCGGCTCGGCTGCGAGCCGGCGCAGATCCTGGCGATCCTCGCCCGCGTGCAGAATTTCGAGCCGACCGGCGTCTGCGCCCGCTCGCTGAAAGAATGCCTGGCGCTCCAGCTCAAGGAGCGCGACCGGCTGGACCCGGCGATGGCGGCGATGCTCGAACATCTCGATCTCGTGGCCCGGCGCGAGTTCGCGGTCCTCGGGCGGATCTGCGGCGTCGATGCCGAGGATATCGCCGACATGCTGAGCGAGCTGAAGCGCCTCGACCCCAAGCCCGGCCATGTTTTCGGCGCCGAAATCGCCCAGACGCTCATCCCCGACGTCTATGTCCGCCTGGCGCCGGACGGCACGTTCCTGATCGAGCTGAACAGCGAGACGCTGCCGCGGGTGCTGATCAACCGGCGCTATTATGCCCGCGTCCTCGGCTCCGCCCTGAGCAAGAGCGAGAAGACCTATGTCTCCGACTGCTTGAATTCCGCCAACTGGCTGGTGAAGTCGCTCGATCAGCGCGCCAATACCATCCTCAAGGTGGCGAGCGAGCTGGTGCGCCAGCAGGAAGCCTTTTTCCGCCGCGGCGTCCGGCACCTCCGGCCGCTCAACCTGCGCGCCATCGCCGAGGCGATCAGCATGCACGAGAGCACGGTAAGCCGGGTTACCGCCAATAAATACATGGCGACGCCGCGCGGCACGTTCGAAATGAAATATTTCTTTACCTCCGCCATTGCATCCTCTTCGGGCGGCGAGGCGCATTCGGCGGAAGCGGTACGCGATCGCATCCGCGCCCTGATCGATGCCGAGAGCGCCGAGGAAGTCTTGTCCGACGACCGCCTGGTCGAGGTCCTGATGGCGTCGGGGGTCGATATCGCCCGGCGGACGGTGGCGAAATACCGCGAGGCCATGCGCATTCCCTCGTCGGTGATGCGCCGCCGGCTCAAGCGGGCGCAGAAATGACGGCAAGCTTGGCCGCCGCAGCGCTGTTGACAGCCACGGGCCGCTCTCTTATGGTCCCGGCTTCCTCAGCACCGCTGGACCCGCCCGGATCGTCGCGCGGGGTATTGGAACGGCAAGATTGCCGTCGCTAGATGGGTTTCCGGCATGCAGGTACAGATTTCGGGCAAGCAGATCGATATCGGGGACGCGCTCAGGACCCATGTCGGCTCAAGGCTTTCCGAGCTGGTCGGGAAATATTTCGACGATGCCATCGACGGCAGCGTGGTGTTCTCGCGCCAGGGTTCGTTCTTCCGCGCCGATTGCTCGGTGCATGTGGGCGGCGGCATTTCGGTCCAGGCGCAGAGCGAGGCGGCCGACATCTACGCCGGCTTCGATGCCGCGGCCGACCGGATCGACAAGCAGCTCCGCCGCTACAAGCGGCGCCTGCGCAAGCATCACCTGAGCCGCCGCAGCACCCTCACCGACGAGGCGCTGGCGGCGCAGGCCTATGTGCTGGCGCCCGAGCCCGAGGACGAGGGCGAGGAGGAGCCGGCCGATTTCGCGCCCCTGGTGGTGGCCGAGACCACGACCGAGATCGCTACCTTGACCGTAGGCGAGGCGGTCATGCGGATGGATCTGGCGAGCCAGCCGGCGCTCATGTTCCGCAACCGCGGCCACGGCGGGCTGAACGTCGTCTATCGCCGGCCCGACGGCAATATCGGCTGGATCGATCCGCGTCAGCCGGGATGAACGGCCACGCCTTGCTCCGCACCCCGTCCCGGACGGATCCCCAGGGCGAATGCCAGCGCGAACGCCAGCGCGAACGCCAGCGCGAACGCCAGCGCGAACGAAAGTATCAGGTGTCATGGAGATTGCCGATCTGCTGCTTCCCAAGAGCGTGATCGCCCAGCTCAAGGCGACCAGCAAGAAGCAGGCATTGCAGGAGCTTTCGACCCGCGCCGCCGAACTTACCGGCCTGAGCGAGCGCGTCCTCTTCGACACGCTGATGGAGCGCGAAAGGCTCGGCACCACCGGTGTCGGCCACGGCATCGCCATTCCCCACGGCAAGATCGGCGAGCTTGGCCGGCTCTGCGGCCTGTTCGCCCGGCTTGAGGAAGCGGTCAATTTCGATGCCATCGACGAGGTGCCGGTCGACCTCATCTTCGTGCTGCTGGCCCCCGAAGGCGCCGGCGCCGACCATCTGAAAGCCCTGGCGCGGGTCTCGCGGCTCCTGCGCGACAAGACGATCTGCGAGAAGCTGCGCGGCACCGACAATCCCGATGCCCTCTATGCGCTCTTGACCCACTCGACGGCATCCCACGCCGCCTGAAACGACCAGCCGGCACAAGCGGAACAGCCTCAAGGGCGGCTCCCCTCTCGGGGAACCGCCCTTTCCTGTCAGACGGGCCGGTCTTGTTCTTTGATGAAACTACTCGAAATCAGAAGCGGCTCAGGCCTTGTTACGACGACGGCGCGCCATGCCCAGCATGCCGAGGAGGCCGAGGCTGGCTCCCATGATCGCGAGCGACGAAGGTTCAGGCACCGCGGCCACGTTGAAGTCGAGCACCGCCGGCAGCCCGTTTGCTTCGACATAATAGAGCGTGAAGGCGCCGGTCACGTCGTTGTACGAAGTAGCCTCGGCGCTGGTCGGCAGCGCGCTGTCGAATACCAGGCCCGACGAATCGTACAGAGAGGCGCCATCATCATGCGTCACCGTGCCGGAAATGCCACCACCGGTGATCGTGCCGGTGATCACCATCAGCGTCGTCTGGGAGAAGCCGCTAGCGCTGAGCTCGTTATCGGAAACGCTGCTAAGCCCGGTCGTGGTGCCGCCATCCGACGCGAAGAAAGCGCCCACCGTATCGGTGGCGCCGCCGCCGAGATCGAGATTGAGCGCACCGGTATAGGTGCCGGTGGCCAGCGCCAACCCAAGCAGTAAAGGATTCGACGGAGCGGCCTGCTCGACCGGGTCATTTATCGAACCGCCAGTATTGTCAATCTGCCAGACCGAGACGTTGAAGGTGCCGGTGAGGGGCGAGGCCTGGGCGATCCCCGCTGTCGCCAGCGCGGCGACTGCGGTCAGAGCCACGGCGAGAAACGAATTCTTGAACGACACCATGGGTTCCCCCGTTTTAATCGATATTGCAACTGATTCTTCGCACAAATGCAAAATTCTTGCCATTCCAATATTTCCAATAGAATCAAGGACACAAGCCCATAGAGGCCACAAAGCCCGCGATAATTGTAAGATTCCTCGACAAATATGCACTTCCCCCGACAGAAAACCGCTGTGACAACACGCCAAAGACGGTGATGACGCCCTGAGCGCGATGGGCATCCGCGCCGCGGGCCGGCCGCCCGCTTGCTTCGGGGAGATCTTCAACGGCCGGGCAGGGAAATTGTAATCCCATGATATAAATGGGTAATTTCGTGGATTCCGGATCCAGCCATCCGCCATCGCCGCCCTTCGCGGTGGGACTATGTCGGAAAATGTCCCCAGGCGACGGGCATTGGGGATGCTGTCAAATTCTTCGACAGGGCGGCCTCGGGCACAGCCCGGATGCAATCGATTCGACGCATCCGCCGTCAGGGCATCCCATGATCCTCTGTCTCATGAAATGCTCTCAACCCGTTATTCCGAAATTAATTCCTGTCGGAAAGCGCGAGCCGGCCCTTTCCAAAGAGGATCGAGGCTCTACCGTGGCGCCGGTCCGGGGGTGGCAAACTTTTCGCCACGAGGCCCGAAACCGCATCTGGACGGCGGCCCGGGCCCGGCTTTGCGCAAGAATGGCAACCCCAACGGGATTCGAACCCGTGTTTTCACCTTGAACAAGCCGGACAACCTCAAGGGCGGCTCCCCTCTCGGGGAACCGCCCTTTCCTGTCAGACGGACAGGTCTTGTTCTTTGATGAAACTACTCGAAATCAGGAGCGGCTCAGGCCTTCCGGCGGCGGCGGACCAAGGCAAGACCCGCAAGACCCGCACCGAACAGCGCCAGAGTGGCCGGTTCCGGAACGGGGTTGATATTGTGCATGCCAAGGATGAGATCGTTATAGTCGTAATCGCTGCCTTGGCTGGCGAGCAGATCTTCCAGACCCACGAAGTCCCAGTCGTTGATCGGGGCGATTGCGGTCATCACGCCATAGGACGAGCCGAGGTCCGCCTGGGTCAAAGTGCTGCGCGGCGGATCCGTCTGATAATCCGTATAGCTCGATTGAACGGCGACATGCTGCTCCCCGTCGGCAGCCAGAACGCCCGGTGCGAAGCTGGTTCCGGTCGTCTGGTTGGTGAAGGAGAAATTGAGCGTCTCGCCAACCGTGAGGCCGGAGAGCGTCACCTCGGTACCGACCGAACTCTGATTGCCGAGAAGCACCGTCGCACCGTTAAGAAACACGTCCACGTCGGCGGCGTTGCTAAAGGCGAAGACGACCTGCACCGTCGAAGCGGAGGCCGTGATCGAACAGGTCGTGCCGGCGAGTGGGTTCGGTGCACTGATGGGCGTGCTGGACACGCACGTCGCCTGGGCGATCCCCGCGGTCGCCAGCACGGCGGCGGAGGTTACAGCGGCGGCGAGAAACGTATTCCTGAACGAAACCATTGTTTCCCCTCGTCTTGATCGTTATTGCAGCTAAACCGCTACAAGCAAGATTTCTGCCAATTCGAGAACATGCGTGGAATCAAGGACCATGTCTTAAAGAGGTCACAAAGGCCGGCAAAATTGTAAGATTCCCCGACAAATGCTCGCCTCCACCGACAGAAAGTCATCGGGGCGACACGCCAGAGACGCCGATCGCGCCTCGCGGACGATAAAGTGCCCGGGCCGCCGCAGGGCCGCCACCCGTTCCGGCGACAGATCCGACGCGCGGGGAACAAAATTCTAATCCCGTGCGGCGGAAGGATAATTTGGTGATTTCAGGGGCCGGCCATAGGCCGCCGCCGCCCTATAACGCGACGAAATCGGGGCATGCCGGCCAGGGGGTCGGCATTGAGGATTCTGTCAAATTCTTCGACAGGGCGACCTTGGCTGCGGCCCGGATGCGACTGGCCCGGGGGCATGCGCCGCCGGCGGCCCGGGCCCGGCTTTGCGCGAGAATGGCGACCCCAACGGGATTCGAACCCGTGTTTTCACCTTGAAAGGGTGGCGTCCTGGGCCGGGCTAGACGATGGGGTCTCTGGCCGGCCTTCTGTACTGGGAGTAGCGGCAGAAATCAAGCCGCTTGCGGCCGAAGGCTATCGGCCGGACCAGGCGGCGTCCTCGATGACGAACTGGACCCGCCGCTCTCCCCGCCAATGATCGGCCCGGAGCGCGCCGGCGATCAGGAGCGACGCACCGTCCCGGCTGAACAGGGCTTCGCCGAGCGCGGTCTCCCGCGCCCGGAAGGCGATGGCTTTCAACCGGGCGCCGTCGGCGCCGAGAAGCAGGCAGCGGACATGATTCTCTCCGACCGCCGCCGGCTGCACCACGCGGGCACCGGCGATGACGAAGCGGGGCTCCGCGTGGCCGGCGCCATAGGGCCCCGCCTGTTCCAGCAGATCGAGCAGTTCGGCGGTGGCGCCTCCAACCGCGAGAACCCCGTCGATGCCGAGGCGAGCGGCCGCATCCCCGCCCTGCGGCCCGATGCGGCCGGCGAGAAATTCGGCGAGCGGGGCGAGGTTCTCGGCCGCAATCGTCAGGCCGGCCGCCATGGCATGGCCGCCGCCGTTGATCAGCAGCCCCGCCTGGCGCGCCGCCGTCACCGCGGCGCCAAGATCGATACCCTTGACCGAGCGGCCCGAGCCGCGTCCGATCCCGTCCGCCAGGGCGATGACCAGCGCCGGCCGGCGGTAATGATCCTTCAGGCGGCTGGCCACGATGCCGACCACGCCGGGGTGCCAGCCCTCGCCCGCCGCGATGACGACAGGCCCGGGCGGCCCCGCCGCCGCTACCTGGGCGAAAGCCTGCTCCTGCACCGCCGCCTCGATCTCCCGGCGCTCGGCGTTCAATTGGTCGAGCGCGCGCGCAAGCTCGGCGGCTTCCCCCTCGTCCTCGGTGGTCAGCAGCCGGGCGCCGAGGTCGGCCTGGCCGACCCGCCCGCCGGCATTGACCCGCGGCCCGAGAAGAAAGCCCAAATGATAGGCCCCCGGCGGCTCGGCCAGGCCCGCCACATCGGCCAGCGCCGCCAGTCCGACATTGGCGCGCCCGGCCATCACTTTCAGCCCCTGGCCGACCAGCGCGCGGTTGACGCCGGTGAGCGGCACCACGTCGCATACGGTACCGAGCGCGACGAGGTCGAGCCATTGCCGCAGATCGGGCTCGGGCCGCGTGCCGTACCAGCCTTCGGCCCGCAAGGTCCGGTTCACCGCCACCACGAGCAGGAAGGCGACGCCGACGGCGGCGAGCTGGCCAAGGCCGCCCGCCTGGTCGAGCCGGTTGGGATTGACCACGGCCAGGGCCTGCGGCAGTTCCGGTTCGGCTAGGTGATGATCGATCACGATCATTTCGAGCCCGGCTGAGGCCGCGGCGGCGAGCGGCGCATGGGCCACCGTGCCGCAATCGACCGTGACCACGAGCGCAATCCCAGCCTCCCGCAACCGGAGCAGCGCCGGCGCGTTCGGGCCGTAACCCTCCTTGAGCCGGTCGGGGATATAGAGGGTCAGATCCCCGCCCACGGCGGCGAAGAAGCGCTTGAGCAGGGCGGAGGAGGTGGCGCCGTCGACGTCGTAATCGCCGAACACCGCCACCCGTTCGCCGGTGCGGATGGCGCGGGCAAGGCGGGAGGCCGCCTCATCCATGTCGCGCAAGGCGGAGGGATCGGGCAGGTGATCGCGCAGGCGGGGTGCGAGGAAGGTTTCCGCCGCGTCCAGGCCGACGCCGCGCCCCGCCAATACGCGCCCCACCACCTCGGGCAGCGCCAGCCGCTGGGAGAGGGCCTGCGCCAGCCGCTCGTCGTCGTTGCGCGCTTCCCAGAACCGCCCGCTGAGCGAGCGGGCAACGCCGAGGACGGGCTCCGCCGCCCGACCCATGCGCCCCGGCCCCGCCCGCCTCTAATCCTTGCCCATGAGGTGGCGGGCCTTGAGCCAGCGCACCGTGCCGGTATGCGAGCGCATGGCGATGGATTCGGGGGTGATGCCGCCGGGCACCCGCCGCACCCCTTCGAGCATGGCGCCGTCGGTAACGCCGGTGGCGGCGAACATCACATCGCCCCCCGCCATGTCCATCATCGTGTAGATGCGGTTGAAGTCCTTGATGCCGAGGCGGACGGCGCGGGCGCGCTCGTCGTCGTTGCGGAACAGCAGCCGCCCCTGCATCTGGCCGCCGATGCAGCGCAGCGCCGCCGCCGCCAGCACCCCTTCCGGCGCGCCGCCCGAACCCATGTAGATATCGACGCCGGTGGAGGGATCGGAAGTGGCGATGACGCCGGCGACATCGCCGTCGGTGATCAGCTTCACCCGCACGCCGGCGGCGCGGCAGGTGGCGATCAGCTCGGCATGGCGCGGCCGATCGAGGATGCAGACCACGAGATCGCTCATCGCGATTCCCTTGGCCCTTGCCGTCGCCTCGAGATTTTCCGCCGGCGGCGCGTCGAGATGCACCAGCCCATCGGGCAGGCCGCCGCCGACCGCGATCTTGTCCATATAGACGTCGGGCGCATTGAGGAAGGATCCCGCCTCGCCGAAGGCCAGAACCGCCATGGCGTTCGGCCCGCCCTTGGCGGTGAGCGTCGTGCCTTCGAGCGGATCGAGGGCGATATCGATTTTCATCTTGGTGCCCGCGCCCACCTTCTCGCCGATATAGAGCATCGGCGCCTCGTCGCGCTCGCCCTCGCCGATCACCACGGTGCCGTCGATATCCATCTTGTTCAGCGCCTGGCGCATCGCATCGACCGCGGCCTGGTCGGCCGCCTTCTCGTCGCCCCGGCCCATCAGCCGCGAAGCCGCGATCGCCGCCGCTTCGGTGACCCGGACGGCTTCGAGGATCAGATTGCGCTCCATGGCGGGTTTCTTGGCCATCTGTCTCTCAACCTCACAATTGCTCGATGCGGATCATGCGCGCAGGCTCCAGGACGGCGTCAAGACCGGCGATGCGCTCCAGGGCGCGCAGCATCGCCACCTCCACCGTTTCGTGCGTGATCATCACCACCGGCACCGACTGCCCCGGCGCCGCGGCGCGGCCGTGCTGGAGCAGCGATGCGATGGAGATCCGCTCGTCGCGCAGCACGGCGGTGATATCGGCGATCACGCCCGGCCGGTCGGAAACCATCAGCCGCACGTAATAGGGCCCGACATGCGCCGCCATGGGCGAGGCCGCCAGGGTCTTGAGCGATGCTGTCGGCACGCCGAAGGCCGGCGCCCGGCGGCCCGAGGCGATATCGGCGAGATCGGCCACCACCGCCGAGGCGGTCGGCCCGGCGCCGGCGCCGCGGCCCGAGAACATGGTGCGATCGGCGAGGTTGCCTTCCACCACCACGGCGTTGAAGACATCCGAAACATGGGCGATGGCGCTGTCGGCGTCGATCATGCACGGGTGCACCCGCTGCTCCAGCCCGAGCGGCGTCAGCCGCGCGATCGCCAGCAGCTTGATGCAATAGCCAAGCTCGCGCGCAAAGGCGATATCGCGGGCCGAGACATGGCGGATGCCCTCGACATGGACGGAAGGAAAATTCACCCGGGCGTTGAAGGCGAGGCTCGCGAGCAGCGCCAGCTTGTGGGCGGCATCGATACCATCGACATCGAAGCCCGGATCGGCCTCGGCATAGCCCAGGCTCTGCGCCTCCGCCAGCACGGCGGCGAAGTCGCGTCCCTGCTCCTGCATCTGGGTCAGGATGTAGTTCGACGTGCCGTTGAGGATGCCGAAGACGCGGCTGATGGCATTGGCCGCGAGCCCTTCGCGGATCGCCTTGACGATGGGGATGCCGCCGGCGACCGCCGCCTCGAAGGCGAGGGCGACGCCCGCGCTCTCCGCCGCCTCGGCCAGCGCCGTGCCATGGATGGCGAGCAGCGCCTTGTTCGCGGTCACCACCGGCTTGCCGCGCGCGAGCGCCGCCTCGACGAGCGATCTCGCCACGCCCTCGGCGCCGCCGATCAGCTCCACCACCACCTCGACCGCGGGGTCGGCGGCAAGCGCCAGCGGATCGTCGTGCCAGCGCACCGCCGAGAGGTCGATGCCCCGGTCCTTGTCGCGCGAGCGCGCCGAAACCGCCACCACCCTCAGGCGCCGGCCGCTGCGCTGTTCCAGCGTCGGGGCTTCCGCCGCCAAAAGCCCGAACACGCCCGCGCCGACGGTGCCGAGCCCGGCGATGCCGATGTTCAGCGGCAGCGTCAAGATGCCATCGCCTGCTTCTCGATCCCCTCCAAGCGGGCCGCAGCCCGGCCGGGATCGGTCAGGAGGCGGCGGATGCTCTTGCAGGCCTGACGGATGCGCTGTTCGTTCTCCACCAGCGCGATGCGCACATGGCCATCGCCGTATTCGCCGAAGCCGATGCCCGGCGCCACCGCCACCTTGGCCTCCTGGAGCAGCAGCTTGGAAAATTCCAGCGAGCCCAGGGCGGCGAAGGCCGGCGGGATCGGCGCCCAGGCGAACATGCTGGCCTTGGGGCACGGCACGTCCCAGCCCGCCTGCGCCAGGCCCTTGATCAGCACGTCGCGGCGCGTCCGATAGATCTCCCGCACCTCGGCGACGCATTCCTGCGGTCCGTTGAGGGCGGCGGTCGCCGCCACCTGGATGGGGGTGAAGGCGCCGTAGTCGAGATAGGATTTGATCCGGGTCAGCGCCTGCACCAGCCGGCGGTTGCCGGTGGCGAAGCCGACGCGCCAGCCCGGCATCGAATAGGTCTTGGACAGGCTGGTGAATTCGATCGCCACGTCCTTGGCGCCGGGGATTTGCAGAATCGAGGGCGGCAGCACCCCGTCGAAATAAATCTCGGAATAGGCAAGGTCGGACAGGACATAGAGGCCGCGGCTGCGGGCGAATTCCACCACCTCGCCATAGAAGTCGAGACCAACGGTCATCGCCGTGGGATTGGCCGGGAAGCTCACCACCAGGGCGACCGGCGCCGGCACGGAATGGCGCATGGCGCGCTCCAGCCCGGCCAGGAAATCCACCTCGGGGCCGATCTGTACGTGGCGGATCACCGCCCCGGCGATGATGAAGCCATAGGGATGGATGGGATAGCTCGGGTTGGGCACCAGGATCGTGTCGCCCGGCGTCGTGATGGCCATGGCGAGATTGGCCAGGCCCTCCTTGGAACCGAGGGTGACGACGGTCTCGCCGTCGGGATCGATCTCGACGCCGAAGCGCCGGCCGTAATAGGCCGCCACCGCCTTGCGCAGGCCGGGAATGCCGCGCGAGGTGGAATAGCGATGGGTTTTCGGATTGTGCACCGCCTCGATCATCTTTTCGACGATATGGGGCGGCGTCGGCATGTCGGGATTGCCCATGCCGAAATCGATGATGTCGTCACCACACGCTCGCGCCCGGGCCTTCATCCGGTTGACTTCCTCGAAGACGTAGGGCGGCAGGCGTTTGATGCGGTGAAATTCGGGGTCCATGGTTTCGACCGTTTGCGAGAGAGGGTCACACGATAGCGCGTTTTCCGGGCTGGCAACCGGGGCTTGCATATCCAGCGGAAGACGCCTAGCCGGCGGCGAGATCACCGAGCGGTATTTCGCCGCACGCCATAGGCCTGTTCCGCCACGTACGCATAACGGGTCGCGGGGCCGCCCGCCCGGTGACAGGTCGGCCGCCCGCCACCGGCGTCCCAACCCTGGTGTTTACCCCATCCGCGGTTAATTTTCGAGGAAGATTTCCACCCGCTGCGCCGCATCCGGCGAGGCGGCGGCACCGGCATCAGCCTCGGGTCCGGGCATCTCGCGGGCTTCGACGAAAACATCCCCCGGCCGCACGCCGGAGCGCTCCAGCGCTTCCGCCACCGCCACCGCGCGGCGATCGGCCAGATCGAAGGCGGCGATCTTGCGCGCCCCCTCGCCTGCCGCCGCACTCTCGGCCGGCGCGGCATAGCCGACCACCCGCAGCGTACCGCCCTGGCGGTGATAATCCTGCACCAGACGGGCCAAGAGCGGGCGCTCGCCCGGCGCAAGACGGCTGGAACCCCGGCTGAACTCCACGGTGCCGCCCAGCCTGGACCCGGCGGCGCCGAAGGCACCGGCCGAGCGGGACGCCACCATGGCCGCACCACTCGCAGTGGCCGCGCCACCGGCGGTGCGGATGGCGGCATTATAGCTTTGCTGCACGACGGGCGGCACGCTGGTGGCGAACTGACCGACCGGCGCCGCTGTCGAGGGCGCGAAGCCGGCGCTCTGCGGTCCCGCGACCTGATTTGCCGCCGAGGCCCTGAGCTGCGCCTGATAGACCTGCTCGGCCGAAGCCGGCTGCGGTGCGACCGCCGCGGGCGGTGCGACCGCCGCGGGCGCCGCAACGGGCGGCGCGGCCGCGGCGGGCTGCGCGGCCGCAACAGATGGTTTCATGGCCGGCGCAGCGGGCACGGCCGGCGCAGGCGTCGCGGCGGCGGCGGGCAGCGGCGCAACCGGCGCCGTGGCGACGGATCCGAGCGGCGCCGTGCCGGCCGGCGGTGTCGATGAAGCCGGTGACGCCGGTGACGCTGAGGGTACCGGTGGCGCGGCCGGGATTGCCGCGGCGGCCGGTGCAGGCGCCGGTGCAGGCGGGGGCACGGACGGCGTCGCGGGCGGATTGGTGGCGGCGCTGCTATCGGGCGAGGGTCCGGCGCGCAAGGTCTGGTCGGTATATTCGGCGGCCGAGCGGTCGGCGACCAGCCCCTTCATGTCGGCCGCCCGGGCTGCCGTCGGCGAGATGGTCGGCCGCGGCGGCACATTGGCGAGGTTCGGCGTCGTCGCCGGCTCGGACGCCGCCGTCTTGGCCATGGCCTGGGTCTGCGGGCTCATGGGCTGGGGCGGCGGCGCTTCGTCGTCATCGCCCGTCACCAGGCCGACGGTGCTGTGATACCAGTGGACGGGATTGGCCCAGTCCGGCACGTCGCTGCACCCTTGCAGGAACGTGAGCGCCAAGGCCGCCGCCGCCAGGACCGCAATGCGCCGGCCCGACCGCAGGCCGACCGCCGCTTCCCCGTCACCCCGATGCGCTCGTCCCGCCACCTTGACCATCCTCGCATGAGAGCCCGCCGGCCCGGGGGCGCAGTCTGCCACGATCGGCGTGCGCAGGCTACCCCTCGTCGCCCGTTTGCAGCGCCGCCAGGCGCGGTTCGCTCAGGGCCTGGCGATACTCCGCTCCGAGTTCCACGTAATGCCGGGCGATATCGGTGAAGCCGGCCAGATCGGCCGCTTTCAAGCGGCGCAGGAAGATCGCCGGCCGGCCGCCCCACAACTCGCCCGCCGGCACCCGCTTGCGCGGCGCCACCAGCGCCCCCGCCGCCACCATCGCGCCGCTCTCCACCACGGCGCCGTCCATCACCACCGCGCCCATGCCGATGAAGCAGCCGTCTTCGAGGCGGCAGCCGTGGATCAGCGCCATATGCCCGATCGTGACATCGGCGCCGATCACCGTCTCGTATTTCGCCCGCGTGACATGGACCACGGTGCCGTCCTGGATATTGGTGCCGGCGCCGACGCGAATGGCATGGACATCGCCGCGCAGCACGCACTGGAACCAGATGCTGGCGCCCGGGCCGATCTCGACATCGCCGATCACGGCCGCGCCGGGCGCGATGAAGGCCTCGCCGCTGATCCTGGGCCGCTTGTCGCGATAGGGCAGGATCAGCCCGCTCATGGGAACAGCGGCGCCTGTTCGAGCCCCGTCGTCTCCGCCAGGCCGAGCGCGAGGTTCATGTTCTGCACCGCCTGGCCCGACGCGCCCTTCACCAGATTGTCGATGGCCGAAACCAGGATCGCCCGCCCCGCCGTCCGGCCGGCGAAAATGCCGATGAGGCAATGGTTGGAGCCGCGGACATGGCGCGTCGCGGGCGTCATGCCCTGGGCCACCACGCGCACGAACGGCTCGGCGGCATAGCGGCGGAGCAGCGTCGCCCGCAGGTCCTCCACTCCGGCGCCGTTCGCCGTGCGGACATAGATGGTCGAGAGGATGCCGCGGTTCATCGGCACCAGATGCGGGGTGAAGGTGACGGCCACGGGACGCTTCGCCGCGATCGCGAGCTGCTGCTCGATCTCGGGCGCATGGCGATGGCCGGTGAGGCCGTAGGGATGGATGCCCTCCGCCACTTCGGCGAACAGGCTCGCTTCCTTGGCGGCGCGCCCCGCCCCGCTCACTCCCGACTTGGCATCGATGATGATGTCGTCGGGATCGATCTGGCCGGCTTCGAGCAGCGGCACCAGGGGAAGCTGCGCGCCGGTCGGATAGCAGCCCGGACAGGCGATGAGCCGGGCGGTGGCGAGCGCCTCGCGGGCAAGCTCGGTCAGGCCGTAGACGGCGCCGGGCTGAAGCTCGGGCGCGCGGTGGGCATGGCCGTACCATTCGGCGTAAAGGGCGGGATCGGCCAGGCGGAAATCGGCTGAAAGATCGATCACCAGCAGATGCGCCGGCAGGGCCGCCACCACCTCCTGCGTCGTCCCGTGCGGCAGGGCGCAGAACACCACATCGACGCCACTCCAATCGACATCGGCGATGGCGACGAGATCGGGCAGGCCTAAGCCGCCCAAATGGGGAAAGACCGCCGTCACCGGCTCGCCGGCGCGGCGGTCGGCGGTCAGCGCCACGAGACGCACCGATGCGTGCCGGACCAGCAGGCGCAGCAATTCCGCGCCGGTATAGCCGCTGGCGCCGAGAATGGCCACCCGTACCCTGCCGTCGTCTCCAACCCTCACCATCGCCGCATCCTTAATCTTGCCCTGGGCTGGGAAGAACCAATCCCAGGAACGATAGCCCCTCACGCGCCAACGGGCGACCCGCGAGGAGCCCTTCCGATCCATCCGGCCGGAAATTTCCGGACCGCGGCGCGCCTTCAGCGTTTCGAGAACTGGAAGCTTCGGCGGGCCTTCGCCTTGCCGTACTTCTTGCGCTCGACGACGCGACTGTCGCGGGTCAGGAAGCCGCCCGATTTCAGCACCGGCCGCAGGCCCGGCTCGTAATAGGTCAGCGCCCGGCTGATGCCATGACGCACGGCGCCGGCCTGGCCCGACAGGCCACCGCCCTTCACCGTGCACCAGACGTCGTACTGCTCGCTGCGGTTGGCGACGAGGAAAGGCTGCGCCAACAGCATGCGCAGCACCGGCCGCGCGAAATAGGTATTGCTGTCGCGGCCGTTGATGACCATGCGCCCCGAGCCCGGCTTGAGCCAGACGCGCGCCACCGCGTTCTTCCGCTTGCCGGTGGCATAGGAGCGGCCCTGGGCATCGATCTTCGTCTCGGCCGCCTCGGGCTTGCTCTCCACCTTGGCCAGGCCCCTCAGATCTTCCAGCGTGCGGGTCTCCGCCATGCTCAGGCACTCCTCGAATTCTTGCGGTTCAGCGACGCGATATCCACGACCTCGGGCTGTTGCGCGGCATGGGGATGCTCGGCGCCGGCATAGACCCTGAGATTGCCAAGCTGGCGGCGCGCCAGCGCGCTATCCTTGGGCAGCATGCGCTCCACCGCCTTCTCGATCACCCGGTTGGGGTGCTTGCCGTCGAGGATCTTGCCGAGCGTGCGGCCCTTGATGCCGCCGGGATAGCCGGTATGCCAGTAGAAGACTTCCCGCTCCCGCTTGCGACCGGTGAGCTGCACCTTCTCGGCATTGATGATGACGACATTGTCGCCGCAATCGACATGGGCGGTGTAGTTCGGCCGGTGCTTGCCCCGCAGGCGCAGGGCGACCAGGGTCGCGAGGCGGCCCAGCACCAGGCCATCGGCATCGATCAAGACCCACTTCTTGACCACGTCGGCCGGCTTCATCGAAAAGGTTTTCATAGGCGCAGATCCCAAGGACTGGCGGAGCACGGGAGATCAGGAAACGCCGGCGGCGCCGGTCGATCGACCGGACCCTTGAGGCCGAGCCATGCCATCCCTCACTCCGAGGCGCCGGAAGATAGCAGACCGCTAAGGCCTGTCAACCGGAATTGGCGTTGAAATTACAGAATGTTAGAATGCGGTATCCTGGTAGTCAGAGGGCGGATCCCGCATCGATCCTGAAGGAATCCCGTCGCCGATGCCTCGACTTGACCCTCCGGCTCCGACATCCGCTCCGGCCTCAGCTTCGGCCGGGCGGGATCGAATAGGTCATGGTCGAATGGGCGACCGGCTCGCCCTCGCCCTCGCTATAGAGCGAAACCTCCCCCACCAGCAGGCGCTTGCCGCGCTTGAGCACCCGCGCCTTGGCGATCATGTCGCGGGTCGCCGACGGCTTGCGCAGGAAATTGATGTTGAGGCTGGTGGTGACCGCCAGCGCCACCGGCCCAAGCTGCGCCAGCGTGAGCGCGTACATCGTATTGTCGCACAGCGCCATCTGCGTCATGCCCGAGACCGTGCCGCCCGGGCGCAGATGCTGCTCGCCGATCGGCATGCGCACCGTCACCGAGCCGTTCTCCACCTGCTCCACCCGCATGCGCATGGGCTCGATCTGGGGAAAATGCTCGGCCAGGAAGCTCTGCACTTCCGTCACCGACATCACAGCCATCGCAGCCCCTCCCGTCGCAGCGCCGACAGCGGTCTTCCGCCGACAGTTACGCTAGCCAATGACGGGGCCGCAATCAACTGATAGGACTTCATCTCGCCGCGAATCATCTTCACAAGAGAGAAAAATAACGATCAATACACTTTATAGGAGCAAGAAGCGAGACTTTCCCGCCGCAAAAGCCACGGCGATACCGGCCTCCCCGAAGCCGCATCCGCGCGGCTCCCGGGCTGGTCATGGCCGGGCAGGAGCGCTATCATCCGCGCCGATGCCCTGACATTTTGCGCATCGGGAGATTTTCATGAACCTATTGGAAACGACTATTGGTACGACCGAACCTATACTTTTACGACATGATTCTGACAGCATTACAACCTTGACCCTGAACCGGCCGGCCGCCCGCAATGCCTTGAGCACCGGGCTGATGACGGCGTTGCAGGCGGCACTCGATGCCATCGCCGGCGATCCCGCGGTCAAGGTGGTGGTGATCCGGGGCAGCGGCACCGCCTTCTGCGCCGGCCACGATTTGCGCGAGATCCGGGCGACGCCGACGCCTGCCGCCTACGAGGCGCTGTTCGCCCAGTGCAGCAGGCTGATGCAGAGCCTGGTCCGCCTGCCCCAGCCGGTGATCGCCGCGGTGAACGGCGTGGCCTCCGCCGCCGGCTGCCAGCTCGTCGCCACCTGCGATCTCGCGGTCGCGGCCGAGAGTGCGCGCTTCGCGACGCCCGGGGTGCATATCGGTCTGTTCTGCTCGACGCCGATGGTGGCGCTCTCGCGCAATGTCGGGCGCAAGCACGCCATGGAGATGCTGCTGACGGGCGAGATGGTCGATGCCTATGGCGCGCTTCGCTTCGGCCTCGTCAACCGGGCGGTGCCCGATGCCGAGCTGGACGAGGCGGTGGGCAAGCTTGCCGCCGTCATCGCGTCCAAGTCGGCGCTGACGCTGCGCATCGGCAAGGAGGCTTTCTACCGCCAGCTCGAACAGGATCTGGCCGGCGCCTATGATTATGCGAGCGAAGTGATGACGCGCAACATGCTGGCACGCGATGCCGAGGAAGGGATCGACGCCTTCCTCGCCAAGCGGCCACCGGTCTGGCAGGGCTGCTGATGAACCACGACACTTATCCCGACGATTACATTCGCGCCATCCTGCGCGAGTGCCGCACCATCGCGATGGTAGGGGCCAGCGCCAACTGGAACCGGCCGAGCTATTTCGCCATGAAATATCTCCAGGAAAAGGGCTATCGCATCATCCCGGTCAATCCGAGCGCGGCCGGCCAGGAAATCCTGGGCGAAAAGGTCTATGCCGCGCTCTCCGAGATCCCGGTCAAGGTCGACATGGTCGATTGCTTCCGCCCGGCCGAGGCCATTCCGCCGATCGCGGCGGCGGCGATCGCGATCGGCGCGCGGGTGCTGTGGATGCAGCTTGGCATCCGCAACGACGAAGCCGCCGCCATGGCCGAGGCCGCCGGCCTCAAGGTGGTGATGAACCGCTGCCCGAAGATCGAATATGGCCGGCTTTCGGGCGAGATCGGCTGGATGGGCGTCAATACCCGCGTCATCAGTTCCAAGCGTTTGAAGAAAGTGTGATCCTTGATGAGTGCAGAGACCCCGTCCGATCGCTATGGTTTCGATACGCTTGCGATCCATGCCGGCGCCGCTCCCGATCCCACGACCGGCGCCCGCTCGACCCCGATCTACCAGACCACCTCCTACGTATTCGAGAACGTCGATCAGGCGGCCTCCCTCTTCAATCTGCAAAGCTTCGGCAATATCTATACCCGCCTGACCAACCCCACGACGGCGGTCCTGGAGGAACGGGTGGCGGCGCTGGAAGGCGGCACGGCGGCGCTCGCCACCGCCTCGGGCCATGCGGCACAACTCATTGCCTTCCATTTGCTGCTGAGCCCGGGCGATGAATTCATCGCCTCCAACAAGCTCTATGGCGGATCGATGACCCAGTTCGCGCACAGTTTCAGCAAGTTCGGCTGGATCGTGCGCTTCGTCGACCCGGACGACCCGGAGAATTTCCGCCGCGCCCTCAGCCCGAAGACCAAGGCGATCTTCATCGAAAGCCTGGCCAATCCGGGCGGCGTGGTCTCCGACATCGCCGCTATCGCCGCGATCGCCCATGCGGCCGACGTGCCGCTCATCGTCGATAATACGCTAGCCTCGCCCTATCTCTGCCGTCCCTTCGATCACGGCGCCGACCTGATCGTGCATTCCATGACCAAGTTCCTGGGCGGCCACGGCAATTCGGTCGGCGGCATCCTTGTCGAGGGCGGCAGGTTCGACTGGGCGAAAGTCGCGGGCAAATACCCGACGATCTGCGAGCCGACCGCCTCCTATCACGGCCTGCGCTTCTACGAGACTTTCGGGACGATGGCCTTCGCGGTGGCGGCGCGCGCCATCTCGCTGCGCGATCTCGGGCCGGCGCTCTCGCCGATGAACGCCTTCCTCATCCTCACCGGCATCGAGACGCTCAGCCTGCGCATGGACCGCCATTGCGCCAATGCGCTCACCGTGGCGCGGCACCTCTTGAGCCATGACAAGGTCGCCTGGGTGAATTACGCCGGCCTGCCGGACGACCGCTATCACCAGCTCGCGGCGAGATACCTGCCGCGGGGTGCCGGCGCCGTCTTCACCTTCGGCGTCAAGGGGGGATTCGATGCCGGCGTCAAGCTGGTGGAAGGGGTCGAGCTGTTCTCCCACCTCGCCAATATCGGCGATACGCGAAGCCTGATCATCCACCCCGCCTCCACCACCCATCGCCAGCTCCCGCCCGAACGGCGGGAAGCAGCCGGTGCCGGACCCGACGTGGTGCGCCTCTCGGTCGGGCTCGAAAGCGCGCCCGACCTTATCGCCGATCTCGATCAGGCGTTGGCCGGGACCTGATTCCGGCTATTCCGCCGCCAGGGCGCGGGCCGGCAGGCGTCCCGCCTGTTCCTCGCGCGGCAGCCAGATGCCGGCAATCCCGGCGGTGGCGGAGAAGAGGAACAGCGCCACGAACAGCAGGCTGAGGCTGCCGGTCAACGCAAAGAGGATCGGGATCAGCGCCACGCCGCCGGCGCTGACCCCAAGCGTCAGAACGAACTTGGCGCCGAAAGCCCGCCCGCGCCATTTCGCCGGCGTATAGCGGGCAAGCAGCGCGTTTTCCGCCGGCTGGCCTGCGGTATTGAGGCCGATCATCAGGCCCGCCACGGCGACCAGCGCCGGGTTGTAGAGCATGAAGGCCAGCGCCAGCACCGGAAGCTGGAGGAATTGCGTGGCGACATAGACATTCTTCAAGGGATGGCGGTCGGCCAACTCGCCGCCAATGACCTGCGCCACGGCGCTGCAAATATAGCACAGGGTGACGAGGCCGCCGACGCCGAAGACATTGCCGTTGAGGAGATGACCCAGCCGCTCGTCGAAGATCTTCGGCAGGGCGAAGGCGGTGCTCTGATAGACGAGGCCGGTGCAGAGCATGGTGATGGCGAGCACGATGAAGGCGCGTTTCACATCGGCCGCCGGGGCTTGCGCCTGCGGGGCGGCATCCTCCGCCCGCTCCACGATCAGGCCGCGGCGCAGCGCCACGAGAAACAGCCCGCCGGTGATCAGGCATACCGCGCCCGGCACCAGGAAGGCGGCGCGCCAGCCGAAGAAATAGGTGAGCGCACCCGCGGTCAGCGCCGCGCCCGCCGTGCCGGCCGATCCCATGACGCCGTTGACGCCGAGCGCCCGGCCGCGGTTCACCGCATGTTTCACCAGCCAGGGAATGCCGACCGGGTGATAGATGGCGGCGAAGGTGCCGATGAGCGTGAGGCCGATGCCGATGCTCCAGGGTCCGGTCGCAAGCCCGGTGAGGATCGAGCTGGCGCCGACGCCGAGGAAAAAGACCGCCATCATGCCCGAAGCGCTCCAGCGGTCGCCGAGCCAGCCGGCGGGGAGCGCCGCCGCCCCGAACATCACCGTCCCCGGCAGCGAGACCGCGAACAGCGCGCCATAGGACATGTGCCATTGCTGCTCCAGCACCAGCACCACGGTGGCGAAGAGCAGGACGAAGAGATGGGCATAGGTATGCGCCACCCCGGCGAAGGTCATGGTGACGAATCCCGAACGATCCCGATTCATGACGTCTGTCCCCAGGCCCGACCGCCGGCCAAACCGGCGCAGGGTCGCCCATACTACGGGTAGCAGCCTAGCTCAACGGGCCGGCCGATGCATCTGTCCTTCCACCCCTGTGCCATAATCGTGAACTTTCGGTAAATTCCACCATAATTCTGTCGGAATACTTTACAGTGCGATGGCGATTTTGCTCCTGCAACCGGCGGAACCTCTCACTTTTTCGCCCCTGGCATAGCGATTGCTTAGGGAAGGATGAATTTCGAGCCGACGTCACTTCGACTTAAAGCGTGGAGAGCGAAATGGGTTACAAGGCATTCACATCTCTGGCCGCGACCGGCCTCCTGGCCGTAGCCCTCCTGACCGGAACGGCAGACGCCTCACCCAATCTGGCGGTCAATGGCGGGTTCGAGGCAGCGGATTTCTCCGGCTGGACCCTGACGGGCGATACCGGCGATGCCGATGTCGCCGACAATCCGGCTCTGGCCTTCAGCGGCAGCTATTACGCCGCCTTCGGCCCGACTTCCGGCCCGGTCACCATCACGAGCGCGCCAATCACGACCGTCGTGGGTGACGAGTATGATCTAAGCCAAGCCATCGACAGCAGCGGATTGTCGATTGGCACCGTCGCTGTCGGCGTCAACGGCTCCCCTATCGATACCCTCTCGACCGGCCCCGGCGACACGACCTTCACCGTCAGCGGCTCGGTCCTGACGGCGACCAGCACCTCGACGGTGGTGAGCTACACGATCAATGACCCGGACGGCACGGTCAATCTGGATGGCATCAGTTTCACCGCGGTGCCGGAACCGGCCACGATCGCGCTCTTCGGTCTCGGCCTCGCCGGACTGGCTTTCGCCGGCCGCCGCCGCCGCAGCCGGAAAAGCTGACGTCCGGGCTTAACCCATCCTCGAACTGACCTCAACGGCGGCCGGCTTCCGGCCGCCGTCTGCTTTTTAGCCGGCACGCATCGCACCCGCTCCTGCGGCATAGAGCCGCGCCGCCCCCGCTCCCGCCGCTGACAGGCTTGTTACTGGCGGGCGGCGGGAATATGGGGTAAGCGCTGAGGCCCGGGCCGGAATTTGGGCCCGGCCGCGCCGTCCGCACAACCCGAGGCGAGAGCTGATCCAGAATGGCCGCAGCCGAACTTTCCTATGCCGCCGCCGCCGCCGGCGGCGCCCTGAGCTTTCTCAGCCCCTGCGTGCTGCCGCTGGTGCCGGCCTATCTCTGCTTCGTCGCCGGCACCACCCTCGACCAGCTTGCCGGTGCCGGAGCCGGCACGGAGGCTGGCATGCAAGGAAGTGCTGCCGCGGCCGACCCGGCGCTTGCCCGCCGCGCCGTGCTGGCGAGCCTCGCCTTCATCGCCGGCTTTTCCACAATCTTCATCCTGCTCGGCGCCTCGGCCAGCGCGATCAGCCATCTCCTGGTGCAGCATATCGCGGTGATCGCCAAGGTGGCGGGAGTGGTGATCATCGGCTTCGGATTGCATTACATGGGGCTTTTGCGCATCGCCCTGCTGAACCGCGAGGCGCGCTTCAGCCCGAAGCCCAGGCCCGAGTTCGGCCTGCTCGGCGCCTATGTCGTCGGCCTCGCCTTCGCCTTCGGCTGGACCCCCTGCATCGGCCCGATCCTCGCCACCATTCTCACCATCGCGGCGAGCCGGCAGGATCTCTCCTACGGCGTGTCGCTCCTGGCGGTCTATGCGCTCGGCCTCGGCATCCCCTTCTTCGCCGCCGCGCTTGCCATCAACCCGTTCCTGCGCTTCGTGCGGACCTTCCGCCGCCACCTGCGCAAGGTGGAGATCGGCGCCGGCCTGCTCATGGTGGTGACCGGCCTGCTGATCTTCCTCGGCAGCCTGGGGATGATCGGGACCTATCTCCTCGACCTGTTCCCGGCCCTCGCCCGCATCGGCTGAGCCAGCGCGCGGCCAGGACGGCCGGGCTTCAGCCGCGGGTGAGCGGCTTGTAGTGGATGCGATGCGGCTGGTCGGCCTCGGCGCCGAGGCGGCGCTTCTTGTCCACCTCGTAATCCTGGAAATTGCCCTCGAACCATTCCACGTGGCTTTCCCCCTCGAAGGCCAGGATGTGGGTCGCGATCCGGTCGAGGAACCAGCGGTCGTGGCTGACGACGATGGCGCAGCCGGCGAAGTCGGTCAGCGCCTCCTCCAGCGCGCGCAACGTATCGACATCGAGATCGTTGGTCGGCTCGTCGAGCAGCAGCAGGTTGGCACCCGATTTCAGCATCTTGGCAAGATGCACCCGGTTGCGCTCGCCGCCCGAAAGCTGGCCGACCTTCTTCTGCTGGTCCGAGCCCTTGAAATTGAAGGTCGAGCAATAGGCGCGGCTCGGCACCTCGCGCCGGCCAAGCGTGATGAGGTCGTTGCCGCCCGAGATTTCCTCCCAGACGGTGGCGTCGGCCTTCAGACTGTCGCGCGACTGATCGACATAGCCCATCACCACCGTCTCGCCGATGCGCAGGGCGCCGCGGTCGGGCTGCTCCTGGCCGGTGATCATGCGGAAGAGCGTGGTCTTGCCGGCGCCGTTGGGGCCGATGACGCCGACGATGCCGCCGGGCGGCAGGCGGAAGGACAGATCGTCGATGAGGAAGCGCTCGCCATAGGCCTTGCCGAGCTTCTCGGCCTCGATCACCACCTGGCCCAGGCGCGGGCCGGCCGGAATGACGATCTGCGCGGTGCCCTGAACCTTCTCCTGATCCTCCGCCAGCAGCGTCTCGTAGGCATTGATGCGCGCCTTGCTCTTGGCCTGGCGGGCGCGTGGGCTGGCGCGGATCCATTCCAGCTCGCGGGCAAGCGTGCGGGCGCGGGCATCCTCGGTCTTGCTCTCCTGCTCCAGGCGCTTTTCCTTTTGCAGCAGCCAGGCGGAATAATTGCCCTCGTAGGGAATGCCCTGGCCGCGGTCGAGTTCGAGAATCCAGCCCGCGACATTGTCGAGGAAATAGCGGTCGTGCGTCACCGCCACCACGGTGCCCGGATACTCATGCAGGAAGCGTTCGAGCCAGGCGACGGATTCGGCGTCGAGATGGTTGGTCGGCTCGTCCAGCAGCAGCATGTCGGGCTTTTCCAGCAGCAGCCGGCAAAGCGCGATGCGCCGCCGCTCGCCGCCCGAAAGCGTGCCTACATCGGCATCGCCCGGCGGGCAGCGCAGCGCGTCCATGGCGATCTCGACATTGCGTTGCAGATCCCAGGCCGAGGCGGCCTCGATCTTCTCCTGCAACTCGCCCTGTTCGGCGATGAGGGCATTCATCTCGTCGTCTTCCATCGGCTCGGCGAAGCGGGCGGAAATGGCCTCGAAACGGTCGAGCAGCGCCTTGGTCTCCGCCACCCCCTCCATCACATTGCCGAGCGCATCCTTGGCCGGATCGAGCACCGGCTCCTGCGGCAGATAGCCAACGCGCACGCCGTCCGCAGCCCAGGCCTCGCCGTTGAACTCCTTGTCCTGGCCGGCCATGATGCGCATCAGCGTCGATTTGCCCGAGCCGTTCAGGCCGAGCACGCCGATCTTGGCGCCGGGCAGGAAGCTCAGCCGGATATCCTTGAGAATCTGGCGGCCGCCGGGATAGGCCTTGCTCAGACCCTTCATTACATAGACGTACTGATAGGCAGCCATGCTGTCTCCGCCGGGAATTGCCTTGCAGGATTGCTCGGATCTGCCCCCTTGTAGCGGCTCGGCGGCCCGGATGCAACGCGGCCGGACCCGATTTGTCCCTCGATCCTCCCGCAATCCCTAAGCCTACGCCGGCCATGCTATCCTCGGCGCGCCTGCTAGATCCATCGAAGCCCAAGACCCGATGCCGAGCCGCGAACGCACCTCCGCTCTTCCTCCGCCCGACTTCACGCGCGAAGGCGCGTGGCCCGGTGCCGTCTGCGGCGTGGACGAGGCCGGGCGCGGCCCGCTCGCCGGACCCGTGCTCGCCGCCGCCGTGGTGCTCGATCCGGCGCGGCTCCCGGCCGGGATCAAGGATTCCAAGCTTCTCTCGGCCTCCCGGCGCGCATTGCTGCTGGAGGCGATCCTCGACAGTGCGGAGGTCGGCATCGGCCGCGCCAGCGTGGCGGAGATCGACCGGCTCAATATCCTGCGGGCGAGCCTGCTCGCCATGCGCCGCGCCGTCCTGGCGCTGCCGAGGCAGCCCGCGCATGCACTCATCGACGGCAATTGCCTGCCCGACCTGCCCTGCCAGGCCACGGCGGTGGTGGGCGGCGACCGGCTCGCCCTCTCGATCGCCGCCGCTTCCATCGTCGCCAAAGTGACGCGCGACCGCCTCATGATGGCCCTCGCCCGCCGCTATCCGGGCTACGGGTTCGAGCGCCACATGGGCTATGGCACGAAGCAGCATTTCGAAGCGCTGGAGCGCCTCGGCCCCTGCCCGATCCATCGCGTAAGCTTCGCGCCCGTGGCCCATGCCCGGGCCCGGGCCGGGGCTTTGGCCGGGAGGCCTGCGGACTGATCCGCCGCTCCGCCGGGGCACCGCGCGACAGACTCATCTTTAAGCTATTGAATCCATAATCCTATTGACGGCCGACCAGGGCTGACCGAGAGTGCGCCCATGAAGGGGACGAACAACGCGCCGCCGCCGGAACGCCTGCCCGGGGACCCATCCTCGGGGCGCATCCTCGCCGGCGAATGCATCGAGCTGATGGCAGGCCTGGCGGCGGGCAGCATCGACATGATCTTCGCCGACCCGCCCTATAATCTCCAGCTCGGCGGCAGCCTGCGCCGCCCCGACGAGAGCCTGGTCGATGCGGTCGACGACGATTGGGACAAGTTCGCCGATTTCGCCGCCTACGACCGTTTCACCCGGGCCTGGCTCGCCGCCGCGCATCGCCTGCTCAAGGACGACGGCACGCTGTGGGTGATCGGCAGCTATCACAATATCTACCGCGTCGGCGCCGCCCTTCAGGACCAGGGATTCTGGCTGCTCAACGACATCGTCTGGCGCAAGACCAACCCGATGCCGAACTTCCGCGGCAAGCGCTTCACCAATGCGCACGAGACCCTGCTCTGGGCGGCGAAGGGCCGCGAGGCCAAGCGCTATACGTTCAATTACGAGGCGATGAAGGCGCTGAACGACGACGTGCAGATGCGCTCGGACTGGCTGCTGCCGATCTGCTCGGGCGCCGAGCGGCTGCGCGGCGAGAACGGGCTCAAGGCCCATGCGACGCAGAAGCCCGAGGCCTTGCTCCACCGCGTCATCCTCGCCTCCACGAGGCCGGGCGATCTCATCCTCGATCCTTTTTTCGGCTCGGGCACGACGGGAGCGGTGGCCAAGCGCCTGGGGCGGCGCTTCGTCGGGCTGGAACGCGAGGCGCGCTATGTCGCGCTGGCCGAAGCCCGCATCGCGAAGGTCGCGCCGCTTAGCGAAGCCGATATCGCGATCACCCGTTCCAAGCGCCAGGAGCCGCGTATTCCCTTCGGCCTCGTGGTGGAACGCGGCCTGCTCACGCCCGGCACCGTGCTCTGGGATCAGAGCGGCCGCCGCCATTCCGCCAAGGTCCGCGCCGACGGCAGCCTCGTCTGCCATGATTCCACCGGCTCGATCCACCAGATCGCCGCCCATGTGCAGAATATGCCGGCGTGCAACGGCTGGACCTTCTGGCATTATTACCCGAAAGAAACCCAGCTCGTGCCGATCGATGTCCTGCGCCAGCAGATCCGGACCGAGATCGCCGCCGCCGGCTGACGCGGCGGCGGCACACCTCAAATCCTAAATCGCCCCGGCTGCCGCCCGCTCGCCTTCCATGTGACGGCAGAGCTTGCGCATCACGCTCGGCAGCGCGAGGCAGTGAAAATCTTCCGCCCGCGACCAGGTGCCCTCGGGTGCAGCGCCGGCCGGCAGTCTCGCCGCCAGAAGCGATAATTCGAGATGGAAATGGGTGAAAGTATGCGCCACCAGGCCCGCGACCGGGCGCCAGTCGGCGGGACAGGGTGCCTGCTCCTGCGCCGCGTCCGGGGTCCAGGCGGCGCTGCGCCAGGGCGTCGAGGGCAGTTCCATCATGCCGCCGAGCAACCCGCGCTCCGGCCGGCGGCGGAACAGCACCGCGCCGTCCACCCGTTCGAGCCAGAAGGCGACACCACGGCGCACCGGCCGCGCCGTCTTGGGCGATCGCGCCGGCAGTTCGGCGGCGATGCCCTCTCTGTGCGCCGCGCAATCCGCCTGCCAGGGGCAATGCAGGCAGAGCGGCTGACGCGGCCGGCAGATCGTAGCGCCGAGATCCATCATCGCCTGCGCGAAATCCCCGACGCGATGCTCGGGCGTCAGCTCCGCCGCCAGCACCCGCAGCCGCGCCTTTGCCGCCGGCAGCGGTTCCCGCACCGCGCGCAGCCGTGCGATCACGCGCTCGACATTGCCATCCACGACGCTCGCCGGCCGTCCGAAGGCGATGGCGGCGATCGCCGCCGCGGTATAGACGCCGATCCCCGGCAAGGCGCGCAAACCGGCCTCGTCGTCGGGAAAGCGGCCGCCGTAAGTCTCGCTGACCCGCCTGGCGCAGGCGTGCAGGTTGCGGGCACGGGCGTAATAGCCAAGCCCCGCCCAGGCATGCAGCACCTGATCGAGATCGGCCGCCGCCAGCGCGCCGACATCGGGCCAGCGGGCCAGGAACGCCTGGAAATAGGGCGCGACCGTCACCACGCCGGTCTGTTGCAGCATGATTTCGCTGAGCCAGACGCGATAGGGATCGGGCCGCACCCCCGGCGGCGCCCGCCACGGCAGTTCGCGGCGGGAAATGTCGTACCAGGCGAGAAGGCGCGAGGCGAGATCGGTCATGCTGGCGACAAAATACCATTCGTCAGCATCGCCGGCGCCATCGATAATGGCAGGATGCAGCGCAATACCGGGAATGCGGACGGAACGGCGGGCGTGAAGGCGGCAAGCGGCCTGCGGCGGGGTCCGGCGGCGCTGGCGGCGGCGCTGCCGCGGCTGCTGCGGCCGGCTTTGCGCCGGCGCGGCTTCGCGCAGGGCGAGATCCTGGCGCGCTGGCCCGCCATCGTCGGCCCTCTGCTCGCCCGCCATGCCGCGCCCGAGCGGCTGATCTTCCCGGCCGGCGAAAGCGGCGGCGCCACCCTTAAGATCCGGGTCGCGCCGGGCTTCGCGCTACAGATCCAGCATCTCGAACCCGTCCTGGTCGAGCGCATCAATACTTTCTACGGCTATCGCGCCGTGGCGCGCCTGCGCCTGATCCAGGGGCCGCTGCCCGTGGCGCCTCCCCCGCGACGGCCGGCTTTCCGCGCTCTTAGCGCGAGCGAGGAGGAGGCGCTGGCGGCGACGCTCGCCGGCCTGTCCGATCCCACCTTGCGAGAGGCCCTGACCAGCCTCGGCCGAACCCTGCGCGGCCGGCCCGAACGCGGAGAATGACGCGGAGAATGAAGCCGCCCGGGCGGCGTGATATCCTGTGGATAAGCGCGCGGCGGCGATTGAGCCGCCGTGGCGCCTGCTCTATAGTCTGCGCAACATGTAGTGGTGAGGGCGGCAACGTGTCCAATATAAAGCAGTTCCTGGTCGGCCTTGCCGTGGCAGGGGTCGGTTTTCTCGGCCTTTCCGGCATGGCCTTCGCGGATTCGGGACAGACGGCGGCGGGAGCAGTGCCGGCGGCGCAGGCGCCGTCGAATACGGTGCCGGCCGGGACGGTGATGAGCGATCTGGCGCTCGGCAATGCCAATGCGCCGGTGACGGTAATCGAATATGCCTCCCTCACCTGCCCACATTGCGCCGAGTTCTACGACGTCACCTTCCCGACCGTGAAGAAGGATCTGATCGATACCGGCAAGATCAAATACATCTACCGCGATTTCCCGCTCGACCAGATGGCGCTCAAGGCGGCGATGCTGGCACGCTGTAGCGGGCCGCAGAGCTATTACGGCTATATCGACGTGCTGTTCAAGCAGCAGCTTTCCTGGGCGACGGAGCGTAACCCGATCGATGGGCTGCGTGAGTTGGCCCGGCTCGGCGGCATGACCAACAGCACCTTCGATGCCTGCATGAACAGCAAGGCGGTGGAGCAGGCGGTGCTCGACAGCCGGCTCCAGGCGCAGAAGACCTACAAGGTCGATTCCACCCCCTCCTTCATCATCAACGGCGTCACCTATTCCGGCGCCATGAGCTATGCCGAGTTCGACAAGCTGATCGAACCGCTGCTGGCCAAGACCCTGGGCGCCGCGGCACCGGCAACCCCGGCGGCGTCGGCGGCAGCCACGCCGGCGCCGACCTCGACACCGGCAGCGGCGGCCCAGCCGGCGGCCCAGCCGGTGGCGGCCGACCCGGATGAAAACGGCTGGCTGATCAAGGGGGCGATCGCGGCCATCGTGGTATTGGTGGTGGCGGGCCTTGGCCTGTGGGTGGTGCGGCGGCGCGGCGGCGCGGCATGATAGACCGGATAGATTAGGCAGAATAGGGAACCCCGGCTTGTTCACCCGCCTTCGCCTCGCCGGCTTCAAATCCTTCGTGGAGCCGACCGAGCTTGTCATCGAACGCGGCCTGACCGGCATCGTCGGCCCGAATGGCTGCGGCAAGTCCAACCTTGTCGAGGCGGTGCGCTGGGTGATGGGCGAGACCTCGGCGCGCAAGATGCGCGGCGGCGCCATGGAGGACGTGATCTTCGCCGGCACGGCGACGCGGGCGGCGCGCAATCTCGCGGAAGTGACGCTCAAGCTCGACAATGCCGAGCGCAAGGCGCCGCCGGCCTTCAACGAGACGGCGGAGATCGAGATCACCCGGCGCATCGCGCGCGATCAGGGCTCGCTCTACCGCGTCAACGGCCGCGAGGTGCGCGCGCGCGACGTGCAGCTTCTCTTCGCCGATCTGGCGACGGGCGCCGGCTCGACGGCAATGGTGAGCCAGGGGCGGATCGGCGCCCTGATCAGCGCCAAGCCGGTGGAGCGCCGCGGCCTGCTCGAAGAGGCGGCCGGCATCGGCGGCCTGCATGCGCGCCGGCACGAGGCGGAACTGCGGCTGAAGGCGGCGGAGGCCAATCTCACCCGCCTCGACGACGTCACCAGCCAGATCGACGGGCAGCTTCAGGCCCTCAAGCGCCAGTCGCGCCAGGCCAGCCGCTATCGCAACCTCTCCGAGCTGATCCGCCGCGCCGAGGCGATCCAGCTCCACCTGCGCTATCTCGAAACGGCGGCAGCCCTCACCGCCGCCGAGGCGGCCCTCGAGCAATCCGTGCAGCGCGTGACCGTGGAAACGGCTTCGGCTTCGGCGGCGGCGCAAGCCGAAGCGGAAGCCGCGGCGGCGCTGCCGCCCTTGCGCGAGGATGCGGCGGAAGCGGCGGCGGTGCTGCAACGGCTCGGCGCGGCGCGCGACGGGCTGGAGGCCGAGGAGCGCCGGGCCCGCCAGGAAGCCGCCCAGCTTGAGGCCCGCCTCGCCCAGGTCAAGGCCGATGCCGAGCGCGAGCGCGGCCACCAGCGCGACGCCGAGGGCGCCATGGCGCGGCTGGAGGCGGAGGCGGCCGGCATCGTGAACCTTCAGGCCGGCGAAGCGGAGGCCGCCGCCACGGCCGAAGCCGCCGTCAGGCGCCATGACGACGAGGTCACGGCGCGCCAGAAGAGCCTCGACGAACTGACCCACCAGGCGGCCGAACTCAGGGCACGCCGCCAGGCGCTGGGCCAGCAGCGCGAAGCCCTGGCGCAGCGGCTGCTGCGGCTGGAGACGCGAGCGCGGGAAATCACCGCCGAGCGCGAGCGGCTCACGGCGCAGGAATCCGAATTGCTAGCCGCGGAAGCGGCCGGCGCCGAGGTCGCGCGGATCGCTGCCCTGGCGAGCGCCGCCCGCGAGCGCCTCGATCAGGTCGAGCGCCGCCGCCTTGAAACCCAGGCCGCGGATGGGGTGGCGCGCGAGCGGCTGCAAGAGCATCAGGGGAGTGTCGGCCGCCTCGCCGCCGAGGAAAAGGGCTTGGGCCGGCTGCTGGCGGTCGCCGAGGACAATCTGTGGCCGCCACTGATCGATGCGGTGCAGGTGGCGCCGGGCTTCGAGGCGGCCTTGGGCGCGGCGCTGGGCGATGATCTCGGCGCCTCGGGCGAGACCGGAGCGCCGGCCCATTGGCGGGCGCTGCCGCCGCTGCCCCATGCCCATGCGCTGCCGCCGGGCGCGGAACCCTTGAGCGCGCGTGTGAGCGCGCCGCCGGCGCTCGCCCGCCGCCTGAGCCAGATCGGGCTGGTGGCGGCATCGCAGGGCGCCGCGTTGCAGGCGGACCTGGCTCCGGGTCAGCGGCTGGTGAGCCCGGAGGGCGATCTGTGGCGCTGGGATGGGTTTACGAGGCGCGCCGGCGCTCCCTCGCCCACGGCGGTCCGGCTGGCGCAGCGCAACCGGCTGGCCGATCTCCGCCAGCAGCTCATCGAAGCCGAAACGGCGCTGGCCATCGTGCGCGCCGATGCCGAAACAGCCCATCAGCGGGCGGTGCAGGCGCAGGCCGAGGAAACCGCGGCGCGGACCGACGCGCGGACGCAGGACCGCGCGCTGGCCGACGCCCAGGCGGTGGAAGCCCGGGCCATTCAGCAGGCGGCGGCACGGTCCGCCCGTCTCTCCGCCCTCGCCGGTTCGGCGCAGCAGCTCGGGGCCGATCTCGCCGAGGCCCGCGGCCAGCAGGCCGAGGGGGTGGCGGCCGAGCAGGCGCTGCCGGCGGAAGCGGTGCATCACGAGGGGTGAGCAGACGTTTATATCGGTTCGATCCGCTCGCATGGGTAGTATCGGGAAACGTTCCGGTGCCGGGTGTGGGTTCTGCGTCAATCCTTTCCAGGATCAAGGTCGTTTCGTCTTGCCGGGTGTGCAGGCAGCAGCGATTCTGGAAACCGCGCAAGGCGATCTGTTGCGTCACGGACTTGCCGTGCAGCTCACGCAAGTCGCGGTGATGACCAGGGTCAGCGCCAAGCCGATGACGAAGGGGGGCGTGATGATGGGCAGGATCGACAGGAACGGCGCCGAGTTCATGCGAGGAACGGT
>CALCYJ010000312.1 GCA_937905845.1 uncultured Rhodospirillales bacterium
CCTGGCGCACGGCCGCCTCAAGCCCGCGGAGAAGGACCGCGCGATGGCCGATTTCGCCGCCGGCCGCACCCAGATCCTGGTGGCGACCACCGTCATCGAGGTCGGCGTCGATGTCCCGGAGGCGAGCGTGATGGTGATCGAGCATGCCGAGCGCTTCGGCCTGGCCCAGCTCCACCAGCTCCGCGGCCGGGTCGGTCGCGGGGCGGACAAGGGCACCTGTCTGCTGCTCTACGGCGGCCCGCTCGGACAGGCGGCCAAGGCCCGGCTCAAGATCCTGCGCGAGACCGAGGACGGCTTCCGCATCGCCGAGGAGGATTTCCGCCTGCGCGGCCCGGGCGAGCTGCTCGGCACCCGCCAGAGCGGCCTGCCCGCCTTCCGGATCGCCGATCTGGCGCGGCACGGCGCCCTGCTGGCGGCAGCGCGCGACGATGCCAGGCTCGTGCTCGACCGCGACCCGGAACTTGCCGGCCCGAGGGGCCAGGCGCTGCGCGTTCTGCTCTATCTTTTCGAGCGCGACGCGGCGATCAAGTATCTTCGGGCTGGCTGAGGGTGGCGCGGGCCGCCGGCGGCAGGGCCAAGGGCAGCGCAAGCACCGGCGGCACCACCACCCCGCCCGAAAGGATCATCTTCATCGCATCCTCGACGCTCATTTCGAGAAAGATGGCATCGGCGCGCGGCACGAACAGCAGATAGCCCGAGGTGGGATTGACCGCCGTCGGCAGGTAAAGGGTGATGCATTCCACGCCGATGCGCTGCCCGGGCTCGCCCGAGCGCTCGTTGGCGAGAAAGGCCAGGGCCCAGACGCCGCGGCGGGGATATTCGATCATGACCACCTGGCGGAACGAGGAGGAGGACGGCGTCAGCACCGTCTCGAAGATCTGCTTCAGCGCGCCGTAGATATTGCGCACCACCGGCATGCGGCCGACCAGCCGCTCGCCCAGCCGCACCAATTGCCGCCCGAGGATATTGGCGGCGAGGAAACCCACGAGCGTGAGCCCGACCAGCACCAGGACCAGGCCGAAGCCCGGCACGCTGAAGGGAAGGTAATGCCGCGGCTGATAGACTTCGGGGATCAGCGGCGTGACATGGCGGTCGACGAAAGTGATGAAGCCGACCGCGATATAGACCGTGATGCCGATCGGCGCCGTGATGATGACGCCGGTGAGGAAATAGGTACGCAGCGGCTGCAGGGCGCCGGCGCGCGGCTTCGCCGGCGGGGCGCCCGCCGCGGGTTCGTGGCCGGGCGCGAGGTCGGGTTGGATTTGCTTGGTCATGGCGCCCCGATCATGCCGCCGGATCGGGCCAATGGTCCAGCCCCACTTGGCCTGCCGGCATAGGCCTCACGCGCTGCCGAAAAAGGCGAGAAGCTCGGCCAGAACCTCGGCCGGCCGTTCCTCGACCAGGAAATGGCCGGCATCGACGGGCCGGCCCTGCACGTCGCTCGCCCGTTCGCGCCAGCAGGCCAGCACGTCGTAATGCCGCCCCGTGAGGTTGCGCCCGCCCCACAGCGCCAACAGCGGGCAGCCGACCTTGGCGCCGCCGTCCGCCGCGTCATGGGCGAGATCGATGCTGGCGCCGGCGCGGTAATCCTCGCAGACCGCATGCACGGTCTTGGGATCGGCGAAGGCGCGGCGGTATTCGGCCAGGGCGCGGGGATCGAAGAATTTCGTCGCCGTGCCCCAGCTTCCCAGGGTCCAGTCGAGATAGAAGCCCGGATCGGCGCCGATCAGCCGCTCGGGCAGATCGAAGGGCTGGCTGAGGAAGAACCAGTGGTAATAGGCCAGCGCCGACGCCCGGTCGACGCTGGCAAAGACCTTGGCGGTCGGGATGATGTCGAGGACGGCGAGGCGCAGAACCCGTTCGGGGTGATCGAGCGCCATGCGATGGGCGACCCGCCCGCCGCGGTCGTGCCCGGCGACGAAGAAACGCTCGAAGCCCAGCGCATGCATCACCGCCACCTGGTCGCGCGCCGTTTCCCGCTTGGAATAGACCGCGTGCTCCGGATCGCCCGGCGGCTTGCCGCTGTCGCCATAGCCGCGCAGATCGCTCGCCACCACGGTGAAATGGCGGGCGAGATCGCCGGCCACCGCATGCCACATGGCATGGGTCTCGGGATAGCCGTGCAGCAGCAGGAGCGGCGGACCGCTGCCCGCCGTGACCAGGTTGATCTCGGCGCCCTCCGTTGCGATGCGCCGCGAGGCGAAGCCCGGAAACAGCCCGTCCATTCTCGTCCCTCCCCCTGATTGCGCTTCCGCCGTCACCTAAGCCCCACCGGCGCCGGCGAGCGCCGCGGCCGTCCAGATTACCAGCGTGCGGCCGCGGTCGGGCGAAATATAGAGCGGCACCTGACCCGGCGGCAGCCCGTAGTCGAGCTTGATCAGCACCACCACCCCGTTTGGATGCTGCCGCACCCAGGACTTGAGCGCGGAGGGCGGGATCACCGCGATCGGCCTGGCCAGCCGGCCGGTGAACTGGAATTCGGCGTGATAGGCGCCGACGAAGGCGATCGGCCGGCCCTGGGATTCGATCCGGTGGAGGATCCGCGCCGCCGGCACGACATCGTAATCGGCCGCCGCCTTGGGCATGCCCACGATCTGGACCAGCAGCAGGGCGCCGATGCTGAGCAGCGCCAGCGCCCGCACCGCGCCGGCGCTGCCGGAGGGGCGGTAGCGCCAGACCACGAATCCGAGCAGCGCGAGCCCGATGCCGATCGGAACCGCGACCAGCGCGAACCACGGCGGCACCGCTGCATGGCCGGCAAGGTCGGGCCGGAGCGCCAGAACATAGGGCGCAGCAACGAGGAAGAGGCCGAGGAAAGCGAGCACCAGGCTGGCCAGCGCCTGCTCCCGGCCCGACGGCGGCCGCTCGGTCAGGCTGCGGGCCAGGAGCAGCGCCACCGCCGGCAGGAGCGGCAACAGGTAATGGACCTGCTTGCCGCTGACGGCGGAGAACACGATCAGGCCGGTGCAAAAGCAGATCAGGCACAATCTGAGGCCGCCATCGCCGGCGCGGAAAGCCCGGCCGACGCCCCGCCACAGCGATGGCCACAGCGCCCAGGGAAACAGCAGCGCCGGCAGCAGCGGCAGGTACCACCAGAACGGGCGGCGATGGGCGAAGCTCTGCACCATGCGGCCGCTGGTCTGGTGCCACAGGATCTGGTCGGCGTAAGCGGGACCGCCGGCCTGCGCCGCCGGCAGCGCCCAGGCCAGGGCGATCGCCGCGCCGAGCAGCACGGCGCCGAGCGTGCCGAGGTACCAGCCGCGCCAGGCCGGCCGCCCGTCCCCCTCCCGCCACAGCGGCGCCAGGAGGGCGGCGGGCAGCAGATAGACCAGGATGACCGGCCCCTTGCTCAGCACGCCGAGCCCGATCGCGACGCCGAGGAGCGCGAAGCCCCGCAATCCCCGGCCGCGACCGGCCAGGACCAGCCCTTCCAGGCCGAGCACGGCGAAGAAGGCGACCAGCGTGTCGAACATGGTGAGGGTGGTGAAGAGGGTCCACAGCAGGGTGCCGAGCAGGATGACGGGGGCGAGCCTTGCGACCTGCGCCCCGGCCTCGCCCGGCCACAGGCGGCGGCCGAGATGGGCGGTGAGGAACAGGGTGGCGAGGCCCGCCAGCGGCGCCACCAGGCGGGCCCACCATCCATGCGCGCCCACCAGCAGCCAGCCGGCGTCGATCAGCCAGAACAGTAGCGGCGGCTTGTCGCTGTAGGGCTGGCCGTTGACATGCAGCGCCAGCCAGTCGCCGTGGCGCCACATGTCCCAGGCGACGCTCAAATAGCGCGTCTCGTCGATGGGCAGCAGCGGCCGCCAGATCAGCGCGCTTGCGACCAGGAGCGCCCAGGCCAGGATCGGCCAGCTTGAGGCGAAGGGAAACCAGCTTGGGGCGAAGGGAAAGGGACGCAAACGCGCCGGAGATGTTGGCAAGATTCCGCTCCGGGTCAGATGGCCGGCGGCCGGACTTCGCCCGGCTCTGGATGGCGGGCACGGAAGATCAGATGGAGATTGCGCGCATAGACGAAGAGCCCGGTGAGCTGGCCGATGATGAGCACCGCATCGGCCAGGTGCACGACATAGACCAGCATGATCAGGCCGCCGCCCATGCTGAGGAACCAGAAGCCGATCGGGATCTCGCTGCGCTTGACCCGCTCGCTGTGCAGCCATTGCAGCAGGAAGCGGCAGAAAAACACCGTCTGCCCGGCGAAGCCGACGATGGCCCACCAATTGAGGCTGGCCATGACCCGGCTTGCGAAAGGCGCCAGAACGTCCATCGGCTAGTCCTTTCCCGCCAGCTCGTCGACGCCTTCCGGCAGCCTGGAGCGGCGCTTGAGCCACATCACCCCCAGCAGATCGACGATGCCGACCCACAGCCGGTTGCCGACGCCGTAATGCGAACGCCCGCGCAGCCGCGGCCGGTGGTTGACCGGCACCGAAACGACACGCCGCCCCGCCCGCAGGAACAGGGCGGGCAGGAAACGGTGCACATGGTCGAAATGCGGCAGATCGAGGAAGGCCTGCCGCTCGAACAGCTTGAGGCCACAGCCGGTATCGGGCGTATGGTCGGCCAAAAGCGCGCCGCGCACCCGGTTGGCGATGCGCGACGACAGTTTCTTCGCCAGGCTGTCGCGCCGCTTGGCGCGGTAGCCGGCGATGAGGCCGAAACCCGCGTCCTCGCCCGTTTCGTGCCGGGCGGCCCATAGTTTCACGATGTCCGCCGGGTCGTTCTGGCCATCGCCGTCCAGCGTCGCGATCCAGGGCGCGCGCGCCGCCCGCACGCCGGTCAGGAGCGCGGCACTCTGGCCGCTCTGCCGGCGGTGGCGCAGGACGCGCAACCAGGGCCGCGCGGGCAGCGCCGCCGCCAGGCGCTGGTCCATCGCATCGGTCGAGCCATCATCCACCACGATCGCCTCGAAATCGATCCGGCCTGTCAGCACCCGGCTCACCTCGTCCAAAAGCTCGAGGATGCTCTCGCTCTCGTTATGCGCCGGGATCACCACCGAGAGCGCCGGAGGCGGCGGGATAGGCGACGCAAGCACCCCCGCCGCCGCCGCGGCGGCCGGTTCAGCCGGGTCGAGCCTGGCCTGCCAGGCATCCGGTTCGGCGGAGTCGGCCATGAACAATCCGCTCAAGGGGCGCCGCGGCGCGAAGGCCGCGGCTCGGACGGCTTAAATAATACGCCATGGGGGCCATCACAAGGAGCATTATCCGCCGCCGGCCCCCGCCTGCTCGCCCGCCCAGGGCAGATTTAACCGGAAATTAAGGTTCACCGCCCTAGCCTCGATGCGAGGCGTGCCGGATATGCAGCGCTGGACGAAAGTGCCGGGAACAGGAGCGCCACCGATACCGCTCTGGTGATGATCATGGATTTTGCTCAGGGCCTGTGGGCAGTGCTCGCCCAGATGCCGCCACCGGCCGGGCGGCTGGCGCTGATATGTAGTTTGGCCGGCCTGGCTCTGGGTTTCGCTGCCGCCCGGTTCGCCGGCCGCTACCGCCGGGGCCAAAGCCCGCCGCCGGCGCCCCGGCAGGGCGAGAACGGTAGGCGCGCCCTTTCCGAAGCGATCGAAAGCATCTCCGAAGGCTTCGCCCTGTTCGACGCCGAGGACCGCCTCCTCCTCTGCAACGACAAGGCGCGCAGCATCCTCGGGCTGGGCGAGCAGGCCCAGGACGGGATCGGCCACACGTTCACCGAGCTGCTGCACCGGGCGGTCGCCAGCGGGCATCTCTGTACCGATACGGCGCCGGCCGACTGGATCGCCGCCCGGCTCGAGCGCCACCGCCACGCCGAGGGGGCGAGCGAGCATCGCCTGGGCGACAAGCGCTGGTTCCGCCTGAGTGAACGGCGGACGCGCGACGGCGGCACCGTCATCGTCTATACCGACATCACCGCCGACAAGATCCGCGAGGGCGAGATCGCCCGCCAGGGCGAACTGCTCAAGGCCACGTTCGACAATATGGCCGATGGCATTCTCATCTTCGACAAGGAACTGCGGATCGTGGCCTGGAACCGCCGCTTCGTCGAGCTGACGCAGATCCGGCCATCCTTCCTGTCGCGCCCGGGTGCCTCGTTCTACGATATTATCACGCTGAACTTCCGCAGCGGCGAATATGGCACGCGCCCGCTGGAAAAGGTCCTGGCGGCCGCCGATTCGACGCTCGCCCGCGGCAAGCCCGTGTGCTACGAGCGCACGCGGCCGGACGGCACCATCTTCCGGCGCCGCGTGCAACCGTTGCCGGGTGGCGGGCTCGTTTCCATCTACAGCGACATCACCCAGAGCCGCCGGGCGGAAGCCGCGCTGCGCAATGCCAAGGAGCAGGCGGAGAGCGCCAGCCGCGCCAAGTCGGAATTCCTGGCCAACATGAGCCACGAGCTGCGCACGCCGCTCAATGCCATCATCGGCTTCTCCGAAATCATCCGCGACCAGATCCTCGGACCGATCGCCACCCGGCGCTACATCGAATATGCCGGCGACATCAACGACAGCGGCACCCACCTGCTCAGCCTGATCAACGACATTCTCGATCTTTCCAAGGCGGAGGCCGGCCGGCTGGTGCTGAACGAGGAAACCGTCGATATCGGGCAGGTGGCGGAAAGCTGCCTGCGGCTGATCCGCGACCGGGCGGAGCGGAGCGGCATCGCCCTCACCACGTCGCTCCCCGCCGGCCTGCGTGTTCTTGCCGACGCCAGGATGATGAAGCAGATCCTGCTGAACCTGCTCTCCAACGCCACCAAATTCACCCCCACCGGCGGGCGCATCGAAGTCACCGGGACGCTCTCGCCCGAAGGTGCCGTCGTCCTGCGGATCGCCGATACCGGCATCGGCATGGCGGAGAGCGATATCCCCCGGGCGCTGGAAGCTTTCGCCCAGGTGGACAGCGCGCTCAACCGCAAGCACGAAGGCACCGGCCTTGGCCTGCCTTTGAGCAAGATGCTGATCGAGCTGCACGGCGGCAAACTCGCCATCGCCAGCAAGGTCGATTACGGCACGATCGTCACCGTGACGCTGCCGCCCGAACGGGTCCTGAGAGAGGTCGTGCCGCCGGCGCTGGCGCAGCAGGCCTAGGCATAGGCATAGGCCGGGCCGAGTCCAGCCCAATCACCCGCACGTGCCCGCCATGCGGCCGCTTACGCCTGCGGCCCGAATTCCGCCCGGATCAAAGCCCCGTGCTCATCGACCGTCGGCACCGCGCCAAGCGCGCTCTCGCTTCCCTCGACCTGCGCCGGCGGCGCGATGAGGCGCACCTCGCCCTCAGGTGTCGCCACCGTGGCAAAGCGCACCTGCGGGTGATGGCCGAGATCGTCTAACGAATTGAGCCGACCGCAGGCGATGCCGGCCTCCCGCAGCCGTTCCATCGCCACCGCTCTCGACCATTGGCCGAAGACGCCCGCGATGATCTCGTTGAGCGCGGCGCGGTTCGCCACCCGCTGCGGCACGCTGGAAAAGCGCGGATCCGCCGCCAGCGCCGGCTGCCCCAGCACGTCTGCGCACAGGCGCCGCCATTCCCGCTCGTTCTGAATCGCGATCAGGACCTGCTCGCCGCCGGCGCAGGGATAGGCGCCATAGGGCGCGATGCTCGGGTGATGCAGGCCGGTGCGCGCCGGCACCTGTCCGCCATAAGCGAACTGGAGATAGGGCACGCTCATCCAATCGGCCATGGCGGCGAACAGCGAGATCTTGATCGCCCTCCCCTCTCCCGTCCGCGCGCGGGCATAGAGCGCCTGAAGGATGGCCTGATGGGCGGACACGCCGGCGGCGATGTCGCAGACCGAAATGCCGACCCGGGCCGGTTCCGCCGCGCTGCCGTTGATGGAACACAGGCCCGATTCCGCCTGCACCAGCAGGTCGTAGGCCTTCATGTCGCGATAGGGGCCGCTCTCGCCATAGCCGCTGATGTCGCAGGTGATGAGGCGGGGATGGCGGGCGCGCAAGCTGGCGGCATCGAGGTCGAGGCGCAGCGTGGCGCCGGGAACCAGGTTCTGGATGAAGACATCGGCGCGGGCGATCATCGCTTCGAGCAGCCCGCGGTCGGCCGGGTTCTTGATATCGAGGGCGATGGATTGCTTGCCGCGGTTGAGCCAAACGAAATAGGCGCTCTGCCCCTGCACCAGATGATCGTAGTCGCGGGCGAAATCGCCCTCCGGCCGCTCGATCTTGATCACCCGCGCCCCGGCGTCGGCCAGCCTCGAGGACGCATAGGGCGCCGCCACCGCCTGCTCCAGCGCCACCACCAGGATATTGTCGAGATCCCGCACCATCCGCTCTCCATTCGCCTCGGGCCGCCGGCCGCGCCGCCGCCGCTTGTCACCGGACGCCGAACGCCGACTTCCGCCTTGTCGCGCACCGGAGCAGGACATACTCTTTCCCGGCTCGCGCGGGAAGATGCGTCGAACGTCGGATGACAGAAATCGAAGGACCAGGATAGCATGCGTCTCAAGGACAAGGTCGTGATCGTGACGGGCGCAGCCTCGGGCTTTGGCCGCGGCATGGCGGAGCGTTTCCATGCCGAGGGCGCGCGCCTTCTCCTGGCCGATCTCAATGGCCCGGGCGCCGCGGCGGTGGCGGCGGCGCTGGGCGAAGGCGCCTCGTCGATCGGCGCCGATGTCGCCAAGGCCGCCGACATGCAGGCCGTGGTCGAGCAGGCGCTGAAACGTTTCGGCACGCTGCATGCCATCGTCAACAATGCGGGCTTCACCCATCGCAACCGCCCGATGCTCGAGGTCGACGAAGCGACCTTCGACCGGGTCTATGCCGTCAATGTCAAATCGATCTATCTCGCGGCGCAAGCGGCGGTGCCGGTGTTCCGCCGCCTGGGCTCCGGCATCATTCTCAATATCGCCTCGACCGCGGGCCTCAGGCCCAGGCCCGGCCTCACCTGGTACAACGGGTCGAAGGGCGCGGTCCTCACGCTCACCAAATCCATGGCGCTCGAGCTTGCCCCCGACCGCATCCGCGTCAATGCCATCTGCCCGGTGATCGCCGCGACCGGCATGGTGGAGGATTTCATGGGCATGCCCGACACGCCGGAGAACCGCCAGCGCTTCCTCGCCTCCATCCCGCTCGGGCGCTTCAGCACGCCGGCGGACATCGCCAATGCCGCGCTCTATCTTTTGTCGGACGAGGCCGATTTCATCACCGGCGTCGCCCTCGAGGTGGATGGCGGCCGTTGCGCGTGAGCCACCCGAGTTGCCCTCTTCAAGCGCGTTCAAGCGCCTTCAGCCAGATTGAGTGAATATCCATGATGCAGCCGGACCAGGACCATCCGGAAATCCGCGACGCGATCGCCAGGCTCTGCGCCGACTTCCCCGGCAGCTATTGGCGCGAACATGACCGCGAGCGCACCTATCCGAGCGAATTCGTGCAGGCGCTGACGAGGGCCGGCTTTCTCTCGGTGCTGATCCCCGAAGCCTATGGCGGCAGCGGCCTTGGGCTTTCGGCGGCGGTGGCGGTGCTGGAGGAGATCCACGGCCAGGGCTGCAACGGCGCCGCCTGCCACGCCCAGATGTATACGATGGGGACCCTGCTCCGCCACGGCAGCGAGCGGCAGAAGCAGGCCTATCTGCCGGGGATCGCGGCGGGGAGCCTCCGCCTGCAGGCATTCGGCGTCACCGAGCCCGGCAGCGGCACCGATACGACCCGCATCCGCACCAGCGCGGTGCGCGAGGGCGAGCGCTATATCGTCAACGGCCAGAAGGTCTTCATCTCGCGGGCGGAACATTCCGACCTCATGGTGCTGCTGGTACGAACCACGCCCCGCGACAAGGTGCAGCGTCCAGGCGATGGCATGTCGGTGCTGCTGGTCGATCTGCGCGAGGCTCAGGGTCACGGCCTCACCATTCGGCCGCTGCGCACCATGATCAACCACGCCACGACCGAGATCTTCATCGAGAATCTGCCGGTCCCGGTCGAGAATCTGATCGGGCAGGAAGGCTCGGGCTTCACATATATCCTCGACGGCATGAACGCCGAGCGCATCCTGATCGCCGCCGAGTGCCTGGGCGATGCCCGCTGGTTCATCGACAAGGCGACCCTCTACGCCCGCGAGCGCGAGGTTTTCGGCCGGCCGATCGGCAAGAACCAGGGCATTCAGTTCCCCATCGCCCGCGCCTATGTGCAGCTTCAGGCCGCCCGCCTCATGGTGCGCCAGGCCGCCCTCCTGTTCGAAGCGGGCAAGCCCTGCGGCGCCGAGGCCAATATGGCCAAGATGCTGGCGGCCGACGCCTCCTGGGCCGCCGCCGACATGTGCCTTCAGACCCATGGCGGCTATGGTTTCGCCGAGGAATACGACATCGAGCGCAAATTCCGCGAAACCCGGCTCTATCAGATCGCGCCGATCTCGACCAACCTCATCCTGTCCCATGTGGCGACGCAGGTTCTGGGGCTGCCGAAGTCGTTCTGACGCCCGTACTCTTCAGAAGCCGGTCGAGAGCTGCGGCACGGCCGCGACGATGACGAGCGCCGCCGCCACCGCCGCGAGATAGGGCCAGATCCGCCCCATCGCCGCGTCGGGCGAGGTGCGGCCGATGGCGCAGGCGGCGTAATAGCCGACGCCGAAGGGCGGCGCGAACAGGCCGATGCCCATGGCGAGCACGGCGATGATGGCGTAATGCACCTCGTTCACGCCGAGCGCGCGGGCGACGGGAAACAGCAGCGGCCCCAGCAGCACGATCGCCGGAATGCCTTCGAGCACGCTGCCGAGCACGGTGAAGACCAGGATGGAAACCGCGAGGAAGCCGGCCTTCCCGCCCGGTGTCGCCGCCATGAGGGTGACGAGATCGTGCGAAAAGCCCGACTGGGTGAGCGCCCAGGCCATGGCCGTCGCGGTGCCGATGATGAGCAGGATCGCCCCCGACAGCGAGGCGGTCTCGATCAGGATGGGATAGAGGCGGCGCCAGGCGAAGGGGCGATAGACGAAAAGCCCGATCAGCGCGGTATAGACGACGCCGACGGTCGAAACCTCGGTCGCCGTCGCCACCCCCTCCACCACCGCGGCGCGGATCAGGAACGGCAGCACGAGGCCCGGCAGCGCCACCAGGAAGGTGCGGGCGACCTCGCGCAACGGCGCCTTCACGACGCCGCTGACATCATCGCCGCGCGAGCGCAGATAGGCCACCACCACCAGCGCCAGCGCCGCCACCGCCGCCGGCAGCAGGCCGCCATCGAAGAGCGCGGCGATGGAGACGCCGGTCACCGAGCCGATGGTGATGAGGACCAGGCTCGGCGGAATGGTCTCCGACATCGCGCCGGAGGACGCCAGCAGCGAGACCAGCTCGCCCGGGGCCGCCCCCCGCCGCGTCATCTCGGGAAACAGCACCGGCGCCACCGCCGCCATATCGGCCGCCTTGGACCCGGAAATGCCCGAGATCAGGAACATGGCGCCGAGCAGCACATAGGACAGGCCGCCCCGCACATGACCGAGCAGGGAGGCGAGAAAATTCACCATCGCCCGCGCGACGCCGGTCATCTCGATCAGCAGGCCGAGAAAGACGAACAGCGGCACCGCCAGCAGGAGAAGGCCGGACATGCCTTCGTCCATGCGGCTCACCACGATGGTCAGCGGCACGCTGGTCACGTTCGAGAGATAGGCGAGCGTCGCGATGCCGAAGGCGAAGGCGATCGGCACGCCGACCGCCACCGCGAGCCCCACCAGAACGACGAAATAGACCACCAGGTTGAGGTTGCCGATGGCGAGCAGGCCCGGCTGCGCGAGCCAGAGCAGGCCGGCCAGCGCCGCGAGGACGAGGAGTGCCACGGCCGCGAGCCGCCACCCGGCCCGCCGCGCCAGATGGACGGCGGCGATCGGCAGCATGAGGAGGATGCCGAGCCCGAGCGCTGCCACCCGATAGGCGTCGTGCAGGGCGAGCGCCGGCGTGATGATGTCCCACTGGCCCGCGACATAGCTCCAGGCGGGTTCCAGCAGCGCCAGGACGAAAAGCGCCACCACCATCGCGCTCAGCGCCTCGCAGAAAGCGCGGGTCATCGACCCGGCCCGGCGCAGGACGAAGGTCAGCCGCATATGCTCGTCGCGCCTGAGCGCGATCACCGCGCCCAGCATGGCGAGCCACAGGAACAGGATCCCCGCCAGCTCGTCCGTCCAGATCAGCGGCCGGTCGAAGACATAGCGCGCCACGACGCCGGTAAAAAGCACCCCCACCTCGACCAGGACGAGGATGGCCGCCGGCACTTCGGTGATCAGCGCCAGGACCCGCCCGGCACGGCCGGGACCGCGCGGGCGGCGGGGATCGCCCTCACCACCGGCATCGCCGCCCGTGCCGCCGGCCGCGTCCTCGTCCAGCGCAATCATGCCCGCCGCCGCCGTTTCAGGCGAGAGCGCCGGTATATTTCTCCAGCAGCGCCCAGGCTTGCGGCCCGTACTTCTTCTTCCAGTCGGCATAGAAGCCGGCCTGGCGCAGGGCGGTGCGGAAGGGCTCCGGATCGGGCTGGTTGAAGACTATGCCCTGAGAGGCGAGCTTGGTCTTCAGCCCGTCGTTGAGGCCGCGCACGTCCTCGCGCTCGCCCAGCGCCGCCTCGTTGAAGTTCTTGGCGACGATCTGCTGCAAGGGCTTGGGCAGCCGCGCCCAGGCGGCGCCGTTGGCGAGGAACCAGAACCCGTCCCACATATGGTTGGTGAGGGAGCAGTATTTCTGCACCTCGTAGAGCTTGGCCGTCTCGATGATGGCGAGCGGATTCTCCTCGCCTTCCACCACCTTGGTCTGCAACGCCGAATAGACTTCGGAAAAATTGATGCCGGTCGGACCGGCGCCCAGTGCCTTGAACATCGAGGTCCAGAGCGGGCTCACCGGCACGCGGATCTTGAAGCCCTTGAGGTCGGCCGGCGTCACGATCGGATGGGTGCTGGAGGTGATCTGGCGATAGCCGTTGTCCCAGATCTTGTCCAGGGCGATCAGGCCGGACTTGGCGATCGCCTGGCGAATATGGGCGCCGAGATCGCCGTCCATCGCCTCCCACACCTGCGCGTAATTCTTGAAGGCGAAGCCGATGCCGTTGATGGAGGCAACGGGGACCAGCGTCGACAGGATCAGACCGGAAAGGGTGAAGAACTGAACGGCGCCGCTGCGCACCTGCGACAGAACGTCGGTATCGCCGCCGAGCTGATTGTTCGGGAAGATCTGGATGACGACCCGCCCGCCGCTCTGCTCCTTGATGCGGTCCACGGCCGCCTGCGCCCTGATATTCATCGGATGGGTCAGCGGCAGATTATTCGCGTATTTATAGGTGAATTCGGCCGCCTGCGCCCGACGGGTCGCAATGCCGAAAGCCGCTAGGCCGCCCGCCGCGGCGCCGCCCGCCAGAACGCCTCTGCGCGTGATCGAAGTCATTCTCTCTCCCCTGTCAAACGTCGCGGATCCCCCCCGGACCCCACGGGCCGGGCGGCAATGTTAGCGTGGATTCCACCCCATGTCCCTAGAGCATTTTGCCGCTCGCGCCTGGTAACAAACGCTCCCAGCTTGTTGTTTTCACGCATCTTCTTGTCGGGAAAGCCGGTCCGGTTTTCCGGAATGTGCGCACGCGGGATATCGCGCGATGACGGCCCGTGCGGATCCGTCTTCCAGCCGCGTCGCCCGCCGATCGCCGGAATGTGAATTCGCCGACAGCGATCATGCCTATGGACAGGCCGGGCTCAACTTCCCATGTTATAAACTGGTTTCCCCGGTCGCCATCATGAGGCTGTCATGCCTAGCGTTTCCTTCCCCAGTTCCCGGCTGCACGGGGCGGCGCGCCGCGCCGCTCTCCTCCTTGGCGGCGCCGTCCTGGCGCTTGGCCTTGGCGCCTGCGTCGTCCCCTACCCCTATGTCGGCGTGAGCGATCAGCTTCAGCCCTCCGACCTCGCCACCATCGCTGGCACCACCCAGGAAGTGCTGGAGCACAACAAGGTCGGCCAGAGCACCAACTGGACCAACCCGACCGATGGCCACCTCGGCACCGTGACGCCGACCAGCACCTTCGCCGAACAGAACGGCACGTCGTGTCGCAACTTCCAGCAGACCGCGACGATCGGCGGCCGTACCGCGGTTGCCTACGATACCGCCTGCCGCGGCGCCGATGGCCGGTGGAAGAGCGTCAATTACGGCTCGCTGTCACAGGCGATCCGCTATGCCGATACGGCCGCCTATCCCGCTTATTCTTCCGCCTATCCGGCCTATCCCGCCGATCCCGTCTATCCCTATTATGGCGGCTATCCGAGCGTCTATCTCGATGGCGGCGGCTATTTCGGCTATTGCCATGGCTGCGGTTACGGACACTGGCACGGCGGCCACCGCGGCTATTGGTAGGGGATTGCGCCGGCGGGCGGCGCGCCGCTCATCCGGCTTCCGATCGGCGGAAGCCGCGGGCGCCGGCTGATCAGGATCAGCGGTTGCCGGCGTTGAAGGCGGCCAGGGCCGCGGCACCCGGCACCAGATCCTGATCATCCAGGGCATTGAGCGGCGTTTCCACCGTATTGAGGAAGACGTGCAGGTCCTCGGGCTCGGGTTCGAGATAGAGCAGCCCGGTGACCAGTTCGCCGGCCGCCCGCCGTTCCTGGAGGTAGTTCATGGCGGCGACGCGGTCGTGGGGATTGTAATCGGCGGCAAGCTTGCGCAGGCGCAGCACCGAACCATCGTGCTGCGTCACCTCCTCCACCGTGCCGGGCGCATAATCGGCCACGATCGGCGCGCGGCCGACCATGACATCGAGCCGGTTGACCGCCTCGTTATGCTCGCGCACGAAGTCGAAGCTCTTGGTCGAGCCGACATGGTTGTTGAAGGCGACGCAGGGCGAGATGCAATCGATGAAGGCCGCGCCCTGGTGCAGGATCGCCGCCTCGATCAGCGGCACGAGCTGCGCCTTGTCGCCGGAGAAGCTGCGCGCCACGAAGCTCGCGCCGAGCTGGAGCGCCATGCCGACGAGATCGATCGCTTCGTCGCCGTTGACGGCGCCGCGCTTGCTCTTCGATCCTTTGTCGGAAGTGGCGGAGAATTGTCCCTTGGTCAGGCCGTAGACGCCGTTGTTCTCGACGATATAGACCATGTTCACGCCGCGGCGGATGCTGTGGGCGAACTGACCCAGGCCGATCGAGGCGGAATCGCCGTCGCCCGAAACCCCGAGATAGACGAGATCGCGGTTGGCGAGATTGGCCCCGGTCAGCACCGAGGGCATGCGGCCATGCACGCTGTTGAACCCGTGCGAGGCGCCGAGGAAGTAGGTCGGCGTCTTCGAGGAGCAGCCGATGCCCGAAAGCTTGGCCAGGCGGTGCGGCGGCAGGTCCAGCTCGAAACAGGCCTGGATGATGGCGGCGCTGATGGAATCGTGGCCGCAGCCGGCGCATAGCGTCGAGACCGCACCCTCATAGTCGCGGCGGGTGAAGCCGAGCTGGTTGGTCGGCAGCTTGGGATGATGGAGCTTGGGCTTCGGCAGATAGGTCATGGAGCCACTCGGCGGGCAGGAGGGATGTTGAAGGCGGCGCGGTTGGCGGCGATCTCGCGCACCACGAAGCGGGCAGTGATCGGCGTGCCGTCGTAATGAAGCACCGGCGTCAGGCGCGCCGGATCGACATTGCACTCGTTGACCAGCAGCGAGCGCATCTGGGCGTCGCGGTTCTGCTCGACGACGAAGATCTGATCGTGCTCGTTGAGGAAATCGACCACCGTATCGTCGAAGGGAAAGGCGCGGATGCGCAGCGTATCGATGTGGATGCCCTCGGCTTCCAGCAGCGCGGTCGCCTCCAGCATGGCCGGGGTGCTGGAGCCGAAATAGATCGCGCCGATCCGCGTCGGCTCGGCGGCATCGCGCCGCAGCGGCGCCGGCACGAGCGATTTGGCGGTGGTGAATTTGCGCAACAGCCGCTGCATATTGTCGATATAGACCGCGCCGTCCTCGCTATAGCGGGCATAGCGGTTCTTGGTCGTGCCGCGGGTGAAATAGGCGCCGCGGTCGGGATGCGTGCCGGGATAGGTGCGATAGGGAATGCCATCGCCATCGACATCGAGGTAGCGGCCGAAGTCGCGCCCCGCCGCAAGCTCGGCCGCGCTCATCACCTTGCCGCGGTCAAGCCGGTGCGTGTCATCCCAGGAAAACGGCGCGCACAGCCATTCGTTCATGCCGATATCGAGATCGAGCAGCACGAAGATCGGCGTCTGCAACCGGTCGGCGAGATCGAAGGCCTGCGCCCCGAACTCGAAACACTCGCGGGGATCCTCGGGGAAAAGCAGGACGTGCTTCGTGTCGCCGTGCGAGGCATAGGCGCAGGCGAGCAGGTCCGCCTGCTGCGTCCGCGTCGGCATGCCCGTGGAGGGACCGCCGCGCTGCACGTCGAAGATCACCGCCGGGATCTCCGCGAAATAGGCGAGCCCGAGGAATTCCTGCATCAGCGAGATGCCGGGACCCGACGTGGCGGTGAAGGCGCGGGCGCCGTTCCACGCCGCCCCGATGACCATGCCGATCGAGGCCAGTTCGTCCTCCGCCTGGATGATGGCGAACCGGTTGCGCCCCGTCACGCGATCGACGCGATAGCGGTGGCAATGGCGGGCGAAGGCTTCGGCGAGCGAGGTCGAAGGGGTGATCGGATACCAGGCCGCCACCGTCGCGCCGCCATAGACGCAACCTAAAGCCGCTGCGCTGTTGCCGTCGATGAAGATGCGGTCGCCCACCGCATCCGCCCGCTGGAGCCTGAGACCGATCGGCCAGCGGAGATGTTCGAGCGCCCATTCCCGCCCCAGCCGCAGCGCCTGCACATTGGGCGCGATCAGCTTCTCCTTGCCGCCGAACTGCTCGCCGATCAGCACCTCGATCGCCGACACATCCATATCCAGCAGCGCCGAGAGCGCGCCAAGATAGACGATGTTCTTGAACAGCTGCCGCTGCCGCGGGTCGTCATAGGTACGGTTGCAGATCTCGGTCAGCGGCACGCCGATGACCGAGATGTCGGCGCGGAGCTTGGTCGCCGGCAAGGGCTTGGTCGAATCATAGAGCAGATAGCCGCCGGGCTCGATTGAGGCCAGGTCCTCGTCCCAGGTCTGCGGGTTCATCGCCACCATGAGATCGACGCCGCCGCGCCGGCCGCGGTGGCCCGCCTCCGTCACCCGCACCTCGTACCAGGTCGGCAGGCCCTGGATATTGGACGGGAAGATGTTGCGCGAACTGACCGGCACCCCCATGCGCAGCACCGCGCGGGCGAACAGCAGATTGGCCGAGGCGGAACCCGAGCCGTTGACATTGGCGAACTTGACGACGAAATCGTTGACCCGTTCGATCGGCGCCACCGCCGCGGGCGCAGCGGATGGCGCGGGCGACGCGGATGCCGGTTCCGGCATGGTCGGTTCCGGCGTCATCGTGCGTGGCACTCCGGCCCGGCATAGGTCATTTCGACGAGGAATTTCTGCATGTCCCAGGCCCCCGTCGGACAGCGTTCGGCGCACAGGCCGCAATGCAGGCAGACATCCTCGTCCTTGGCCATGATGCGTCCCGTCCGCAACCCTTCCGCGACATAGATGTCCTGCGTCGCATCGAGCGCGGGCGCCATCAGGCGCTGGCGCAGCTCGGCTTCCGGCCCGTTCGCCGTAAAGGTGATGCAATCCATCGGGCAGATATCGACGCAGGCGTCGCATTCGATGCAGAGGCCCGGCGTGAACACCGTCTGCACGTCGCAGTTCAGGCAGCGCGCCGCCTCGGCATGGCCGAGCTTGAGGTCGAAACCAAGCTCGACCTCGAGCTTGATGTTCCGCAGCACGACATCCTTGTCCTTGAGCGGCACGCGGTAGCGCAGGTCGTTGGAAATGTCGTTGTCGTAGCTCCACTCGTGGATGCCCATCTTCTGGCTGGCCAGCGTGACGCGCGGCGGCGGGCGGGAGCGCACGTCGCCGTCGTGGCACAGAAGGTCGATGGAGACCGCCGCCTCGTGTCCGTGCGCCACCGCCCAGATGATGTTCTTCGGTCCGAAGGCGGCGTCGCCGCCGAACAGAACATGGGGCAGGCTCGACTGGAAGGTCACCGGATCCACTTCCGGCATGCCGGAGCGGTCGAAGGCGATGCCGGCGTCGCGCTCGATCCAGGGGAAGGCATTCTCCTGGCCGATGGCGATCAGAACGTCATCGCAGGGGATCTGCACCTCGGGCTCGCCGGTTGGAACCAGGCGGCGGCGGCCGTCGCCGTCAACCTCCGCCCGCACCGTCTCGAACAGCATGCCGGTGAGCTTGCCGCCGGTATGGAGGAAGGCTTTCGGCACATGGTAGTTGAGGATGGGGATGCCTTCGTGCATGGCATCCTCCTTCTCCCAGGGCGAGGCCTTCATCTCGGCGAAGCCCGACCGCACCACGACCGTAACCTCGTCGCCGCCCAGCCGCCGCGACGAGCGGCAGCAATCCATCGCGGTATTGCCGCCGCCGAGCACGATGACCCGGCGGCCGATCCGCTCGATATGACCGAAGGAGACACTCGCAAGCCAGTCGATGCCGATATGGATATTGGCCGCGGCCTCCAGGCGTCCGGGCACGTCGAGGTCGCGGCCGCGCGGCGCGCCGGTGCCGACGAAGATCGCGTCATAGCCCTCGGCCAGCAGCGTCTTCATACTATCGACCCGGGTGCCGAGCCGCCGCTCGATCCCGCCGATATCGAGGATATAGCCCACCTCTTCGTCGATGACTTCCTCGGGCAGGCGGAACTTCGGGATCTGGCTGCGGATCATGCCGCCGGCGCGCGCATCGCCATCGTAAAGAATGATGTCGTAGCCCAAGGGCGCCAGATCGCGCGCCACCGTGAGTGACGCCGGCCCGGCGCCGATCAGCGCGATCCGCCGGCCGTTGCCCTGGCCCGGCCGCGATGGCAGCCGGTCGCGGATATCGTCCTTGTAATCGGCGGCGACGCGCTTCAGGCGGCAGATCGCCACCGGCTCCGCCTCCACCCGGCCGCGGCGGCAGGCCGGCTCGCACGGGCGGTCGCAGGTGCGGCCCAAAATCCCGGGAAAGACGTTGGAGGTCCAATTGACCATATAGGCGTCGGCATAGCGGCCGGCGGCGATCAGCCGGATATATTCCGGCACCGGCGTATGCGCCGGGCACGCCCATTGACAGTCCACCACCTTATGGAAGTAATCAGGCAGGGCGATATCGGTCGGCTTCACGTTTCATCTCCTCCCCCGCACCCTTACTCGAAGGCTACTGCGCTCGAAGACTCTCAACGCTCAAAAGCGACGGCAACGCTCAAAAGCGACGGCAACGCTCAAAAGCGACGGCACCAAAACCCCACGGCACCGAACCATCGTGCTGAAAGATCACGGCGCAACCCTCCACCACGATCTTATGCCCCCTATCCAGCCTGGATCGCGGGCGCACTTCTTATATTTTGCCTGATTCTGCCACCTGCCGCGGCCCCTGTCACGCAGGGATCGCATTCCTATTTGAAATTCCGGCCTATTTGAAATTCCGGCCTATTTGAAATTCCGGCCCGCCCATCGCCTTTATGAGAAGCGCGACCTGCCCAGCCCAGCGGGCAGCGTTCGTCTTGGTAATTTTACATTCGCTTCGCGAAATTTTACAGCCGGTAGTTGATTCTCACCACCACTTCGGCAAATCCTTGATAATTTTCAACTCGAAATCTGGCGTGGTATTTGCTTGCCGGCGATCGATCAAGCCTTCTGACGTCGCGGCCGATCTGTGCCCGGCAAACCGATGGGGGATCAGGCCATGCGACTTTCGGCATCTCTGGCGGCGGCAGCGCTGCTCATGGGCCTTACGGCCTTACCGTTTCAGGCCAAGGCGGATTATACGTTCAGCGGCTCGGGCAGCAGCGGCACCCTGGTCGGCGCCGGCGAAATCTGGACGTTCAACGCCGACGGCGGCGCGGCCTTCATCGGCTATCTGAATGACTGGAGCAGCCCGGGGGTTGACGCCGGCAATGCCACCTATGGCGAAACCGCGGACGCCTTCGGCCTCGATCTCACCTTCACCGGCGGCGGCACCATCGACGCAACCTCGATTTCCATCGGGAATAGCAGTGATTGCGTGGGCGGGACCAGTGGCGGCACCACCTTCTGCACGAGCGGTCCATCCGATGCCTGGGTCGCGACCCAGACCGGCCCGGATTCCATCTCGTTCCTGGCCCAGAACGCTTCCGACTACCTGGTCCAAGGCCAGGATTATTTCGTCAATATCTTCTTTGACGGCGCGACGCCGACGGGCCTCACCGGTTCATGGCTGACCGAGTCCACGTCGACGGTTCCGGTGCCGGCGCCCGGCCCCATCGCCCTTCTCGGCAGCGGCGTGGCCGCGCTGGCTACGTTCGGGTTTGCCGCCAAGCGCAGATCGCGCTGAGACGTTTGGCGTCCGCCCCGGCCGCGGGCGAGAAACACTCGTTTCGGGGAGGTGCCGCAGGGTGCCTCCCCGCGCGTTTTGCGGCCGGTTTTCCGGCCGGCGGGTGCGGCGGAATAGGGCGTTGAACCGGCGCCTTCATCGACTATAGTGGCGCCTCGTTCAACGGCTGCCGATTGGATCCGATGCCCCCAACGCCGACCCATGACGGCGGGTAATCCGCGCCCGCCTTCCGCCGGCCGGAGCGACGGGACGGCGGCCGAGCGGCCGCGGATCCTGGTCTTCATCGTCGACGGCGCGCAGGACGGAGCGCACCGCCCCGCCGCGGGCGAAGGCGAAAGCCTGGACGCAGCCGGGCTCGATGCGCTCTACGACATCACGCTGGTGACGATCCCGGATGCCGCTCACCTAAGCCTCGATCGCGTCCGCGCCGCGCTGGTGGAACCTCCCGCCGCCCGATCCATGGACTGCATCGCCGTGCTTTACGGCGCCGACGATCTCGCCCGGCGCATCGAAGCCCTGGTCCGGCCGGTCCTGGACCGCGCCGGCGATATCGCCTTCGCGCCGGCCGCGGCAGGCGGTGCGGCCCAGGGGCGCAGCCTGCGCGCGCGGGCGCTGCATCTGGCTTTCTGGCCGCTGCGCGATGCTTTCGACCCGACGCGGCAATCCTTCGCTCTTTCGGCGCAGATTTTCGCCGCCCTTCCCGCATCCGCGGCGGCCGCGGCCGGCGATCTCGCTCTGGCGGTCCTGGTCCATGGCGGCGGCCTGCGCGCCGTGGAAGCGCCCGAGGCCGCCTCGCATGCCGCGCCCGCCGCCTTGGGCCATGAGCCCGCCTCCTGGCACGAGGTCGCCAGCCGCATCCGCCAGGCTGCCGCCCTTTCCGGCGCCCTGCTGTCGTCGGGCACCGCGGCCCGCTTCTCGGCGGTGGGCCTGATCGCGATGGCGTTCGATCTCACCCTCTTCAAGATTTTCCTGCTGCTGCATTTCGGCCTGTCGGCCGCGCATATTTCGAGCTTCGCCCTCTCGGCCCTGCTCAATTTCCAGCTCAATGCCCGCTGGACCTTCGAGGCGGCGGGGCGGCGCAGCGGCCGCTCGCTGTGGCGGCAATATGCCCGCTTCCTGGCCGTGGCGCTCCTCGCGCTCGCCTTGCGCGGCGGCTTCCTCGGCCTCGCCACCATGACTTTCGGCCTGCCGCCGCTCATCGGCATCCTGTTCGGTATCGGGGCGGCGGCGAGCGTCAGCTTCCTCGGCAATGCCTTCTTCGTCTTTCCGACGATGAAAATCCGCACGACGCTGCCCTGGCGCCTCGCCGCCGTGGGCGCCCTGGCCTTCGGCCTGCTGCTCCGCCTGGTCTATATCGGCCAGATCCCGCTGCTGCCCGAAGAAGCCTATTACTGGGAATATGCGCGCCACCTCGATATCGGCTATCTCGACCATCCGCCGATGGTGGCCTGGGCGATCGCGCTTGCCACCCATATCCTCGGGACCAACGAATTCGCCGTGCGCCTGTCCGCGCTGGCGGCGGGCCTTGCGACCGTGGTCTGCCAATATCTCTATGGCCGCCGCCTCCATGGCAAGTCCGCCGCGCTGGTAACGGTACTGCTGCTCTCGGTGCTGCCCTATTATTTCAGCGCCGCCACCATCATGTCGCCCGACGCGCTGTTGGTCGCCGCCTGGGCCGGCACGCTGCTTTTTCTGGAGCGCGCCCTCCTGGCAGGCCGCGCCGGCGCCTGGATCGGGGCCGGGCTGTGCCTCGGCCTTGGCATGCTGTCGAAATATACCATCGCGCTGCTCGGGCCGGCGGCGCTGCTGTTCGTTCTGCTCGACCCGCGCTCGCGCCGCTGGCTCGCCCGCCCGGAACCCTATCTCGCGATCCTCGCGGCCGGCATCCTGTTCGCGCCGGTCGTGGCGTGGAACGCCGGGCACGGCTGGGCCGCCTTCGTCTTCCAGGGTCCGCGCCGGCTGGAATCCTCGCTCACTTTCGGCCTGCCGGCGCTGATCGGCGATGTGCTGGTATTGCTGACGCCGCTTGGCGCCGCGGCCGCATTCCTGGCGCTGCGCCGGCGCCCGGAGGATGAGGCCGGCATCCGCCGCCGCCGTTTCCAGACCGTCTTCACGCTGGTGCCGCTCGGCGTCTTCGTCGCCTTCAGCCTGACCCACGAGGTCAAGCCCAACTGGACCGGCCCGCTCTGGCTCGCCCTGCTGCCCGCCATCGCCGCCGAATGCCTCCCCGCCGCCCGGCCCTTGTCGGGCTCCGCGGCGCGGGCGCTGCAACGATCGTGGAAGCCCGTGCTGGTCGCCCTCTTTCTCGCCTATGGCGTGACGTTCCATTATCTCACGCTCGGCCTGCCCGGAATCGGCTATCCGCATAGCCTGCACGGGCTGCCGGTAAGCTGGCCCGACCTTGCCCGCGAGGCTGCGGCCGAAGGCGCCGAAATCGCCGGGCGGACCGGATCGCAGCCCGTCTATGTCGGCCTCGACAAATACGATTTCGCCAGCGAGATCGCCTTCTACAGCCTTCGCGATGGAAACCGGCCCGCCGCCGTCGCCGGCGCCGGGCTGTTCGGCGGCACCGGGCTGATGTTCGATCGCTGGCGCGATGCCGCGACGCTTGTCGGCAAGCCGCTCCTGCTGCTGGCCTTCCATCGCCGCGATCTCCAAGCGCCTGCCATCGCCGCCCATTGCACCAGGCTCGGCCCGATCCAGCCGGTTACCGCCCGGCGCCTGGGCAAGCGCGCGGGACGCTATTTCCAGCGCCTGTGCATCGGCTATCGTAGGGCGCCGGCAAAGGACTAGTCTGGCAGACGTCGCCGCGCCGCCGATCCCGCGGCAGCCGGCACGCCGCAACAACAAGGAAGCCGCAAGCCGCCATGCATATCGACCTCATGCGCCGGATCGACCGCTGGCTCGGCGTGCCGCTCGCGGGGCTCCTCACCGGCCTTGATCGCGTCGGTCGACGCCTAGGCTTTGGCCGCGCGGCAAAGCGGGGCGGCGGCCCCGGCGCCATCAAGCGCATCCTCTTCATCGAATTATCCGAGATGGGCAGCGCCATCATCGTCGATCCAGCCCTGCGCCTGGCGGCCCAACGCCATCCGGGTGCCGAGCATTATTTCCTCATCTTCGCGCAGAACCGCGGCAGCCTCGACATCCTCGGCACCATCGCGCGCGACCATGTCCTCACCATCCGCGCGACGAACCTGCCGCTGTTCGTGTTCGATACGCTTGGCATGATCTGGCGGCTGCGGCGGCTCTCCTTCGACGTGGCGATCGATCTCGAGCTTTTTTCCCGCTTCACCAGCATCCTCTCGCTGCTCTCGGGCGCGCCGGTCAGGGTCGGCTTTCACCGGTTCCACAACGAAGGGCTCTATCGCGGCAACCACCTGACCCATCCGGTCCTCTACAATCCGCATCAGCATATGGCGAAGAACTTTCTCGCCATGATCTATGCGCTGGACGAGGACCGGGCGGTGCTGCCCCATGCCAAGCGGCGCATCGCCGACGAGGAAATCGCGCTTGCCCCCTATGCGGCCGATCCCGGTGCCCTCGAATCCTTCCGCGACAGGCTGATCCACCGCTTCCCGCAGCTCGATGCGCATCGGCGCTGGATCATCCTCAATCCCAATGCCAGCAATCTCATGCCGCTGCGCAAATGGCCGCTCGCGTCCTTCGCCGAACTGGCGAAGCGGCTGCTGGAGGATCCCGCGGTCGCGGTGCTCGTCACCGGGGCCGCCGACGAGCGGCCGGATGCCAGCCACATCCTCGATCATGTCGCAAGCCCGCGCGCGATCGATCTGACCGGCTTCACCACGCTCGCCGAACTGCCGCTGCTCTATCTGCTCGCCGATCTCATGGTGACCAACGACAGCGGGCCGGCGCATTTCGCCGCCGCCACCCGCCTTAAGACCATCGTCCTGTTCGGGCCCGAGACGCCGGCGCTCTATGGCGCGCTCAATCCCAATGCCGAATTCGTCTTCAAGGGCCTGAGCTGCTCGCCCTGCGTCAGCGCCGCCAATCACCGCCGCTCGCCCTGCACCGACAATCAATGCATGCAGCAGATCACCGTCGCCGAAGTGTTCGAGCGCACGCGAAGCGAGCCGCCGTTTCCCCGTCCCGCCGTCGCGCGATGACGCAACGCGCCCCGCCCGATCCGGCCGCGGACCTCTTCGCCGCCGGCAATGCGCTGGCCGCCCGCGGCGATTATGCCGGCGCTCTCGCGTGCTACGAGAAGGTCGCTGCCTTGCGGCCCGCCGATCCGATGGTTCAGACCAATATCGGCGCGGCGCTGGCGCGGCTGCGCCGGCCGGAGGAAGCGGTCGCCGCCTACCGAAGAGCGATCGCCATCGATCCGGCGCTGCATTTGGCGCTCAACAACCTCGGCAACGCGCTGCGCGACCTCGGGCGGTTCGCGGAAGCGCAGGATTGCTATCGGAGCGCGATCGCCCTCGCGCCGACCAAGGGCGCCTATTACCGCAACCTCGTGCGGAGCAAGCCCCTGGCGGCCGATGATCCGCTTCTTATCGCCATGGAGCACCTGGTGCAGGCGGCGGTGCCGCTGCCGACCGAGGACCGGATCTCCCTCCATTTCGCACTGGGACAGGCGCTGGCCGCAGTCGGCCGGAACGAGCCCGCGTTCCACCATCTCCAGGAGGGCAATGCGCTGCACCGCACCCGGCTGGCCTATGACGAGGCGGCGACGCTTGGCGTTTTCGACCGTATCCGCGCTATCTTCACCGAGGCATTGATGCGCGAGAGGCGGGGGAGCGGCGATCCCTCCCCGACCCCCGTCTTCATCGTCGGCATGCCGCGCTCGGGCTCGACCTTGATCGAGCAGATCCTGGCCAGTCACCCCGGCGTCTTCGGCGCCGGAGAGCGGGCTGATTTCACCCGCGCGGTGGCGCAGCTTGTCCGCCAGAGCGGCGCGGCCGGCTCGGATCTGGCGGCGATCGCCTCCCTTTCCCCCGAGAGGCTCGGCCAGCTCGGCGCCGATTATTGCCGCCGTCTCGAAGAGGGCGCCGGCGTGCCCGGTGTCTATCGGCGGATCACCGACAAATATCCCTTCAACTTCGTCTATCTCGGGCTCATCCATCTGGCGCTGCCGAACGCGCGCATCATCCATAGCCGCCGCGCAGCCGTTGAAACCTGCCTGTCCTGCTTCTCCCACCTGTTCGAGGACGTTCCCTTCAGCTACGACCTTGGCGAGCTTGGCCGCTATTACCGCGCCTACGATGCGCTGATGGACCATTGGCGCGCGGTGCTGCCGCCCGGCGTGATGATCGAGGTGCGTTACGAGGCGCTGGTCGCCGATGTCGAGGGCGAGACACGCCGGATGCTCGCCCATTGCGGGCTGGAATGGCAGGATTCCTGCCTCGCCTTCCATGAGACCCGGCGGGTGGTCGCGACCGAAAGTGCCGCCCAGGTGCGCCGGCCGATCTATCGCACCGCGCTCACGCGATGGCGGCCGGCGCCGGAACGGCTCCAGCCGCTGCTGGACGGGCTCGGCCCCGCCCTTTGACGGTTGCGCCGCCGGTGGGACAAGTCCTCTCAGATCAACCCGGCGACGATATTGATGGTGAGGGAGAGGACCACGACGTTGAAGAAGAAGGCGAGAACGCCGTGCGCGAGCGCCACGCGGCGCAGGCGGTGGCTCTTGATGCCGACGTCGGAGACCTGGAAGGTCATGCCGATGACGAAGGAGAAATAGACGAAATCCCAATAGTCGAGCTTGCCGCCGCCGGGAAAGGCGAGGCCGCCGACGGGGGTATCCGCATTCCCCGGGACCGGCGGATCGCCGTAATAGCCATGGGCGTAATGCAGCGCGAACTGGGTGTTCATGAACAGCCACGACACGAGGATGGTGACGATGGCGAGGCCAACATGGGTGAAAAGCCGCGACGGCGGCAAATCCTTGAGACCGTGAAGCTGAAAGACGATGGCGAGCAGGATCGCCACCGCCACGGCGACCGCCAATCCCAGCACCACGACCCGACCCGAATCCTCGAACTGGGCGCGCCGGCGGATGCTGTCCTCGGTCGACTGCGCCATCATGACCCAGATGGCACCGAGAAAGACCACGGCGCCGCCGTCGAAGGACGCGACCAGCCGGCTCGGCACCCGCATGGCATGCGGCAGAAGGAAAAACAGCACGATGGCCAGCACCGTCGCCAGGATCAGGCGCGGCTGCCGGCGGAGATGGCCGGTATAGCGGGCGAGCCCGGATGGGGACTGGCCGGTGGTTTTGGCGACCGGCATGGCAGGGGATCCTCCGGTTTGTGATCACTCTCTAGCGACATCGAAGCGGGGGCGACATCGAAGCGGGGTCGCGGACGGCGGAGCTTAGCACAGGAGCGACCGGCCGGCCGACGGAGGGAACGGGACCCCGAGCCAGACCCCCGCCGTCCTGTCGCCGCTGCATGGCTCGAGTCACGATTTTGCAAGGCACGGTGGCAGATATCGGAGTAAATTCGCTTGCTTCGCCCTGTCCGTCCATGGCCCCCGATCGCTCAGCTCACCGTGCTCGCCGTGCCTCACCTCCTTCGCCCCTGATCCCCTCGTTTGCGCAGGTCCGGCCGCAGCGCCATGTTCCAGTCCTCGTCCCGCACCATGCTGATTCCGCTGATCATCGCCTGCGCCCTGTTCATGGAAAATCTCGATTCGACGGTGATCGCCACGGCGTTGCCGGCGATCGCCACCGCGCTGCACGAAAGCCCGCTCCGGCTCAATCTCGCCATCACCTCCTATCTCCTGAGCCTCGCGGTCTTCATTCCGCTCAGCGGCTGGATGGCGGATCGTTTCGGCGCCCGCACGGTGTTCCGCTCGGCGATCGTCGTCTTCACCATCGGCTCGATCGCCTGCGGCCTGGTGAATACGCTGCCGCAACTGGTGCTGGCGCGGATCCTCCAGGGCATGGGCGGCGCCATGATGATGCCGGTGGGACGGCTGGTGCTGCTCAAATCGGTGCCGAAGTCCCAGCTGGTCAGTGCCATGGCCTATCTCACCATGCCGGCCCTTCTCGGCCCGGTCCTGGGCCCGCCGGTCGGCGGCTTCATCGTCACCTACTGGTCGTGGCGGTGGATCTTCTACATCAACGTGCCGATCGGGCTGCTCGGCTTCGTCCTCGCCACGCTCTTCATCGAGAATACGCCCGAGAGCGAGGTTTCCCGCCTCGATGTTCCGGGCTTCCTGCTCACCGGCATCGGGCTCGCCTGCCTGGTCTTCGGCTTCGAATCGGCGGGCCGCGGCGTGCTGCCGGTCGTGCTGGTGGCGGGGCTGATCCTGGGCGGCGGCGCCTGCCTTCTTATCTATGCCCGCCACGCGCGCCAGACCGCCCAGCCGATCATCGATCTGTCGCTTTTCCGCATCCCGACTTTCGCCACCGCGGTGATCGGCGGTTCGATCTTCCGCGTCAGCGTCGGCGCCCTGCCCTTTCTGCTGCCGCTGCTCTTGCAGCTCGGCTTCGGCCTGAGCGCCTTCCGTTCCGGCCTCATCACCTTCGCGAGCGCCGCCGGCGCCATGGCGATGAAAGTGACGGCGACGCCGATCATCCGCACCTTCGGCTACCGCCCGGTGCTGATCGCCAATGCCGTGATCTGCACGATCTTCCTCTCCAGCTACGCGCTGTTCCGCCCGACCACGCCCTATCTGGTGATCTATGTGCTGCTGCTGGCCGGCGGCTTCTTCCGCTCGCTGCAATTCACCTGCGTCAATACGCTGGCCTATGCCAATATCGCGCCGGCGCAGATGAGCCGCGCCACCAGCCTCTCCAGCATGGCGCAGCAGCTCGCCTTGAGCATCGGCGTCGGCTCGGGAGCGCTGGCGCTGCATCTGACGCTCGGCTGGCGCGGCGGCACCAATCTCGGGGCGGGTGATTTCGCTCCTGCCTTCCTGGGCGTCGGCCTTGTCACCTTTCTCTCGCTCGCCTTCTTCCTCCGCCTGTCGCCGGAGGCTGGCAACGAGGTCCGCGGCCAGGCCCGGGCAAGTCTCAAGACCCCCTCGGGCTGAGAGCGCGGGATGGGCCGGTATCCTTGCCTAAAATAGGCTTCAGTGGAGCTGCTGCACCGCCGAGAGCAGCCAGTGGCCGCCCGGCGCCCGCACCAGGGTCCAGACCTCGCTCACCTCGTGCGCGGTCTGCGGATCGCCTTCGACCACGAGATCGGCATCGCCCGGCCGCTCGCCCAGGCGCAGCGTATAATCGAGGGCGCTCCAGGTCATCGCCGCCGTGACATAGTCGAAGCCGCCCTCCGACCAGGTTTCGCGGACCTCGAGATCGAGCGGATGGACCTGCTCGACCCGGTTCTCGACGCCGCGGCTGGTGTTGCCGGCGAGTTCTTCGGCGAAATAGCTGAGCATCTCCGGCGTGACGAGGCGCCGCATCGCTTCCAGATCGCCGCGGCTCCAGGCCGCCTGAATGCCGGTGAGCACTTGCGCGAAAGCCGCCTCATCCTGCTGGGAGAGCGCCGGCCCCGCCGCCTGGGCGCCGCCGCGCCCGGTGAGCCCCAGTGGCACCGCGCCCAGACCTGCGCCCATCCCCCCTCCCGCCAGGCCACCGGCCGGTCCGACCCGGCGAAACAGGCGGAAGGCGAACCAGATCAACCAGCCGAGAATCGCCAGATGCAGCAGCGCGCCGAGCGGGCTGCCCATCCCGCCGCCGTAGCCGCCGAACAGCATATGCGCAAACCACGAGCCGAGCAGGCCGCCGGCGATGCCGGCCAGGAATGGATGGCGGCCGAAGGCGCCGCTGCCGCCGATGCCGCTGCTGCCGAAGGGTGACGAGCCCATGCCGGGCGAGGTCATGCTGCGCTGGATGGGCGCGGCATTATCGCCGCTGAAAGTGCGGCTGCCGCGGCTGCCCATGCTGCCGTAGGAGGAGAAGCCCGAACTGCCGCCGAAATGGGCGCCGGCGCGCGCCTGCGCCAGGCCCGGCGCGAAGGCCAGCGCCAGGGCGAACAGCAGGGCGGACAGGGTGCGGAATCTGATCACGTCGTTACCCCCGTATTGCCGATGGCCCGTTCGGCCGTAGGCGAAAATCTCACCCGGCGCTCAGCGCCCGTGCCAGCACCAGCGTGGTGGTGAGGAGCAGCACCGCCCCGCCCTGATGCATCGCGGCCAGCGGCACCGGGACCACTTCGAGCAGCGTCGCAATGCCGAGCGACACTTGCAGCACGACCGCCGCCAGGACGAGATCGGCGGCGATCCTGACCCGCCGGCCGGCGTCGGGCCGCACACGTACCCGCCACCACACCAGCAGGACCGAGATTAGCACGATATAGGCCAGCATGCGGTGGTCGAACTGCACCGTCTCGACTGTATCGAGGGGGTTGAGCCACCAGGGCGTCAGCGGAAAGAGATGCGCCGGGATGAACCGCCCGGCCATGAGCGGCCAGGTATTGTCGGTCAGGCCGGCATGCAGTCCCGCCGTCAGCCCGCCCAGCAACATCTGGAGGAAGACCAGCGCCGGAAGCGCCAGGGCGCCGCGGCGCAAGCCCGGCCGGCGCCTGGCCCCGCCGCTCCCCGGCCACACGAGTTCGAGCCCGGTCCAGAGGATGAAGGCGAAGATGACGATGGCGAGGCCCAGATGCGCCGTCAGGCGGAAATGGCTCACCGCCGGAATGCTTACCAGCCCGCTCTCGACCATGTACCAGCCGAGCGCCCCTTGCGCGGCCCCGAGCACGAAGATCCCGGCCAGCCGCGGCGCCAGCCGGCGGTCGAGACGCCTGGAAAACAGGAACCACAGGAAGGGCAGCGCGAACACCACGCCGATCACGCGGCCGAGCAGGCGGTGGGCATATTCGAACCAGAAGATGCGCTTGAAATCGCGCAGATTCATGCCGTCGTTGACGTCGCGATATTCCGGATAATGCTGATAGGCCTGGAACTCGGCCTGCCACGCGGCCCGATCGAGTGGCGGCACCACGCCGCTGATCGGATGCCACTGGACCATGGAAAGGCCGGAATGGGTAAGCCTGGTGACGCCGCCGAGCAGCACCATCCCCGCCACCAGCGCCGCGACGACGAAAAGCCACAGCGCCACCGCCCGCGGCGACCCGGCCCAGGGCCTCGCCGCCGGCACCGCGCCAGGGCGCGCCTGGGGCCGGCCGGATCTGCCGCCGATTCCCGGCATGCCACCGGCCACAGCCGGTCCCGCCGCGGGTGCAGCGCCGCCGAAACGCTCCGTCATGATCCGCACTCCCGTACTCTATCGAGCGCGACCATAGGCCGGGCCGGAGCAAAAGAAAACCGCTGCGACATCACGCCACACCGGCCGCCGCGACCGGCCTCACGACCGGCCCCACAGGCGCGCTTCGCGGCCCCCCGGTTTGACGCCCGCAGGCGACAGACCCTAGACTGTCGCGGCGCGTGCCGCCGCGGGCTTTCTCCTGCCGGCTGCCGGCACGGGCTTTGGAACCGGCCGCCAGATGAGGGGGATGGCGGCGTGAAGGAAATGATCATGTCGATCGATGCCTGCCCGGCCGCGCGGCCCATTCCCTCCGGCCGGCGCCGTTTCGCTCTCGGACCGCGGGCTTGTGCGATCGCCGTAGCCTGGCTTGCCGCCGGCCTGCTGCTGATGGCGGCGCGAGGCGGTCCGGCCGCGGCGGCGACCTTCCCTCTGCCCGAGAACGGCAGCCTGGTCGGCGCGCTCATGGTGGTCGCCGCCAACAAGGCCGATACGCTGTTCGACATCGCCCGCCACTACGACCTCGGCAGCGACGAGATCACCTTCAGCAATCCCGCTGTCGATCCCTGGCTGCCCAAGCAGGACGAGCGCGTCCTGGTGGCGCGCGAATTCGTCCTGCCGCCCAAGCCCTGGCGCGGCATCGTCGCCGACATCGGCGCCCGCCGCCTCTATTATTTCCCCGTGCCCGCCGCGGGCCAGCCGGCGGAGGTGATCACCTTCCCGATGGGCGTCTCGCGCGACAAATGGCCAACGCCCCTCGGCGCCACGCGGGTTGTCGCCAAGGTCCGCAACCCGAGCTGGATCGTGCCGAAGAGCATTCTGGCCGAACATGCGCAGGAAGGCGATCCGCTGCCCGCCGTGGTGCCGCCGGGGCCGGACAATCCGATGGGCCTGCTCGCACTGCGGACCGGCCTTCCCGGCATCTTCATCCACGGCACCAGCCGGCCCTGGGGCGTCGGCGGCCGGGTCAGCCACGGCTGCATGCATCTTTATCCCGAAGACATCGCCTCGGTCTTCCAGTCCCTCCCCGTCGGCACGCCGGTGCGCATCATCGACCAGCCCTATCTCGTCGGCGAGCGCGACGGCATCCTCTATCTCTCGGCGCACGAGCCGCTTCCCGATTATCCGAGCGCCGAAAACCCGCTCCAGCGCGCGACCGACGCCATCACCCAGGCGCTTGCCGGCCGGCCCATCCTGATCGACTGGACGGCGGTGCAGCGGATCGTCGCCGAACACACCACCGTGCCGACGCCGATCAGCCTGGGCGCGCCGCCGCTCTCGGCGAGCATCGCCGCCATCGCCGCCATTCCCTATCCTTTCGCGCCCTACGGCATCGATGCCAATACCGCCGCGCCGCCGCCGCCGCAGACGAGTCTGGCCGGGCCGGCGGCGCCGCAACCTCCCGGCAGCGATTGACGTCAGGGCGTGAGCACGACGCGGCCGACGATCTTTCCCGCCTTGAGGTCGTCAAGCGTATGGGCGGCTTCGGCCAGCGGCCGCTTCTGCACCGGGATCGGCGGCACCAGCCCCTGCCGGCCCAGCGCCATCAGCTCGTGCATCTCGCTCAGGCTGCCGACATAGGAGCCGCCGATGGTCAGCGCGCGCATCGCGAACATCGGGATCGGCAGGGTGAACGTGCCGCCGAACAGCCCGACGATGACCAGCCGGCCGCCCTTGCGCAGCGCCATATGGCCGAAGGTCACCGAGCTTTCGGCGCCGACGAAATCCACAGCACCAAGCGCGCCGCCGCCGGTCATCTTGAACAGGGTCTTGCCGGCGTCGGCCTGGGCGGAATTGATCACCCCGGCGGCACCGGCGGCAAGGGCGGCTTCGAGCTTGCGATCGTCGATATCGGCGACGAAGGGCGCGACGCCGCACACCGCCTTGGCCAGGCGCACGCCGGCCAGCCCGACGCCGCCGGCGCCGACGATCAGCAGCGGCTCGCTCTCCGACAGGCGGCCGATCTTCTTCAGCGCGCTGTAGGCGGTGAGGCCGGAACAGGCGAAGGTGCAGGCAAGCTCCGTCGGCATGCCGGTGTAATCCAGCAGATAGCGTGCATGCGGCACCAGGATACGGTCGGAATAGCCGCCGGGCCGAGCCACGCCCAGGGCGCGCGACTTGCCGCAAAGATGCTCTTCGCCGCGCTGGCAATAGGCGCAGGCGCCGCAGCCGATCCAGGGAAAGACCACCCGTTTGTCGCCGAGCGCGACGCCGGAGGCTTCCGGGCCAAGGGCGATGACCTCGCCCGCAATCTCATGGCCAAGCGTCAGCGGCAACGCCCCCTCGCCGGAACCGACCGGGAGCTTCTTGCCACCGCCGAGATCGAAGAATCCCTCCCAGAGATGGAGATCGGAATGGCAGACGCCACAGCCCGTCACCCGGAGCAGAACCTCCGATCCCTTGGGGCTCGGATCGGGCTCGTTCGCCGCTTCCAGGGGCTGGCCGAACCGGGTGATACGATAACTTTGCATGGCGCTGTTCCTCCCACCGAAATTGACCTTGATCGCACGGCGCCAGTTGAGCACAGCCGGCGGAGGACGGAAAGCCTTGCCTGCGCGCGGCCGCCGATGCTAGAGCCCTTGGGTCAAGGCATTAGGATCATGACGTCAGGGAAGGAAACGATCTTGGTCGAAAGCAGCAGCAGCGCGGCGGGCCTCCGGGCCGGACGGGTGGCGGGAAAGCGGGCGCTGGTGACCGGCGCGGCCTCGGGGCTCGGGCGCGCCACCGCGATCATGCTGGCGCGCGAGGGCGCCCGCGTCGCCCTGACCGACATCAACGAGGCGGGCGGGCGGGCGGCCCAGGCCGAGATCGGCGGGCATTCCGTCTTCCTCCCCCACGACGTGACGCAGGAGGCCGACTGGCAGCGGGTCTATGGCGCGGTCGAGGCGCAATTCGGCGGCCTCGAGATCCTGGTCAATTCCGCCGGCATCGGCATGGGCAAGACCATCGAGGAACTGACCATGGAGGATTGGCGCCGCGTCCATGCGGTCGATCTCGACAGCGTCTTCCTCGGCTGCAAATACGGCGTGCCGCTGATCGCGCGGAGCGGCGGCGGCTCGATCGTCAATATCTCCTCGATTGCCGGCATCATCGCCGGCCACAATATGGCGGGCTATAATTCGGCGAAGGCCGCGGTGCGCATGCTGAGCAAGTCGGTGGCGCTCCATTGCGCCCGTCAGGGCTACAATATCCGCTGCAATTCCGTCCATCCGACCTTCATCGACACCCCCATCCTCGACCGGATCCGCGAGCGCTTTGGCGCGGCGGACGGGATGACGAAGCTCGCCCGCCAGGTGCCCTTGGGCCGGATCGGCAAGCCCGACGACGTGGCCTATGGCATCCTCTATCTCGCCTCCGACGAATCGAGCTTCATGACCGGGGCCGAACTGGTGCTGGACGGCGGCATCAGCGCCATGTGAGGCGCGGGCCCATATCACGCCGGAAAGATCGCAAGGCCGTGGGTCAGATCGGGCGTCCGGCCGCTCACCAGTAGCGCACGCGCCCGACATCGACATGGACGAAGTCGGAGGCGCGATAAAGGCCGACGCCGCCGGCGCGCAAGGATACGGCCGCGCGATGCAGCGTCATCAGCGGCACCCGGGCGAGCCTTATATCCACCGCCATGCCGCTCATGTGCAGACTGTGCCGGGCGACACCCTCGGTGCTGGCGGCGAGCATGGCGTTGGTCTTGGCCGTGCGATAGCCGGAGATGATCTCGAAGGGCCCGCGGCATTCCAGCCGGTTCTGCAGCGCATGGAGCAGATCGAGCACCGCCGGGTCGATCGGGTGCACCTGGTTGGCGCGGAAATCGCGTAGGACCCAGTCGATCTCCTTCTGGCCGGCGGGAAGATAATGGCCGTCGCACCAATAGACCGTGCGCAGCCGTTCGCCGGTATGGAGATTGTCGAAGGAAAGCGCACGCTCGCCTGGCAGAGAGTTTCCGCCCGGCGGATGGATGCCGCCCAGCGAATGGCTGCCGCCCTGCGGATGGCTGGATCGCCGGGCGATTCCCAGCGCCGCTTCCGCCTTCCCCGCGACCAACCCGTTCCCGAGAACACCGCCTGCAAGGCCGGCGCCGAGAACCAGGAGACGGCGTCTGGCGTTGCCATGCGCATCCAAGGTCATGGCGTCGCTTATACCAACAACCCGCGGTTCGGGGCAACTCCCGATGGCGCCCCGGCGGCAAATTCCGAAAACCAAGGCCCGCGGGCGGTCAGCCGGCGCGGCGCGACAGGGTGGACAAGCCCGCCAGCCTTTGGTGCAGCGCCTGATCGAGCTTGCTGTCCCAGCCATAGAGGTCGGGGCGGAATTCGAGCGTGCCGTCGGGTGCCACCCAGGCGGTGAAATAGAGCAGATAGACCGGCACCGGATGCTCCACCCGGACGATATAGGAGGTGGTGCGTTCCAGATTCTCGGCGACCTTGGCCGCGTCCCAGCCGGCATTATCCTGCAACAGCCAGGTGGCGAGCGCGTCGGGCTGTTCCAGGCGGATACAGCCGTGGCTGAAGGCGCGGACGGGCAAGGTGAACAGGTTGTGCGCCGGCGTATCGTGCATATAGACGTCGAAAGGATTGGGGAAGAGGAACTTCACCCGCCCGAGCGCGTTGCGCGTGCCGGGAAGCTGGACAAGCTGATAGGGGAAGTCGTCGTCGCCATACTGCCGCCAGTCGATATCCTGTCCCAAGGCCGCCGCGCCGTCGCGGCCGCGGATGCGCAGATCATCGCTCGCCAGGTAATCCGGATCGCGTTTGAGCTTGGGCAGGATCTCGTTCACGGCGATCGAGCGGGGAACGTACCAGCTCGGGGCGAACACCACCGAGCGCACCTCGCTTGCCAGGAGCGGCGTCGGCTTGTCCGCCGTCCCGACCACGGCGCGCATGTCGAGTCGGGGTTCGCCGCCGGCATAGGCCTGAAGCTCCTGCGCCGGAATATTGACCGCGATATAGCGCGGCCCGAGATCGCGCGGCAGCCAGCGCCAGCGCTCGAGATTGGCGCGCAAGGTCGCAATGCGCTCGCCGACCGGCCGGTTCAACTCGCGCAGCGTTGCCGGTCCGACCCCGCCGTCCGCCGTGAGGCCGTGGTGGCGCTGAAAGCGGCGCACCGCAACCGCCAGCGCCGGGTCGAACATCTCGCCCTTGCCCGCGACATGAAGGCGGGCGCGCAAGGCCGCGACCCGCGCATCGCTCATGCCGGGCTTCAAGGTCGGGCCGGATGGAATCGTCCGCCAGCCGCCATGGGCGGCGAGGGCGCGGTAGGCCGCCAGCGCCTGTTCGAGACGACGATAGCCGGGCGCCTCGGGCGCCAGGTCCCGCAGCACCTGCACCAGGGCGGCATCGGATGCCGACGCCTTCTCCAGCAGCCCGACCCCGTCCACGGCCGGCGCCGCCAAATCCCAATTGGGATCGATCTTCCCGGGCACGACCCGGCCATGGCCGAGATCTGCCGCATAGCGCAGGAAAGCATCGCTCGCGAGCAGATCGAGCGCCGCGGCGGCGGAATCCGACTCCGCGGCCGGTGCCGAGGGCGTGGGGACTGTCGATGCCGATGCCGATGCCGATGCCGATGCCGATGCCGAGGCCGATATCGGTATCGATGCCGGTTGCGCGGCCGCGGCCGGCTCCCCGGCCGGCGGCGATGTGGCCGCGGCAAGGGCGGCGGCCTTGCTCAGGGCGGCATCGAGCGCCGAGAGATGGTAATCCGCGGGATCCAGGCCGGCCGCACCCGCTTGGCGCAAGGCGTCGCGCAAGGCTCTGGCCCGGTCCATGTCCCAAGCCGGCCTTCCATCGCGGGCGGCGTAGAATCGCCGCAGGCTGCCGCCGTCGAGCATGACGCCCGCGACGGTCAGCGGCTGGCGCGCCAGAAGGTCGGTCAAAACCGCCGCCCGCGACGCCGCCGGAAACAATCCCAGCCCCAGCGCCAGCAGCCCCGGTGCCAGCAACCCGAGCGACGCCCGGACACGCAATGGCCGGATGCACAACGCCCCGACGCGCAATGGCTGGCGCGCAAAAGCCCGGGCCGGGCGGCAGGCCGCCGACAGAGAAGCGATCCTCGTCATCATGGGTTGCGTCTCGCGCTCAATGCCTGCTCCCCGGGGATTCCCGCCCACCCGCGGCGGCCTATCCCGGGAAGCATGGCACCAACTGGTTAATCCCGCATTGCGCGAGTCTAGAGCCCATCACCGGAAAAGTGGAATCACTTTTCTGGTAGGAACTAAACGCCGAACCGGCTTATCTGAAACCTTCCGGTTGCGACCCTCACGCCATCACGCCCTCAGGCCCGCACGAGAGAATCCACCCCCTGGCCCCGCGCGGGTGCTGCGGGAAAGATCCGCTCCAATGCGGTATCGGAAAGCCGGAAATGGCGTTCCAGGACGGTCGCGACGATGCTGCGGAAATCGGTGGTGACGGCGAGGTCGCGGTTCTGATAGAGCGCCTGGGATTCGAGGCCCGGCCAGGCGCCATAGACCTTGCCGCCGGCCACCGGGCCGCCCATCACCCACAGGGCGTTGCCATGCCCGTGATCGGTGCCGGCATTGCCGTTCTCGCGCGCGGTGCGGCCGAATTCCGAGATCACCAGGACGATCGTGTCGCGCCAGGCCGGCCCGAGCCCGGCCGCGAGATTGGCGAGCCCCTGACCCAGCGGCGCGAGGCGGCTCGCGAGCCGGCCGCGGGCGCCGCCCTGCTCGACATGGGTATCGACGCCGCCGAAGGCGATGAAGGCCAGGCGCACGCCGGCGTCCTTGGTAAACAATTGGGCGAGGCGGGCGCTGTCGGTGACGAAACTGTCGGGCAGCGGCGCGCCGTTGTCGGCCTGCGTCATGTCGGCCGCGAGATCCGTCATCAGCTTGCCCCGCGCCGCCTGCCCTTCGCGATAGGCGCGGCTCATCGCGTCGTTGCCGTCATAGAGCCTGGCGAAGGCGCTGCTCACCAAAGGCCGGTCGGTCGCTTCTGGCCGCGTGGCATTGCGCCCCTGGGGCACGCTCGCGACCGCAGCCGCGCCGGTGAAGATCCGCGGCGTCGTCGCCCCGAAACTCACCCCCTCGGTCGGCCGATGCGGTCCGGGCAGGCTCGCCAGCAGCCGGTTCATCCAGCCGTCGGGCGTCGTCTTGATGCCCGGCGTGCCGCTCTCCATGTAGAACTGGGCATCGAAATGCGAGCGCGTCGGATCGGGCGAGCCCGAGGCATGGACGAAGGCGAGGCTCTTCGCCTGCCATAGCGGCGTAAGCGGCGAGAGTGCTGGATGCAGGCCGAAATGGCCGTCGAGATCGACCAGCCCGTCTTCGGTCCCGGGCTTGGGCACCGCGATGGTCGGGCGGTAATCGTAATAGGCCCGCTCGCCATAGGGCGCCACGACATTGAGCCCGTCCACCGCCCCGCGCAGGAAGATGACGACGAGCCGCGGCGCCGGCGCGCCGGACGGCCCTTGGGCACCAAGGCTCGCCGCAAACCCGGAACGGCCGATCGGCAGCAGGCTCAGGCCCGCGGCACTGCCCGCCGTCTGAAGAAAGCGCCGTCTGTCGATCGCCATGCTCCGCCTCCCCGCTCTCAATAGCGCATGAATTCCGGCGCCCCGAGAATGAGCCCCGCCCGCAGCGGCAGCGGCTCGTCCGCCGCAACCTGAAGCGTCGCCGGCGCGATCATTCCGCCGAGCGTCGCCTGAAGGGCTGCAACCGACAGCGGTTCGGGCCTTACCATCGCCTCCGGCGCCGGTGCCTCCGGCGTGCCGTCGGGCGCGATGGCGCGATCGAGCGGCAGCCGTCCGGCGCCGAGCCTGGTGGCGAAGCTCAGGCGCTGCGTCATGGCGCCGGCATCGAGCCAGGCCTGCGCGGTATTCTTGTAGCCGTCGGGAGTCTGGCAGCCATAGAGCGGCTCGCCGAGCTGATAGAGCGTACCGGCGAGCGGGCGCACATTGTCGAGCGGCAGGCCGGAAGCCCGCACCGCCGAGACGACGAAACGATAAGGGGTCTTGAACTTGCTGTTCATCGCCGCCCCGGCCCAGAATTCCGGGCTGCGGAACAGCGTCTCCAGCACCGCGCGAATGTCGCCGTCGGTGGCGAGGAAGCGGCTTGCCAGGCGATCGACCAGGGCGGCCGGCGGCTGGTCGGCGACGAAATATTGCGCCAGTTCGAAGGCGATATGGTGCGCGGTCGCGGGCGCGCGGGCGAGCAGGTCGAGCGCCGCTTCGCCTTCCGCCACGCCTTGGCCTTCCATATCGTGGCCCAGGAACGACTGCGTGCCCTCGTCGTGGCGGCGCGGATAGAAGCGGAACATCGGCTGTCCGGCCGCCGCGGCCCGCCTTGGCGCCAGCCCCCAGCCGGTCATGATATGGGCGAGCGCGATCACGTCCGCCTGGCTATAGCCGCCGTTCACGCCCAGCGTGTGCAGCTCCATCACCTCGCGGGCGTAATTCTCGTTGATGCCCTTGAAACGGCCGCGCGCGCCGGGACTGTCGGGCGCCGTATTCTGCCAATTGTCGAGATAGAACAGCATCGCCGGATGGCGCGCCGTGGCTTCGAGCAGATCGCGGAAATGCCCAAGCGCGTGGGGGCGGATCGCTTCCGCCTCATAGGCGCCGATCCAGAGGTGATCGAGCCCCTTGTGGGCATAGACGTTGAAATGGTTGTACCAGAAATCGACCATCACTTCCTGAAGCTGGCGCGGGCTCTCCACCGCCCGCAGCAGCCTCGCCGCCACCGCCTGATCGAGGATGATGCGGGAACGCTGGCGCTGTGCCTTGAGTGCGGCGATGTCGCGCTTGCCATCGGGGCCGGGCGGCGGCGGGCCATAATCGGCGATCAGCGCCGAGGGCGTCATTTCGAGGGTCTGCAAGGCGGCGAGGCGCCGTGCAAGACCGGGTGGCAGCGGCAACCGCTCGGGGTGAAGCTGCTCTTCGATATAGGCCTGCACCCCGATCTTCTCGACATGGGCCAGATCGCCCGGCGCCGGCCCGAAGGCCAGCCGGTTCAGGACATGCAGCGCCTGCGCCTGGCTCGCGCCCGCCGGATCTCCCGCCGCCTGGGCCGGGGTCACGGGCAGCGCCAGCGCCAACAACGGAAGGCCCGGAATCACGACCCGGCACAGGGCACGGCAAAGCCGAAAAACACCGGCGGCAAACGGCCCGTCGCTGCGTGTCATTCCGTCATCTCCACCCGCCGCGCCGACGCGCAATCTCTCGCTTATCCCAGATCTTCATGTCACGAATGGGGCAAGTCCTGTCATGATTGGGGCAAGCCTCTTCCCAGATACACGCGCCAGGCCAGATACACGCGCGCGACAAGGCCGCTCCTGCGCTGGCGGCGCGCGCGCCGCGACATTGACAGGGGGCAGGCCCGACGCCACCATGGCCGCGGCCACCATGCGGCTGCAAACCGAACAAAGGCGGGTTCATGCCGGCGCCGGAACAAGACAGCGTTCGCTCCGATCAGCGGCGCCGGCGGCCGGCCGGGTTGCTGCGGCTTGCCCTGCGGCACTTTCAGCACCTGGCCGTGGCCGCGCTGCTGGTGTCGGGCCTTGCCGCCGCCGCGGCCGCCGACCCCATGGCGGCGCCGCTCGGCCCGGGGTTGGTCCGCTGCTACGACCCGGCGCTGCAAACCATCACGATCACCGCCAATTGCCACGACCAGATCGTCACGGCGGCGCAGGCGCAGGCGATCGAGCAGCGCCGCGAGGAGCGCGTCAAACAGGCGGTGGAGGCCAAGCCCGTCAGCATCCCCGGCCGGCATCTCACCCGGCTCGGCTCGGGCTTCATGGTCACGGCCAATGGCATGGCGTTGACCAACAATCATGTCATCGCGGGTTGCGCCGGCCTCACGACGGAAGGCGCCAGCGGCGCGACCGCGGCCATGCTTGTGGCGGCCGACCCGGCGGATGATCTCGCCCTCCTCGCGACCCGCCTCGCGCCCGAGGCCGTCGTCGCCTTCCGGCCGCCCGGCCTTCTCGCCACCGGCAGCTTCGCCGGCATCGTCGGCTATCCCGATCTCGGGCTGCCGCGCATCACGCCCTTGCTCACCCCCGGCCGGGTGATGGGCATGGCCGCCCATGCCGGCCAGAAAACCCATCTCGTGCTCAAGGCCGATGTCCGCCACGGCGACAGCGGCGGCCCGGTGGTGGACGATGAGGGCGCCGTCATCGGAATCATCCAGGCCGAGATCAATACCCCGGTCGTTTACGAAAAGCTGCACGAGGTGATCGAGGACGTCGGCCTGGCGGTACCGGAAGCAACCGTCCTGCGCTTCCTCGAACGGCACCACATCGGCTACCGCCTGGCCGTCCGCTCGCCCGCCCTGGATCAGCCGGCGTTGCTCCGGCGGGCGCAGGCCTTCGTCCTCCGCATCGGCTGCTGGACCTGAGAGCCGCCATTTTCCAGCCCGGCACCTTGCCACCCGGTCCGAATCGGCCGCGGCAGGCCCATGCCGAGAGCGCAAGGCCGCACGCTCTCACGCCGCCGATTTATGGCAAATCCTATCGTTTTCGCTTGAGGGAAAAGGCCTTTTCGCGCGCGACGGCGTGAAAGGGCCCAAGCCGCCATGTCGGCTGGCGCAAGGCGTAATACTAGAAATCAAAATATTTTCCTTGCGAAATATAAGATTGACCGAGAAAACATCTCGTGAGACGCTTTGCAAAACCGACATAACACTTTACACGATTGATTTTATTGAATTCAACAACCACAAGCTGACCGGAGCGGGGCAAAGCCGCCCCGGCCGACCCGGCATCGGAGGGAATCATGCGCCCAGTGGTCGATATCCCCATTCCCCGCGTCCCCGGCGATCAGAACGACTGGCTGCCCGACTATCCCAACCCGCCAGACCTGCGCTTCGACTATTACCGGCTGCTCAGCCTGGCGCAGCAGAACGAGAACGGCATCGGCACCGCGCCCCCAAGCCAGCCGAGCGTGGCGGTGATCGGCGGCGGCGTCGCGGGCATGACGGCGGCGCGCGAACTCTATCGCTGCGGCTACAAGGTGGTGATCTACGAAGCGAGCAACCGGATCTGCGGCCGCCATTATACGGTGCCGCTCAGCAACCAGGTTTCGGCCATGGAACTGGGGGCGATGCGCTTCCCCTATTTCGGCGGCCCCGGCACGGGCAATTGCCTGTTCGATTATTACCTGACGGCGGAGGCCAATGCCACGCCCATGCCCTTCCCCAATCCGGGCTCGGCGCCCGGCAATACCGGCATCTTCGTCAATCAGGGCTGGGGGCCGGAGGGCGAATTCTACCCCAACCCGCAAATGATCTTCTGGCCATCGAACGCCAATCCCTACAACCCGCCCAACGACCCGTACCTGGCCCCGGTCTACAAGCTGGTCTACACGTTCATCAGCTTCTTCTCCGGGATCGTCACCAAGCTCTATCCCTTGTCCACCTGGCCCCAGATCTGGGAGCAGATCGCCAATAATTACGAGAAGATGTCCTTCAGCGACCTCGTCTTCACGCCGGCGATCTCGACCTACAACAACGACGGCTGGTTCGGCGGCTTCGGCATGAGCGATGCCCAGTCGGAGCTGTTTTATACGATCGGCGCGGGCGATGGCAGCTGGGGCGCCTTCTACGAGATCGGCGCCATGTGGTTCATCCGTTGCGTCATGTTCGGCTTCAACAGCCAGCTTCAGAGCATGCTCGGCATTCTGAACAAGACCAACCTGCCCTATTACAACGACCAGTATCTCAACGACAGCAGCGGCCAGCGCCTGGTGGCGCCCCTCTACGAGGGCATCCAGTCGCTGACCGAATGGCTGTTCTACCAGGCCGCGCCCGGCGCCAGCCAATCGCTGTTCCAGGCGGCGAACGACGTCACCAGCAACGACGTCAGCCTGTTCATCAACCGGCCGGTGGCGAGCATCGCCAAGACCGCTCAAGGCTTGACCGTGACGGATATCAACGGCAATGCGCAGAATTTCCAATATGCCGTGGTGACGCCCAACCTCTGGGCCTCGCAGATGTCGATCGCCCTTTCGGGCTTCAACATCACCAACGATCTGCCGCTTGAAGTCACGACGGCGCGCAACGAGCAGCATAATATCGCGAGCTGCAAAGTGTTCTTCCCGCTGACCCAGACCTATTGGAACGTGTCGAAGATTCCGCAGGTCATCATCTCCGACACGTTCGTACAGGATGCCTATGGCGTGCAATGGAACGCCAACGATGCCGGGGCGCTGCTCGCGAGCTATACCTGGGAGGACGATGCGATCAAGCTCCTGCCCTATAACGACGCCGACCTTGGAAACCGCGTCCTGGCGCAGCTCGACCAGATTACCCTGAGCACGCTCGGGGTGCGCATCAGCACCTATGTCAATGCCAACGACGCGACGGTGATCCATTGGTCGGACCAGCCCACCTACCACGGCTGCGCCAAGCTCTACCGCCAGCGCACCTGGACGCAGAATTATTCGCTGCTGGCCTACAACCAGCAATACAGCGCCTCGTCGGGCCTCTATTTCGCCGGCGAGAATTACAGCGTCGAGGGCGGCTGGACGGAACCGGCGCTGCGGCTCGCGATCGATGCGGTGATCAACCTGATCCAGAATTCGAAAGGCTCGTTCAACAACGGCTTCAATCCCGTCAACGACTACCCGAGCTACGATTTCACCTTCACGCCCGACTACGGCTACCCGGTCTGCAACGACACCTGAGGGCCGGGCGGCAAACCCGGGGCTGGGAGGCGGCACGTGGAGCAAAACAGCGGGGAGAAGCGCAATTGCGCCATCTATTACATTCCCGAAGCCTATGAGAGCGAACAGGCGAATATCGTCGGCCGCCAGTCCGCGGGCGCTGGATTCCTCGAAGCCCTGACCCGCCACGGCGGCGTCGAGGCATTGCTCTGCCTGACCACGACGGAAGATTTCTTCCAGGAATTCCAGCGCCGGATCGGCCGCATCGGCAACGCGGTGCCACTCTGCCTCTTGATCAAGCCCGGCGATCT